>NZ_JBVHSO010000004.1:0-492436 GCF_055566335.1 Streptomyces sp. NPDC027672 | reverse complement strand
ACGCTGCCCCGCACCCCTTCCGGGGCGCTGCCCCGCACCCCTTCCGGGGCGCTGCCCCGCACCCCTTCCGGGGCGCTGCCCCGCACCCCTTCCGGGGCGCTGCCCCGCACCCCTTCCGGGGTGTCGCTCCGGCCGGTGATACTGGCGTCCGTCGAGGTGCCGCGCGGCGAGCTCGTCGCCCTCAAGGGCCGCTCCGGTTCCGGCGAGACCACCCTGCTGAAACATCGTCGGCGGGCTCGACGTGCCCGACCGGGGCCGCGCCCGGGTCGAGGGCCGGGACCTCGCCGGGCTCGGCGAGAACGAGCTGCTGCGGCTGCGCCGCGCCGGCCCGCGCGTGCGCGAGGAGCGGGTGGCGCTGCTGCTGTCGCTGGTCGGGCTCGCCGGACACGCGGCACAGCGGCCCGGCGAGCTGTCCGGCGGCCAGCAGCAGCGGGTCGCCGTCGCCCGGGCCCTCGCAGGCCGCCCCGCCCTGCTCATCGCCGGCGAGCCGACCGGCCGGCTCGACGCCGAGACCGGGCACGCCGTCATGGCGCTGTTGCGGGCCGTCGTCCGCGGTGAGCGGGCCACCGCTCTGGTCGCCACGCACGACGCGACGCTGCTGGACCTGGCCGACCGGGTGCTGGATCTGCGCGACGGCGAGATCACCGAGCCCTAGGCCCGCCGCGTGGCGAGCCGCTCATCAGGGATGCGTCAAAGTTGCCCGCCGCTCGCGCCCCTGCCCCGTGTACCGCGATCCTTGGCCGTAGGGTCGACGCTGCGTAGGCGACCGGCACGGGAAGACGAGGAGGGCCATGGCACGCGGCACGCTCCGGATCTACCTCGGCGCGGCACCGGGCGTGGGCAAGACCTACGCCATGCTCGCCGAGGCGCACCGCCGCGCCGAGCGGGGCACCGACTGCGTGGTCGCGTTCGTCGAGCACCACGGCCGGCCGCGCACCGAGGCGATGCTGCACGGCCTGGAGCGGGTGGAGCGCCGCCGGCTGGAGCACCAGGGCGCCGCCTTCGAGGAGATGGACGTCGACGCCGTACTGCGCCGGGCCCCCGCCGTCGCCCTCGTGGACGAGCTGGCCCACACCAACGTCCCCGGCTCGCGCCACCCCAAGCGCTGGCAGGACGTACGGCAATTGCTGGACGCCGGCATCGATGTCGTCTCCACCGTCAACATCCAGCACCTGGAGTCACTCGGTGACGTCGTGGAGTCGATCACCGGGGTGCGCCAGCGCGAGACCGTCCCGGACGAACTCGTGCGCCGGGCCGACCAGATCGAACTCGTGGACATGGACCCGCAGGCCCTGCGCCGGCGGATGGCCCACGGCAACATCTACCAGCCCGACAAGGTCGACGCGGCCCTGTCCAACTACTTCCGGCCCGGCAACCTCACCGCCCTGCGCGAACTGGCGCTGCTGTGGGTGGCCGACCGCGTCGACGCGTACCTGACCGAGTACCGCAGCGCGCACCGGGTGTCGGCGATATGGGGCTCCCGGGAGCGGATCGTGGTGGGCCTGACCGGCGGCCCCGAGGGACGCACCCTGATCCGCCGGGCCGCCCGGCTCGCCGAGAAGGGCGCCGGCGGCGAGGTGATGGCCGTCTACATCGCCCGCAGCGACGGACTGACCTCCGCCTCCCCGAAGGAGCTGGCCGTCCAGCGCACCCTGGTGGAGGACCTGGGCGGCACCTTCCACCACGTGCTCGGCGACGACATCCCGGCGGCCCTGCTCGACTTCGCGCGCGGGGTGAACGCCACCCAGATCGTGCTGGGCTCCTCGCGCCGCAAGACCTGGCAGTACGTCTTCGGGCCCGGCGTGGGCGCCACCGTCGCCCGGGACTCCGGACCCGACCTGGACGTGCACATCGTCACCCACGAGGAGGTCGCCAAGGGCCGCGGCCTGCCCGTGGCCCGCGGCGGCCGGCTGGGGCGGGCCCGGCTCCTGTGGGGCTGGCTGGTCGGACTGGCCGGCCCCGCGGTCCTCGCGGTGCTGCTGAACACCGTCGACCTCGGCCTCGCCAACGACATGCTGCTGTTCCTGGCCGTCACCGTCGCCGCGGCCCTGCTCGGCGGCCTGCTGCCCGCGCTGGCCTCGGCCGCCTTCGGCTCGCTGCTGCTGAACTACTTCTACACCCCGCCGCTGCACCGGCTGACCGTCGCCGACCCGAAGAACATCGTCGCCATCGCGATCTTCTTCGGCGTCGGCATGTCGGTCGCCTCGGTGGTGGACCTCGCCGCCCGGCGCACCCATCAGGCGGCCCGGCTGCGCGCCGAGGCCGAGATCCTCTCCTTCCTCGCCGGCAACGTGCTGCGCGGCGAGACCAGACTGGAGGAACTGCTGGAACGGGTCCGGGAGACCTTCGCCCTGGAGTCGGCCGCCCTGCTGGAACGCGAGAGCGAGGTGGCGCCCTGGACCTGCGCGGGCCGGGCCGGCACCGGACCGCCGCTGGAGCGCCCCGAGGACGCCGACGTGGACATGCCCGTCGGCGACCGCATGGCGCTCGCGCTCACCGGCCGGGTGCTGCCCGCGGCGGACCGCCGGGTCCTGGCCGCCTTCGCCGCGCAGGCCGCCGTCGTCCTGGAGCGCCGGCGTCTCCAGGAGGAGGCCGACCAGGCCCGCGCGCTCGCCGAGGGCAACCGCATCCGCACCGCCCTGCTGGCCGCCGTCAGCCACGACCTGCGCACCCCGCTGGCCGCCATCAAGGCCGCGGTCTCCTCGCTGCGCTCCGACGACGTGGCCTGGTCCGAGGAGGACCAGGCGGAGCTGCTGGCGGGCATCGAGGAGGGTGCCGACCGGCTCGACCACCTGGTGGGCAACCTGCTCGACATGTCCCGGCTCCAGACCGGCACCGTCACGCCGCTGATCCGCGAGATCGACGTGGACGAGGTCGTACCGATGGCCCTCGGCGGCGTACCGGAGGACAGCGTCGCGCTGGACGTGCCCGAGACGCTGCCGATGGTCGCCGTCGACCCCGGGCTGCTGGAGCGGTCGGTGGCCAACCTGGTGGAGAACGCCGTCAAGTACAGTCCGCGCGGACGGCGCGTCCTGGTCGCCGCGAGCGCCATCGCCGACCGGGTCGAGGTGCGCGTGGTGGACCGCGGCCCGGGCGTGCCGGACGAGGCCAAGGAACGGATCTTCGAGCCCTTCCAGCGGTACGGTGACGCTCCGCGCGGAGCCGGCGTCGGACTCGGCCTCGCGGTCGCCCGGGGCTTCGCCGAGGCCATGGGCGGCACCCTGCACGCGGAGGACACCCCGGGCGGCGGGCTCACCATGGTGCTGAGCCTGCGCGCGGCGGCGCCGCCTCCCGTGACCCCGCGCGCGGACACGGACATCGCAGAACCGGAAAGGCAGGTCCTATGACGACCCGGGTGCTCGTGGTCGACGACGAGCCGCAGATCGTGCGCGCGCTCGTGATCAACCTCAAGGCACGCAGGTACGAGGTCGACGCGGCCGGCGACGGCAGGACCGCGCTCGAACTCGCCGCCTCCCGCCACCCCGACGTGGTCGTCCTCGACCTCGGACTGCCCGACATGGACGGCGTCGAGGTGATCCGGGGGCTGCGCGGCTGGACCCGGGTGCCGATCCTGGTGCTGTCCGCCCGGCACTCCTCCGACGAGAAGGTCGAGGCGCTGGACGCGGGCGCCGACGACTACGTGACCAAGCCGTTCGGCATGGACGAGCTGCTGGCCCGGCTGCGGGCGGCGGTCCGCCGGGCCGAGCCGGTCGGGCCGGGCGAGGACGAGCCGACCACTGTGGAGACCGAGGGCTTCACCGTCGACCTGGCCGCGAAGAAGGTCAACCGCGGCGGCAAGGACGTCCGGCTCACCCCGACCGAGTGGCATCTGCTGGAGGTGCTGGTCCGCAACACCGGCCGCCTCGTCAGCCAGAAGCAGCTCCTCCAGGAGGTGTGGGGGCCCTCCTACGGCACCGAGACCAACTACCTGCGGGTCTACATGGCGCAGCTGCGGCGCAAGCTGGAGACGGACCCGTCGCACCCGCGGCACTTCATCACGGAGCCGGGGATGGGCTACCGGTTCGAGAAGTGAACCGGAGGCCAGAGGCCCGGCGGGCGGGCGGCGGGCGGGTGACCTTATCCGCCCTGTCGGGGGTCCCCGGTAGGCTTCAGTCATGACTGCTGTTCCTCGTTCCGAGAAGCCGGCCGGCCGGTTCCGGCGCATGCTCGACCGGCTCTCCTCGTCCCAGGAGGACCTGGAGTCGGAGGAGCTGCGCGAAGACGCCGAGACGGCAGGCTGCACCAAGATCGGCGACTGCCACGACCGGCAGATCGTCACCGTAACTGGTACCTTGCGCACGGTCACCCTGCGTCCGCGCGCCGGAGTCCCGGCCCTGGAGGCGGAGCTGTTCGACGGCTCCGCCGCGCTGGACGTGGTGTGGCTCGGCAGGCGCTCCATCGTGGGCATAGAACCGGGGCGCAAGCTGATCGCATCGGGCCGGATCTCCATGAGCCGGGGCCGCCGGGTGCTGTTCAACCCGAAATACGAACTGCGACCCCTCGGACGGGAGTAGCCGGTGACGTCCCTCGACAAGCCGACCGAAGACACCGAACAGATCCAGCCCGACGACGCCCGTGCGGTGACCGAGGCGGCGCTGTTCGAGGCCTTCGGCGGGGTCCGCGGCATGGTCGAGACGGTCGTGCCGGGCCTGCTCTTCGTCGCGATCTTCACCATCGACAAGAACCTGCACCTCTCCGCGATCGCCGCGCTGGCGGTCTCGCTGGTGCTGGTCGTGGTCCGGCTGGTCATGAAGGACACCGTCAAGCACGCCTTCAGCGGCGTCTTCGGGGTGGCCTTCGGCGTGGCGTTCGCCATGTTCACCGGCAACGCCAAGAACTTCTACCTGCCGGGCATGCTGTACACGCTGGGCCTGGCGCTGGCGTACATCGTCACGACCCTCGCCGGCGTGCCCCTGATGGGCCTCATCCTGGGCCCGGTGTTCAAGGAGAACCTCTCCTGGCGCACCCGCAACCCGGGCCGCAAGAAGGCGTACGCCAAGGCGAGCTGGGCCTGGGGCCTGATCCTGCTGGCCAAGTGCGCGATCCTCTTCCCGCTGTACTGGTGGGCCGACACCACCCAGCTCGGCTGGGTCCTGATCGCCCTGAAGATCCCGCCGTTCCTGCTCGCGGTCTGGCTCACCTGGGTCTTCCTGGCGAAGGCGCCCGCCCCCATCGACGTGTTCGCGGAGATGGAGGCCGAGGAGAACGCTGAGAAGGCGGCGAAGGCCGAGAAGGCGGAGCGGGAGCGCCAGGCCGCGGAGAGCGGCGAGCCGAACAACGGCGGCCGGCACCGCAGGGATCCCTGAGCGACCGAGCCCCGGAGCGACCGAGCCTTGAGGGGCCGAGCCTTGAGGGGCCGAGCCCGGAGCGGCCGCCGTACCGCCGCCGGCCTTCCCGCTCGACGCTCTCCTACGACGCCGAAGGGCGCCCTTGTCACCAAGGGCGCCCTTCCGTCCGTCCGGGCTCAGCTCTCCCGGCGCACCGACAGCAGCTCCTCCAACTGCTCCTCCCGGGCCTGCGCCGCCACGAACAGCAGCTCGTCGCCCGGCTCCAGGGAGTCCTCCTTGGAGGGCGTCAGCACCCGGGTACCGCGGATGATGGTGACCAGGGAGGTGTCCTGCGGCCACTCCACGTCCCCCACCTGCGTGCCGGCCAGCGCCGACTCCTCCGGCAGGGTCAGCTCCACGAGGTTGGCGTCACCGTGGCTGAAGCGCAGCAGCCGGACCAGGTCGCCGACGCTCACCGCCTCCTCGACCAGGGCGGACATCAGCCGCGGGGTGGAGACGGCCACGTCCACGCCCCAGGCCTCGGTGAACAGCCACTCGTTCTTGGGGTTGTTCACCCGGGCGACGACGCGCGGCACGCCGTACTCCGTCTTGGCGAGCAGCGAGACGACCAGGTTCACCTTGTCGTCGCCGGTGGCGGCGATCACGACGTTGCAGCGCTGGAGCGCCGCCTCGTCCAGGGAGGTGATCTCGCAGGCGTCGGCGAGCAGCCACTCCGCCTGCGGGACGCGCTCGACCGAGATGGCGGTCGGCGCCTTGTCGATCAGCAGGACCTCGTGGCCGTTCTCCAGCAGCTCGCCCGCGATCGAGCGGCCGACGGCACCGGCCCCGGCAATGGCGACCCTCATCAGTGACCGCCCTCCTCTTCCGGGCCACCGGCGAACGCCGCCTCGACCTTCTCCACGTCGTCCGTCCGCATCATCACGTGCACGAGGTCACCCTCCTGCAACACCGTCTGGGAGGTGGGCAGGACCGCCTCGCCCAGCCGGGTCAGGAACGCCACCCGGACGCCCGTCTCGTCCTGCAGCTTGCTGATCTTGTGACCGACCCACTTCGGCGAGGCGTGCACCTCGGCGAGCTGCACCCCGCCGGTGGGATCGCGCCACAGCGGCTCGGCCCCGGACGGCAGCAGCCGGCGCAGCATCTGGTCGGCGGTCCAGCGGACCGTGGCCACGGTCGGGATGCCCAGACGCTGGTAGACCTCGGCGCGGCGGGGGTCGTAGATGCGGGCCGCCACGTTCTCCACGCCGAACATCTCGCGGGCCACGCGCGCGGAGATGATGTTGGAGTTGTCACCGCTGGAGACGGCGGCGAAGGCGCCGGCCTCCTCGATGCCCGCCTCGCGCAGGGTGTCCTGGTCGAAGCCGACCCCGGTGACCCGGCGGCCCCCGAAGCCCGGGCCCAGCCGGCGGAAGGCGGTGGGGTCCTGGTCGATCACGGCGACCGTGTGGCCCTGTTGCTCCAGGGTCTGGGCGAGAGCGGAACCCACTCTCCCGCAGCCCATGATGACGATGTGCACGACCGTCCTTCCGGTGTCCAAAAGTTACTGCTGGGCATCAGGGTCTCAGACCGCGGACCAAAGCTACACACGGGCGCCGTGCGGTGGGCACCCCCGTGACCGGGCCGGCGGCGGCCGCCGGCCGAGTGATGCTGCGCACGCCGCACCGGGTCAGGATTCCGAGGCCGGCCGGGGCGCACAGCGTCCCGATCAGCTCCGCGGCGGCCGCACGCGACCTCCGAAGTGCGCTGACAGACGGGGTTTGCCGACTCGGCACGGCGGGCACCCGCACCACGGATTCCGAAGTTCCGCGTGCCCCCGATTTCACTCGTGAGGCAGATGCAGCACGCCGGGTGGGCGGGTGCCAGTTCGAAGGCTTACGATCCTCTCTCGTGTCCAAACTGACCGACGTGCCCAAACGGATCCTGATCGGGCGCGCACTGCGCAGTGACCGGCTGGGCGAGACGCTCCTGCCGAAGCGCATCGCACTCCCCGTCTTCGCCTCCGACCCGCTGTCCTCCGTCGCCTACGCGCCGGGGGAGGTCCTGCTGGTCCTGTCCATCGCGGGCGTGTCGGCGTACCACTTCAGCCCCTGGATCGCGGTCGCGGTCGTCGTGCTGATGTTCACCGTGGTCGCCTCCTACCGGCAGAACGTGCACGCCTACCCGAGCGGCGGCGGCGACTACGAGGTCGCCAACACCAACCTCGGCCCCAAGGCCGGCCTCACCGTGGCCAGCGCCCTGCTGGTGGACTACGTCCTGACCGTCGCCGTCTCCATCTCCTCCGGCATCGAGAACCTCGGCTCGGCGGTCCCGTTCGTGGTCGAGCACAAGGTGCTCTGCGCGGCCGCCGTGATCGTGCTGCTGACGCTGATGAACCTGCGCGGCGTGAAGGAGTCGGGCAAGCTCTTCGCGATCCCGACGTACGTCTTCGTCGGCGGCGTCTTCATCATGATCCTGTGGGGCGCGTTCCGGGGCCTGGTCCTCGGCGACACCATGCGGGCCCCCACGGCCGCCTACCACATCAAGGCCGAACACCAGGGCCTCGCCGGCTTCGCGCTCGTCTTCCTGCTGCTGCGCGCCTTCTCCTCCGGCTGCGCGGCCCTCACCGGCGTCGAGGCGATCTCCAACGGCGTCCCCGCCTTCCGCAAGCCCAAGTCCAAGAACGCCGCCACCACGCTGGCGATGATGGGCCTGCTCGCCGTCACCATGTTCTGCGGCATCATCGCCCTCGCCATGGTCACGAAGGTCCGCATGGCCGAGCACCCGGCCACCGACCTGTTCCACGGCAGCGTGCCGCTCGGGACCGGCTACGTCCAGAACCCGGTGATCTCCCAGGTTGCCGAGGCGGTCTTCGGCAAGGGCAGCTTCCTGTTCGTGCTGCTCGCCGCCGCCACCGCCCTGGTGCTGTTCCTGGCCGCCAACACCGCCTACAACGGCTTCCCGCTGCTCGGCTCGATCCTCGCCCAGGACCGCTACCTGCCGCGCCAGCTTCACACCCGCGGCGACCGGCTCGCCTTCTCCAACGGCATCGTGCTGCTCGCCGGCGCGGCGATGCTGCTGGTGTTCATCTACGGCGCCGACTCCACCCGCCTGATCCAGCTCTACATCGTCGGCGTGTTCGTGTCCTTCACGCTCAGCCAGACCGGCATGGTCCGGCACTGGAACCGCCACCTCGCCGCCGAGCGGGACCCGGCCAAGCGCAGCCACATGATCCGCTCCCGCGCGATCAACGCGTTCGGCGCCTTCTTCACCGGCCTGGTGCTCGTCGTCGTCCTCGTCACCAAGTTCACGCACGGCGCCTGGGTGGCCCTGCTGGGCATGTGCATCTTCTACGCGACGATGACCGCGATCCGGAAGCACTACGACCGCGTCGCCGACGAGATCGCCGCCCCCGAGGGCCCGAGCGACGACATGGTCCGCCCCTCGCGCGTCCACTCCGTCGTCCTCATCTCCAAGATCCACCGCCCCACGCTGCGCGCCCTGGCCTACGCCAAGCTGATGCGCTCGGACACCCTGGAGGCGCTGACCGTCAACGTCGACCCGGCCGAGACCAAGGCACTGCGCGAGGAGTGGGAGCGGCGCGGCATCGACGTACCGTTGAAGGTCCTGGACTCGCCGTACCGGGAGATCACCCGCCCGGTGATCGAGTACGTCAAGAGCCTGCGCAAGGAGTCCCCGCGCGACGCGGTCTCCGTGATCATCCCGGAGTACGTGGTCGGCCACTGGTACGAGCACCTGCTGCACAACCAGAGCGCGCTGCGCCTGAAGGGCCGCCTGCTGTTCACGGCCGGCGTCATGGTCACCTCCGTCCCCTACCAGTTGGCGTCCTCCGAGGCCGCCCGGGCCCGCGCCCGCAAGCGGCAGGAGTGGAGCGCGCCGGGCGCGGTCCGGCGGGGCCCGGCCGTGGTGCGGCCCAAGGAGCCGTCCGGCAAGGACTGA
Source organism: Streptomyces sp. NPDC027672 (assembly GCF_055566335.1). NCBI lineage: Bacteria > Bacillati > Actinomycetota > Actinomycetes > Kitasatosporales > Streptomycetaceae > Streptomyces > Streptomyces sp. NPDC027672. Next base: position 483,212 of record NZ_JBVHSO010000004.1, on the reverse strand, counting down.
GCGGCGACGGGAAGGCCGTAGACTGGTGGGCTGTTGTCGGATCCACCGGTCCACGGCCGTCACCGGCCCCGTGGCCCCGCGCCTCCGCCCCCCTCGTCGATCTGGAGTCACCCCACCATGCAGGCAGAACCGACCACGTCTGTGGTGGGCGAGGAGTACGAGGTCGAGATCGGCCCCGTCGCCCACGGCGGCCACTGCATCGCCCGCACGTCCGAGGGCCAGGTGCTCTTCGTCCGGCACGCGCTGCCCGGCGAGCGGGTGGTGGCACGGGTGACCGAGGGGGAGGAGGGCGCCCGCTTCCTGCGCGCGGACGCCGTACGGATCCTGGAGGCGTCCAAGGACCGCATCGAGGCGCCCTGCCCCTTCGCCGGCCCCGGCCGCTGCGGCGGCTGCGACTGGCAGCACGCCAAGCCGGGCGCGCAGCGCCGCCTCAAGGCCGACGTCGTCGCCGAACAGCTCCAGCGGCTCGCCGGGCTCACGCCCGAGGAGGCGGGCTGGGACGGCACCGTGGTCCCGGCCGAGGGCGACAAGCTGCCCGCCGGCCAGGTGCCGCAGTGGCGCACCCGGGTCCAGTACGCCGTCGACGCCGAGGGCCACGCCGGACTGCGCCGGCACCGCTCGCACGAGGTCGAGCGCATCGACCACTGCATGATCGCCGCGGCCGGCGTCAGCGAGCTGGGCATCGAGAAGCGGGACTGGACCGGCATGGAGTCGGTCGAGGCGATCGCCGCGTCCGGCTCCCAGGACCGCCAGGTGATCCTCACCCCGCGCCCCGGCGCCCGCCTTCCGCTGGTCGAACTGGACCGGCCGGTGTCGGTGCAGCGGGTCGACGAGAACTCCGGCGGCGTGCACCGCGTCCACGGCCGGCCCTTCGTCCGCGAACGCGCGGACGGCCGGACGTACCGGGTCGGCAACGGCGGCTTCTGGCAGGTCCACCCGAAGGCGGCCGACACCCTCGTCACGGCCGTCATGCAGGGCCTGCTGCCCCGCAAGGGCGACATGGCCCTCGACCTCTACTGCGGCGTCGGCCTCTTCGCCGGCGCGCTCGCCGACCGCCTCGGCGACCAGGGCGCGGTCCTCGGCATCGAGACCGGCAAGCGGGCGGTCGAGGACGCGCGGCACAACCTGGACGGCTTCCCGCGGGTCCGCATCGAGCAGGGCAAGGTCGAGTCGGTCCTGCCGCGCACGGGCATCACCGAGGTCGACCTGATCGTCCTCGACCCCCCGCGCGCGGGCGCCGGCCGCGCGACGGTCGCCCACCTGGCCACCCTCAACGCCCGCCGCATCGCCTACGTGGCCTGCGACCCCGCGGCCCTGGCCCGAGACCTGGCGTACTTCCGCGAGGGCGGCTACCGGGTACGGACGCTGCGAGCGTTCGATCTGTTCCCGATGACGCATCATGTGGAGTGCGTGGCGATTCTGGAGCCTGCCGGAAAGGGCCGCTGACCTGCGGTTTCGATGGGTGCGCATGGTGTGCGCTATGTGCGTTACGGGCGATATCTTGACGCTGAAATGACGCTCTGCGAGGTGTCTGGACGCTCATTTGACGCTCGTTCTGATGGGGCATCAGGTCTATCGCGTCGCTGTTCAGGTGGGCTCCTGGTTTCGTAGGTGTGGCGAGTTGCTGGGGACATCGGGGCCGCTCGCCCAGCCGTCACCGTCACCGGCTCACAGCCCCAGCCAGCCTGTCTGCTGCCCAGGCTCGGGCTTGGGCGACGGCAGCCGCCAGCGCCATCAGCCAAGTAAGCAGTTGTTCGGGTGATGCGACCGGCCACGGGCCGCCCGGGGGAGCGGGCTCGGCCTGGCGGCCGACGGGGGCCTCCGGCGTGCCCTGCAACCGCTCGGCCAGACCCGGGCAGCCCGGCTCGGACCCCGGACCGGAAGGGCGCCGGCCCAGCGGAGCAGGGCGTTGCCTCCTCTGGGGCGCCAGAGCGCAGGCCCTCCACCAGCCTCTCTATGGCGATCGCGGACTTTGACGATCATGATGTCCGCTACAGGCCGACAGTTGGATGAGTGTTCCTTCCTCACGACTGCTTCGGAACCAGAAGCACACACGCGACACGCGAATTGCACCTAAGCCGTATGTCCGTATCCCGTAACTCTGTTACTCGATGCTCACCCACAGAGGAGTGAGCGGTAGGCTGTTTACACTGCTCAAGCAGCGTGGCGGTCGCCCTCCGGGGTGACCGAGGATCGCAACGATCAGGATCTCGGCGGGGTCACCAACGCTGTCAGCTGGCGGTCGCCCTCCGGGGCGACCGAGGATCGCAACTCGCCCGTCGGCCGGCTGGATCGGTCGAACCCGCAGGTGGCGGTCGTCCTCCGGGACGGCCGAGGATCGCAACAACGAGGCCGGGTGGACGGCGATCCGGGAGGCGTCGTGTGGCGGTCGTCCTCCGGGACGGCCGAGGATCGCAACCACGCCTCGGACGAGGACAGCGTCATCCCGCTCGCCTGCTGGCGGCTGCCCTTCGGGGCGACCGAGGATCGCAACTTCGAGAACTCCGTCCTCGTCGAACCTCCGGCCGACCTGGCGGTCGCCCTCCGGGGCGACCGAGGATCGCAACAAGATGACGTTCCTCGAGACCACCGCGGACCTGCTGCTGGCGGTCGCCTTCCGGGGCGACCGAGGATCGCAACGGCATCGCCTGCGGCATCCTCATGGTCGCCTGCCCGCTGGCGGTCGCCCTCCGGGACGACCGAGGGTCGCAACAGCGTGGCGCCCATGGCGGGCAACAGGCCGCCGGACCCCTGGCGGTCGTCCTCCGGGGCGACCGAGGATCGCAACAAGGGCGTGAAGACGACCCTGGATGACGGCATGGCGAGGATCGCCATGCACACCATGTCGGCGGCCAGCGTGTGGCTGTCTCCTGGCGGGTTGCCGGGGGCGTTGGTGGGTGAGTTGGATCTGCTGTGCCATCGGGTCTTCCTGGCTCCTGCTGGCTTTGGCCGGGATGCTGGAGAGGTGGCGGCTGCCAGGTCAGCAGGAATAGAACGGCTTCGCGGCTCGGTGTTCCCGGTGCGGGCCAGGGCTTCTGGGGGCTGATTTGGGTCTGTGGCCGGTCGGTGTCCGAGGGGGCGGATACGGTCTTGGGTTCGGCGCGGAGGGCGCCGTGCGCCTGGTGGGGGAGGAGAAGGTGTAGTGGCGGGTGTGTTGTATGCGCACAGCCTGAGTGGTGTCTCGGGGGTGCGGCACACGCTGGAGGACCACTTGCGTGGCTCGGCTGCGTTGGCGCGGCGTTTCGGGGAGGTGTTCGGGGCCGGGGAGCTGGCGGAGTATCTGGCCTTGGTGCACGACGTGGGCAAGGGGGCGTGTGCGTGGCAGGACGGGCTCAGGGCTGTCGAGGCGCGCAGAGGTGGGGGGAGGGTGGGGGTTGGGCACAAGCATGCCGGCACGGTGCTGGCGGAGCGGTATACGCAGTTGGCGTGTGCGGCGGTGGTGTTCGGGCATCACGGCGGGCTTCCGGACCTGGAGCGGCTGCGGGACGAGTTGCACAAGGGCCGTCCGGGTGGTTCGGAGGCTGTGCGGGTTCAGGAGGCGATCCGCGCTGTGGAGGGGATCGTTCCGGAGATTCACCGTTCGTCGCGGATCGCGCTGCCCGGCTGGCTGCTCGACCTGCCGAGGCGGGAGCAGCGCCTCGGGCTGGACTTGCTGGTGAGGATGCTGTTCTCCTGTGTCGTGGACGCGGACTACCTCGATACGTCCGCCCACTTCGAGGGTGAGGCGGTGCGGGTGGGGGAGTGGGCGGACATGGCGGCGCTGGTGGAGCGCTATGAGGTCCGGCGCAAGCGGTACCTGGCGGGGCGGGAGTCCTCGCCGGTGGATGCGCTGCGGCAGTCGGTGTATGAGCGGGCGTGCGCGGCGGCGGGCGAGCCGGGCGTGTATGTGCTTCAGGTCCCCACCGGTAGGGCGAAGACCATGGCTGCGGGCGCCTTCGCGCTGCGGCACGCGGCGCAGCATGGCAAGCGCCGTGTCGTTTTGGCGGTGCCGTTCATCTCGATCACGGAGCAGAACGCGGCCGTGTACCGGGACCTGCTCGACCCCGAGGACGCCGGCGGCGGGCCGGCGGTGGTGCTGGAGCATCACAGCGCGGTGGACCTCGATGTGGAGGGGGCTGGGTTCGGCGAGCTGGCCGAGGAGCAGCGCGAGGCGTTGCGGCAGCGTGCCCGGACGGCGAAGCTGGCGGCGGAGAACTGGGACGCGCCGTTCGTGGTGACCACCATGGTCAGGCTGTTCGAGTCCCTCTTCTCACACAAGCCGTCGCGGATGCGGCGTCTGCACAACCTGGCCGGCTCGGTGATCGTCCTGGACGAGGTGCAGGCGCTGCCGGACCGTCTTCTCGCGCCGATCCTGAGCGGGATGCGGGGGCTGGTCGATCACTTCGGGGCAACGGTGCTGCTGGTCTCGGCGACCCAGCCGTCGTTCTGGGAGCTGTCGGCGTGGAAGGGACTGGAGCGCAAAGCGGTCATCGACGACCCGGCGGCGCTCTTCGACGCCCTGCGCAGGGTGGAGTACGAGTGGCGGACAGGGCAGGACGTCACGCTGGAGAGCATCGCCCGGGAGGCGGCCACGCACCCGCAGGTGCTGACGGTGGTCGGCACGACCAGGGACGCAGCCCGTTTCCACCGCCACCTTCAAGCCGCCTTCGCCCAGGGTGTGGTGCTGCATCTGTCGACACGGATGACCGGCGCCCACCGCCGGGAGGTGATCGCACAGATCCGTGAACTGCTCGGCCGGGGGGAGCCGGTCCAGGTGGTGTCGACCAGTCTGATCGAGGCGGGTGTGGACGTGGACTTCCCACGGGTGTACCGGGCGTGGGCGTCGCCGGAGTCCCTGCAGCAGGCGGCAGGACGCTGCAACCGCGAGGGACGCCTGCCCTTTGGGACCGTGATTGTCTTCGACCCCGCAGATGGCGGCCGGCCGTGCAGCGCCGAGTACCGCACCGCGGTGCAGACCGGGGAACAGTTCTTCGGACCGCATCCGCTCTGTGCCGGACGATCTCGACGCGCTACACCAGTACTACCAGCGGCGATATTCGTACCAGCAGCGCGGGGACTCGGAAGCGGGGCTGGGAGCGCGCATCCAGAAGCTGCGGCGCGTCCTTGACTTCCTCTAGGTGGACCGTGAGTTCGAGCTGATCGAAGACGAGCACAGTGTCCCGGTGGTCGTCATCCGGGATGAGCGTGACCGGGAGCAGATCGAAGAAGCCGTCGCACAGCTGACGGATCCGTTCCGGCCGTGCGGCCCGGAGGTGCTGCGCAGCCTCCAGCAGCACACGGCCTCCCTGCCCAAGAGGGAAGCCGACGCGGCGCTGGGGGCTGGCCGTCCCGGTGACGGGCGACCTGCCGTCCAGGGTGCGTGCCGTACTTGAGTGTCGTCGACAACATTACGTTGCGATCCTCGGCCGTCTCGAAGGCGACCGCCACGTTCAACTGAGTCGAGTACTCGTTCAGGGTGTCGAGATTGCGATCCTCGGTCCGGCGGACGACCGTGAACGGCCCACGCACGGTCGGCCGTGTCGCCTCACTAGCGGTTGCGATCCTCGGCCACTTCGAAGAATGACCGCTGCTCCGTACAGGTTGTCGGCCTGTTCGTCAACTGGGGCGTTGCGATCCTGACAGGGGAGCCACCACAGGCTTTGATGAGTCCCTTGTCTACCACGGTCTCGATGTTACGACCCCCGGTCGCTCCGGAGGGCGACCGCTATGTCCAGTCCAAACTGCCGAAACTGAGTGCCGTACTCGTTGTTGCGATCCTCGGCCGTCCCACAAGACAGCCACCATCGCGTACTTGACGCCTTCGACCATCCGGGAGTTGGTGTTGCGATTTTTGGTCGCCCCGGAAGGTGACTGCCACGTGACCCCGGGCGAGCACGGAGGCGGCACCAATGAGTTGCGATCCTCGGGCGTCCCGGAGGACGACCGCCGCCTGAGCAGTGTTTCGCGGTGCTCTGGGGGAAGGGGGCGTTGCGACCCTCGGCTGTCTTTGGGGACGACCGCCACACGTTGCCCTGCTCAGCGGCGAAGACGAATGAGCGGTGGCGATCCTTGTTTGTCCCAAAGACAACCGCAACTCCCATCAGAATGGGAAGCGCGCACCGTATTTGTTGACGTTGCGATCCTCGGCCGCCCGGACGACGACCGTCATTGATCCGAATCGGACTTCCGGGTCCTCGGCCAAGAGGTTGTGATCCCTGGCTGCATTGGCGGGCGACCGTCATCAACCCTCCGGTATGTCACGCCAGGTTGCTTAGAGGTGGTGATTCCAAGCAGCCCGGCAGGTTCAGTCGATGAGTCGGGTCAGGGTCACCCCAGCGGGCACGTGGTCTTCGTCGATGGTGATGCGGTCGGTGTAGTCGTCCCAGGATCGTGCCTCGCTGTGGCCGAGTGGTTTGATGCGGATCAGGTCGAAGAGTTTGTGGGCGGGGGCTTGTCCGTAGGCGTCGTCATGGGAGAAGACGTACAGGCCGCGGATGGCCATTTCGCCGCGGGAGGATGCCCGGTCGTGGTCGAACATCATGGTCAGGGCCTGCCAGTAGGCGGCGAGGTCCTCCGGGGTGACCTTGGCCTTGGCACCGAGGGCTCCGGAATAGAAGCCGTGGCCGCGGTAGAGGCCGTAGGGGACGTAGTGCTTGTTGCCCATCTCGGTGACCTTGCCCTTGGCCAGGTCTTCGGGTTTGTTCGGGGCGACGCGGGTGATGCCGGCCTCCAGCGGGGTGATGGGGTCGATGGAGCGGGAGAAGGTGAGCTGCATGGGCCCGCGGGCCCTTCCGGCGTGCTTCTTCTGGTCGCCCACGGACATGACGGCTCCGAACAGGCGCACGTCCCAGAAGTTGCGGATCATCCACTCCTGCGCGGTGGCGGTCTCGCCTTCCTTGGCGCCCCCTTCGATGTAGGCGCGCTGGATCTGCGGGTTGAGGGCGACGCCCTGTTCGACGTACATCTCGAATCCGGGCTTGCCCTGGTGGAGGAGTGTGACGGTGTTGCGGATCTTGCGCTTGAGGGCGACGTCGGTGATGAGGCCCTGGCCGGTGATGGGGTCGGTTCGGGGCATGCCGCCGGCGTCGGGGTCACCGTTGGGGTTGCCGTCCTTAACGTCGATGAGGAAGACGTAGTCGTGCTTGCGGGTGGGGTCCAGGTGCGCGTCGGTCATGGGTGTGCTGGGTGTCCTTCCGGGGCTGTGGTGTCGTGGTGAAGCTGGCGGCGGCGGGGCGTCCGTCACCAGAGGGTGTCGTCCGAAGCGTCGGCGTCCTCGACGACGGCTTCAGGAAGGGCGTCCGCTTGCTGTCCTGCGGCGAGTTCCTTGCCGGCTTCCCGTGCCTTGATGGCTTCTGCGGCAGCGCGTGCGGAGTGGGCTCGCTGGTGGTCGTAGCCGAGGACGAACAGGGCCTGCTGCTCGGTGCTCAGGTGGGCGGGGATGGTGTCGAGCAGGTCGAAGGTGTCCCGCAGCCGGTTGTCCATGGCCTTGGCCGCAGGTCCGCTGGTGCGGGCGATGGTGCGCAGGTGGGGGCGTGCTCCGATGCGGAGGCGGGTGAGGACGGCTTGGGGGGAGACGACCGCGGTGCTCAGGTACTTGTCGGTGATGGTGGTGTTGACCTTGGGCATAGCCTTGCGCTGGATCGCTTCGAGCATGGCCATGATCCGTCCGCATACGTAGCCGGGCTCGGTCGACTGGGGGTTCAGCTGGGGCACACAGAGCTCCTTGTGGCGAGTGGTCGTACGGATCAGGGCGAGGCGCAGCAGGGCGATGCGGGGCCGGTCGAGGTGATGGTCGGCGCGGACGCGCTGCAGGAGGACCGGCAGGAGATGGGCCGGTGGTGCGGCACCGTGGAGTGCGGCTTTGGTGAGGTCGGCTTGCAGGTGTTTGGGGACGGTGGTGTCGACGTACTTGTTCTTGCGCTTGTCCCAGCGGGCGCAGGCGAGGGCGAGTCGCCAGACCGACCAGTAGGTGTAGGTGTTGTTCCAGCCGTCCCAGGTCTGCTGGTCGGAGAACCAGGTCCCGAGTCTCCGTTTCAGTTCGGGGACGGGGATGGTGATCCAGTCGGCGACGATGACCCTGTTGGTGTTCACCCGCAGGGTGAGGGCGTAGAAGGCGTCCTCGTCGAGGACTGCCAGCGCGTCTCGCCCCCGCCGGGGGTGGCGGAGGCCGGCGATGAGCTGGGCCACCTCCTCGGGCTCGGGGTTGTTCAGGGCCCACATGGACGTGTCGGTGTCGGGGTTACGGGTCCACCAGACGATGGCGGAGTCGTCGGCGAAGGCGCGGTGTTCGGGGTCGGCGAGCAGCGTGTTCAGGGCGGTGGCGGACTTGGTGCCGCAGTCGACGCAGATGGGGGTGGCACCGAGCTGCTTGGTGCCGGCCCTGAAGTGGGCGGGCTGGTTGAGAGAGACCAGTTGGGTGTTCATCCCGGAGTTGGGGATGCCCTTGATGGGAACCGGGAGTGTGGACAGCAACGGCGCGACATGCCCGCACACGAGGCACAGTCCCTGGTTCGCCTTGCCCGCCTTTCCGCTCTTCGCCTTCTTGACCTTGTCGGCCCACCAGCTCCTTGCGTCGGGCAGGTCGTGGAGCCACTCGCCGTCCACGCTGATGGCGACGAGGTGATCCTTGTCCATCTCCAGCGGCCACGCGGTCGGCGCCGGACTGTTCAGCCACGCGGCCACTGTCTGCGCCTGGGGAAGGTGCGGGTGGTCGTTGCACCAGGACGTGACCAGTGCGCGGTAGGCGGCGTGCCGGGTTCTCGCCTTGGTCACGTCGGCAGAGTTGATCGAGAGGACCTTCTCCCCGTCCGGCCCTTTCATCAGGCCGGGGTGAGCGAGCGCGAACTGCGCGGTGTCGGCGAACAGGATCGGTGCCGGCTTCTGCCCGGAGCGTCCGGTGTACGGGGCGGTGATCTTCCGCTGTTCCTGGCGGAGGTCGATGACCAGCGGTTCCGCGTTCCCTGTGCTGGAGAGGTCGATCTGCCACATGACCCGGCGCGCGAGATAGTACTGGGGGACATCGCCTTGGCGGTTGTCGGTTTGCTGGACGAGGCTCTGCAGCAGCACGTCAGGCCACCCCGTCCGCGGAGGCGCGTCCCTCGGTTCCGGGCATGCCGTTGACCTCGGCAGGGGCCAGCGGGCGGTCGGGCACGTGAAGAACGCCGTGCTCCAGGCTGGCCCGGAACCAGTGGTAGCGCTCCTTGCCCTTCGGGAGGTACTCGATGTGGTGGAGCATCAGCCCGAGCTCGTCGATGGGCGGAATACCCGCCTGATCGGCGACCGTGACCGCGCCGGCCTCCTCCGCTGATCCGCGAGGCCCGAAGAAGGCTGTGAACTCGCGGCAGCCGAAGTGGGGCTGTTCGTAGCAGGCACCGCGTGCGAGCCGGCGATCGAACTGGTCGCGGTACTTCGGTAAGGGCGCGGTGCACCGGTCGGTGGCGCGGATCGTTGCGTGGATGCGGTAGGCGACGTCGCTCAAGGCGACGGTGACCCGCTGGCCGCGGTCTTCGGCGGCGTCGTAGCGGTAGCCGGTGTTGGCTCGCAGGCTCTCGTAGGTGTGCCTGGTGACGATCGAGTTGTTGACCTCGTTACGCCGGAAGCGGGTCCACCTCACCGGCTTGAGCTGCTCGATCCGCTCGACTCGGTAGGTCATCTCCGGTTTCCAGAAGATGGCCTCCAGCAGTCCCCTCGCCGCTGAGGGAGTCATGGTCGGATAGGAAACACGTTCGACTTTGAGTTCCGGACGGGTGAAGCAGGCCAGCGGCCCCCACGCCTCCACCTGGACGTGAAGTGGCCGGTCAGCCCTCTCCTCGCGCTGCTTTCGGGGACGCGACGCAACCATGCACTTGTTCCCTTCCCTGCCTGCTGACACGGCCCGTTGTCAGTGCCTGCGGCTAGCTTCCATATGTCGCGCAACCCCGAGGTCTACGCCGTGGGATTCGAGGGGTATGCGGCGATCTGGTGGGATCTCAGCGTATAACTGATAGAAAGTCAAATATGGTTGCGGTCAAGGTAGTTGATGCGTTAGCTGGTTTGAATCCGGTCCCTGAGGACAGGCTGGTGGCCCACTCGCCGGGCCACCAAGGGACCTGGCACTGGTACGAAGACCACGCCCGCGGCACGGGCGAGCTGGCCCGTCGGTTCGCAGAGCCATGGGGAGGCGGTGACCTCGCCTACCAGCTCGGACGCGACCACGACACGGGCAAAGGGGCCTGTGCGTGGCAGGAGGGGCTGATCGAGGAGGCCACCACCGGCCGCAAGACCAGACGGCCCCCGCACAACGACGCCGGAGCCCTCCTGTTCGCCCGGGCGGCCGAACGTTCCCCCGCTCTGCTGCCCTGCGCCGGTGTGATCGAGGGACACCACGCCGGTCTGTCCGCGTGGTCGGAAGTCCGGCTCCGGCTCAAGGCCCTGATGGCCGACGCCAGCGAGGTGGACGAAGCCATCCACAGGGTCGCCGCGGTCATGCCGGAAATCCTGGACGGCTCATGCCCGGCCGCTCCGGACTGGCTCGACCCCCGTGACACGATCGCTGTGGAGATGCTGGTTCGCATGACCTACTCGGCCGTGGTCGACGCCGACCGGCTCGACACTGCAGCCCACTTCCGGCCCGGCACGCACATCCGGCCGCACATCGGGATGGCGGAACTCTGGGAGCGGTACGAGGCCCGCCGCCAGGAGGCCATCACCGAACGCCAGCGCTCCAAGGGAGCCTCCTGGCTGGACAAACTCCGCGAAAACGTCTACCAGGAGGCACTCGAAACCGCCACCGGCAAGCCGGGCGTCTACCGGCTGCACCTCCCGACCGGCGCCGGAAAGACGTTCACCGGCGGAGGCTTCGCCCTCCGCCACGCCTCCCTGCACGGACTGCGGCGCGTCCTCGTCGCAGTCCCCTTCATCTCCATCACCGAACAGAACGCAGCGGAGTACCGAAACCTCCTGGACCCCGAGCAAGGACCATCGGTCGTACTGGAACACCACTCAGCCGTGAACGTCGAAGCCCCGCAGCAACGCACACCGCAGTCCGCCGGCACCTCGACGAACGCGAGCCACGGCCAGAAAGGCGGCCGACCCAACCGGTGGTCGAAACTGGCGACCGAGAACTGGGACGCCCCCTTCATCGTCACCACCACCGTCCGCCTGATCGAAACAATCTTCGGAAACACCCCCTGGGCCACCCGCCGGCTCCACCGGCTCGCCAACTCCGTGATCGTCCTCGACGAAGTCCAGGCCCTCCCCGACAGGCTCCTGACCCCGATCCTCTCCGGCCTGCGAGAACTCGTAGAGCACTACGGAGTCACCCTCGTACTGTCATCGGCGACCCAGCCGGAACTCGCCGCACTGAACCCCTGGCGCTCCGGCCTCCCCCAACGCGACGTCGTCGCCGACCCCGCGCCGCTCTTCAAACAGCTGCGCCGCGTCAGGTACGAGTGGCGGACCGGCCCGGACGTGACCCTGGCAAGCATCGCCACCGAGGCGGCCGAGCACGACCAAGCCCTCGTCGTCGTCAACGGGACCAAGGACGCCAACCAGGTCCACCGCGTCTGGATCGGCACCAACCATGCCGAGGACCCAGGCGTCCTGCACCTGTCGACCCGCATGACCGGCGGCCACCGCCGAGAAACCATCCAGACGACGAAACAACGTCTGGAGGAGGGCCTGGACACTCTCCTCGTGTCGACCTCGCTCATCGAAGCAGGCGTTAACCTCGACTTCCCCCGCGGATACCGCGCCAGATCAACACCAGAGTCCGAACAGCAGGCCGCCGGACGGGTCAACCGCGAGGGCAAACGCCCCGCGAAGGACAGCGTCATGACCATCTTCGACCCCCGGGACGGACTCAACCCGGAGCTGGTCTACAACACGTGCGCCATCGCAGCAGCGTCCCGCCACTTCGGCGACGGGCTGGCCTATCCCGACGATCTGGACGCCCTCCGCTCGTACTACCAGCACCGCTACCGCCTCCAGGCAGGACAACACTCCAAGGACCCCAACGGGGCCACCGGAGAAGTCATCGAAGCGCTGCGCGCAAAACTGCACTACCCGGAGGTCGCGCGCAGAATGAGGATCATCGACAACGAGCACTCCGTAGCCGTGGTCGTCATCCGCCCCCACCTCAAAGAAGAAACCCGACAGGCCGCCCAGAACGCCGTCGACCAGCTCCGCCGTGGCCTGCCAACACCGGCGACCTTCCACACCCTGCAGGAACACATGGCGTCCATCCCCCAGCGGGAACTGGAACTGGCAATCAACGCCGGCCACGCCATCGAAATCGCCGGTGATCTGCACCAGTGGGTCGGCCCCTACCATCCCCAACGAGGTATCGAACCTCTTACATGACCATCCAGACCACCAAGCAGCGACTCATCGATACACTGGCCGCGATCACGATGTGATGGTCAATTACACAAGAACGAGAGTTGCGCAGTTTGAAGGCCGAACCAGGCTCGGCGCCCCTCCAGAAGCGACCGAGGATCGCAACATCCGGGACGGCCTCTACGAGGACTGTGAGGGTGGCCTGGCAGACGCTCTTCGGGGCGCCCGAGGATCGTAACGAGGATCTCGCCATCCGGAGGGCCTGTTGGACGAAGGTAGCGGTCGCCCTTCGGGGTGACCGGGGATTGCACCCCGAATGTGTCGGACGACAACGCAGATGGGCGGGCACTTGGCGACCGCTTTTTGGGTCGACCGAGGATCGCAATGCCGACGCGATGGGCAGGACGGTCGCCAGGGAGCTGCTGGCGGTCGCTCTTCGGGGCGATCGAGGATCGCAACCTGGAAGTGGACGACCTGTGCAGCCTCTACGGCGGCTTGGCGGTTGCCCGTCGGGGCGACTGAGGGTCGCAACACCGTGTGGATCAAGCACATCAACGACGTCCAGACGACTGGCGGTCGCCCTTGGGGGCGGCCGAGAATCGTAACTCCACGACGCACAGCGGGCCAGGTCTCCACGTCCACCTGGCGCCCGCCCTTCGGGGTGACCGAGGATCGTAATCGGGTAGCCTGCCGGTGACCGACCGGCCCGAGGGGAGTGGCGGTCGCCTTTCTGGGCGGCCGAGGATCGCAAAGCCGGCTGGACGCTCCGCCTGGCCATGCCGGGTACCGAGGTGGCGGTCGCTCCCCGGGGCGGCCGAGGATTGCAACAGTGCGGGGTGGGGCTCGCGCGAGGGGCTGCGCGTGTGGCGGTCGCTCTCCGGGGGGCCGAGGATCGCAACGTCGCCGGGTGGGGCACCGACCACGTTGGCGTCGGCTGGCGGTCGCCCTCAGGGGCGGCCGAGGATCGCAACCTCGCAACGGTCGACCGCAACGGCCGCATCCACCCGGGTGGCGGTCGTCCTCTGGGACGGCCGAGGATCGCAACGTCATCCCCACCGACCCCCGCTACCGGGCCCGTGCGCGTGGCGGTCGTTCCTCCGGGACGGCCGAGGATCGTAACTTCCACCTGATCGCCTTCCGCGGCCTGCGCCGTGGTGGTGGCGGTCGTCCTCTGGGACGGCCGAGGATCGCAACCACGTGGTCGCGGGCCCCATCGTGGACAAGTTGGCGCGTGGCGGTCGTCCTCCGGGACGGCCGAGGATCGCAACGTCTTCCAGTCCAAGCAGGCCCCGTATCTGATCACCGTGGCGGTCGTCCTCCGGGACGGCCGAGGATTGCAACGCGGACGCGTCGGGCCCGGTACCGGAGAGGATCGGGGTGGCGGTCGTCCTCCGGGACGGCCGAGGATCGCAACTTGCTCAGCAGGTACAGCGTGTCCGTACTGGTGGCGTGGCGGACGTCCTCCGGGGCGGCCGAGGAGCGCAACACCGACAGTGCCGGCCTCACGTGGACGCTCGCCGGTGTGGCGATCGCCCTCCAGGGCGGCCGAGGGTCGCAACGTGGAGATGGCCAAGGGCTCTCAGCGCTAACGCCCTGTGGCGGTCGCCCTTCGAGGCGGCCGAGGATCTCAACAGCGTCACGCTGCCGTCAGCGAGGAGCAGGAGCCGCGTGGCGGTCGTCCCCCAGGACGGCCGAGGATCGCAACGATGATGCGCCGTCAGGCGGCGCGCGTGATCCTCCCGTGGCGGTCGTCCTCCGGGACGGCCGAGGATCGCAACGCCTTCTCCTGCGCTCTCTTCTGCGCCTTGGAGAGGTAGTGGCGGTCGCCCTTCGGGGCGGCCGAGGATCGCAACAAGTGGAAGCGCCTGATCTGGCCGTCCCTGCTGGGGCTGGCGGTCGCTCCCCGCCCCGGGCGGCCGAGGATCGCAACCGCGCGTCGTCGGTCGTGTCGAACACCGGCTCACCCCTGAAGATCGCAACATCGACATGGGCAACTTGCGCGCGCCGGTGCGTGTAATTGAGACGGAGCGGGCACTTAGAAGGCGCCTGCTCTGTTCTGGCATACACCAGCGATTCCGAGAGTTGCCGGTCCTATCCGTGTGCTGCTGCCCTGCTGGCGGGGATGGTGGCAGACGCGCCTCCTCTGGCCGACTCATCATGGCTGAGGATGTTGATTCGCCGACGGCAGACACATTTGACCCCGGTAGGGACTGGAATACAGCGGCGAAGCAAGTAAATCTAGAGCGGTCCTGGGAAGGCCCGGCGACCTATCTCATCTCCTAGGCGTATCAGCGGGGTGCGCCGAGCGCCGGACTGGGCGCAACATACCCGACGATCGCCGGTTGGCCAAACCGGCGTTTCTTCGGACCATTGAAGAACCAGGGGACGTCAGTGCGTCCCGATCTCTCGCGTAAGGAGTCATGCAGTTTTGTCACAGCTCGCAATAGACGAATCGACCTTGCTTTCCGAGCGGCGCATCGGTGCCCTGCTGCGGTGGGCGCAGGAGAATCCCGGGATACCGGGGGCGGTCTTTCCCTTCCTCGCTTCCATGGCGGGTGCGGCCCTGCTGCCCGGTGAGGCCACCCGGCTCCGGGTGCACGATGTGACGCTCCCGGAGGAGGGGTTCGGTGAGGTGCGGGTCCGCGCCGGTGAGGGCCGCAGTGTTCCTCTCACCCCGGAGATCGTCGGTGTGCTGCGGAAGTGGATCGACCAGGCCGGCTTGAAGCCGGGCGATCTGCTGTTCCCCGGCGAGCGCGGTGGGCCGCTTCCGTCTTCGGTATACCGGAAGGCGTGGAAGCGGGCGTGCGAGGCGGTGCTGAGCGGCGAGGAGCGTGAAGCGGGAGTGGGGGAGAGGGTAGCGATTCTCCGCGAGTCCTGCCTGGATCTGTGGCTCAAGGCGGGTGTCCCTGTCTGGGTTGTCGCTGAATGGGCGGGCCTGAGCGCTAGCTGGATTGCTCAGCGCTACCCGCATCGCTTCCAGGTAGAGGACGTCGAACTCGACTGGGAGCACCTGGCGAAGGTCACGGCTGTGCCCGACTCGCTCAACCGGTAATTTCCCGCCCCGGTCCCCGGCCGGCGTGTGAAGGCGGGGCCCACACACCACGCCTCTGGAGCGGCGGTTGCTCTGACGGCAGTGACCTTCGTCCTGGTCCGTCTCGTTGCCCGGCTGGGCCGGCACGCCGGCTGCCCCTTTTCCCTCTTCAGCTCCCGCGAGGACTCATCGATGCCTGCCCGTTTGCTGTCCGTTCCTGCCGTAGCCGCCGCTCTGGACGTCGACCGGCGTACCGTCTACCGCTTCATTGCCGCCGGGGAACTGCCGGTTGTCGACCTGCGTACCGGAACGGGTCGCTCCCGTGTCCGTGTGCCTGTCGGCGGGCTGGAGGAGTTCATCGCCAGCAGGTCGGTCGTTTCCCCGCGCAACCGTCGCTGACCTCGTGCTGTCAGCCGGTCCCTCATCCCCGAACAAAGGAGTAGTACCGCGTATCTGCGCAAGTTGACGTCAGGCAAGTGGCAGGCGACCGTACGCAACCGGAGCGGAGACCGGTTCAGCGAGAGCTTCCCGCTCAAAGCCCAGGCCCGTGCCTGGGGTATCGAGATGGAGACACAGTTCGCCCGCGGCACCATGCGTGATCCGCGGGCCGGTGAGATGGCCTTCCGCGAGTGGCACGACCGGTGGTGGAACGCCCGTGTGGTCGAGCCGCACACCCTGCGGGGAGACGCCTCCAGCATCAGGAACCATGTTCTGCCCTACTGGGCGGAGTGGGAGATGCGGGCCATCACCCGCATGGACGTCCAGAGCTGGATCCGCTCCCTGATCGAGAAGGGCACGGGCCCCGCGGCCATCAAGCGGGCCTACAACCTGACGTCCTCCATCATGCGGGCGGCCGTCGACGACGACGTCATCGCGGTGAGTCCGTGCCGCAGCATCGACCTCCCCCCGATCGCCGTGAAGCCGCCGCAGTGGTTCACGCTCGACCAGGCGCAAAGCATCCTGGACGAACTCCCCACCGCGTGGAAGACGATGTGCCTGCTCGGCTTCTACACCGGGCTGCGCTGGGGTGAACTTTCCGGGCTGCACTGCCACCGCATCGACCGGCGCCGCTCGCGTCTGTTCGTGGTGGAGGTCAACACCAAGAGCGGCATCAAGGAGTACCCCAAGAGCTCCAAGAGCCGACGCGAGGTACCGCTCCCGCCTCACGTCCTGGAGGCGCTCGAACGCCACATCCACCGGCTCGACCGTGACGCGCTGGTCTTCACCACCATCACCAAGGGCCGGGCCGGCCGCCGCCTCGATGACGGGAACTGGCGTCGGCAGACCTGGTGGCCAGCCGTCGACGCCGCCTGCTACTTCGACAGTGACGGCGAACAGCAGCCCGTCCCGCACTACTCGCCGCACTCCATGCGCCATACCTGCGCCTCGTGGCTGGTGCAGAAGGGTGTCTCGCTCTACGAGGTCCAGCACCTCCTCGGTCACGAGAGCTTCCAGACCACCCAGCGCTACGCCCACCTCCAGCCCGACGCCCATAAGGCCGTCCTCGGCGCGTGGCAGCGCCTGGACTCCCCGCTCATCATCGCCGCGTAAACACGCCTCCGTCCTCTCCCCTCAAGGACAGGGCGGAGGCGTTCGCGCACTCAGGGATGTTCCGTCAGCTCCTCGTCGGGCGGCGTCCAGCGGCCATCACTGTCGTACGGCCAGGGATGGGCGTAAGGATCCGCTTGGAGGAGTTCGGCCAGAGCCTGACGGCTGGCCGGCGGATCAGGTGGATTCCGCAGCGGCCCGCGCAGCGGATCAGTCCGCTCAGCGTAGGTTTCGGCCCAGTGCAGCCACTCCAGTTCACCGGGCGGGCTGGCGTCGCCTGTTCGGGCGCGGGCCGCGCGGCAGAAGGCGCGGATGTCGTCGACTCGCCGCCAGGCTGCCACCTGCTCGATAAGCACCTGCGCTCGATGCCGCTCGACTTGCTGCTCGCGGGCCTGGCGCACCGCCGCGAGCCAGCGGCGCTGCTGCTCGGCCTTGCGGAGTTCTTCCTCCTGCTGCCGCCGTTCGGCCACCGCGGCACAGCCTTCGAGACTGTGCAGGAGGTGCCCCAGGCGCGCTTCCAAGGACCACCGTGTGCTGTCGCCGCAGGCGTACCAGGCCCGGTACCCGCTGCCGACGGGTGCACCCAGTTCGAGACGTCCGCTGAACTCGTGATCAGACTGAGGGCCATGCGCCCGAGACAAGCGTTGACGCCGGCTCGCCTCCTCAGTGGTCGGCTCGTGCGGCACCTTGGTCGTCCGCTCTCTGATGGCCAGCGGGAGCGCGTGCCCTCGGATGACGACGACCATCTCCTGGACGGCCCTGCCGCGACGGTGGCCGGTGCGGGACTCCACCTGATGACCGCGGCGTTCCGCCTCGGTCAAAAGAGCGTGCGTGATCCGCAGCGCCCGGTCGGTCTGGGCACGTGACACATGCATCGGAATGACCCCGGGCGTCGCGCGGGTGTCGACCACGGTCTTGGACCTACCGAGGGCCGTGAGTGTGGCCCGGACCAGCCGGTGGGGACGGTTCAGCACATCGGGTACATCGATCACCGGTACCGATTGCGCAGGCTTCTCAGCCTTTTCGTTCATCAGAGTGAAGACACAGTCACCATGCTGCCGCCCCGTCCAGCGCAGCTTGTGCCCTTCGGGTACGTGACCGTGATGCACCGCGTCGTAGAAGGCCGCCCGCCACCGGCCCCGGGTCCGCGGAGCGGGATCTGACACGGTTACCCTCCCGGAGGCCGAGCGCAACCGGGCGACCAGCTCGGCCCCACCGGCCGGAGCCAGAGCTGCCTGCCGGATGTCGTCGGCCAGCCGCTCCTGCTCCGCCTGCACCTCGCGGGGATGCTTGCCGTGCTCGAGGTAGTAGCGGCCGTCTGCGGTGACGACCGCGGTGTGCCCGCTACCGCGCCGCGTCCTTTTGATGAGGCCACGCTTCTCCAGCGCCCAGGCCGTGTGGATGGCGGAGGGAGGAAGAGCCACAGCATTGGTAGCCGCCGCAATCTCCCGCAGCAAGACAGCCTGCGGCTCCGTCAACACGTACTTCACGACCATGGGCTCCACTCGGCTTGCTGCGGGGCGGGTTGCCACCCTAGAGCCGGCGAGGCCGGGAACGGTCACACCGAAACCCGTTTCCGGGCGCACGGTGCCGAAGCCACTCCTGCGAGCAGCGCCGGTGGAGTACATGGCCAGCCGGCTCATAGAACCTGGCCGGCAGGCTCCGTCCGAAACCGGCGTAGTAGCGGCATCTGCCTGCTCAAGTGGACGTTCACGGCCCGCCCGTGCCGCCTGTCTTGGGGCGAGCTGTCAGAAAGAACATCTTGAAGAGAGCAAGGGGAGTCGTCCGGCGTCCGATCGAACCCAGGCACACTCAGGCCGCAAGTGATCAAAGAAGAAGCAGCGTTGTCAGTGCTGGGGGTGATGATGACTTCACGTACTTCTTGTCCATGGGGGGCATGATGCACCTGAGTCGTATCGCGGTGAGTGGGTTTCGGGCGAGCGTAGACGGTGAGATGGTCTGCCATCTACCTGGCCGTTTCAGCGTGCTGATCGGAGCCAACGGCGTCGGCAAGACGACGCTGACGGATGCGCTCTACCTTGCTCATCCCGGCTCTCGCTTCCCGGTCCTGCCGAGGTACGGATCCGCCACGCTCGCACCCGAAAGGTCCACCCGCACCATCAAGGTGGAGTACCGGCTGGGCGATAGCCTCGTCGGGGAAGGCCGTCTCGGACACCAGTTGCGCGAGGTTGGCCACCAGCGCCTTGGGGATGTCGCTCAGAGCTGGGGTGTCACACTGGGTCGCAGGCTCGGCAGCGTTACCTCGAAGATCGAGATAACGCCTGGCAGGTCCTTGGACCTAGACCCGTACAAGCTGATCTATCTGCCGGCCTTGCGTAGTCCGCTGGACGAACTGGCCCGCCGCGAAGCTCGGATCCTGGTTGAGCTGCTCCGTGCCGAACAGCAGCGCTTGAACGGCACCCGGAACCTTGTGGGACTCCGGGCGCGGGCCTCCCAGCTCCTTGAGAAGCTGGCCATGGAGAGCATCATCGACGCCGTCGAAAAGAGGATCGGCGGGTACCTCACAGACTTGTCGGCTGGCGTGAGTCGCCAGTGGTCGTACATCCGCGGGCAGGTCATCGACGACACCTACTTGGCTCGAGTATTGGAAATCATGCTCGCTGTCATGGAGGGACGCAGATTCGCTCGGCCCCTTGAAGTGTCCGGATTGGGATACGTCAACCTCTTGCACATCGCCGTGATCCTGGCGGCGATACCGGACTCCACTGAAATTCCCCAAGACGCTGGTGACCAGCCGCCCCTCACGGATATCCAGCAGATCGAGCAGGCGACCAGGAACTCCGAACAGGCAGAGGCCGATTCCGAGGCGGAGGAGGACTCCTTCTTCGGTGCAAAGCCCTTCCACGCGACGGTCGTCATCGAGGAGCCTGAGGCACACCTTCACCCGCAGTTGCAGCACGCTCTCGTCCGATACCTGCGCAGAACCGTCAAGAAGCGGCCAGAGCTGCAGATCATCCTCTCCAGCCATGCGACGGACGTCATCACGTCCTGCGCCCCCGAGGAACTCGTCGTCGTACGCCAGACGGCGCAGGGAAGAGTGTGCCGTGCTGTCGCCGACGTTGTACCGAACAAGCACCGCGACGTGACACTGCGGAAGACACGGCTCCATCTGGACGCCAGTCGGTCCGCCGCCCTCTTCGCCGACCGCCTCGTCCTGGTCGAGGGGGTCACCGACGCCGCCGTGCTTCGGGAGTTCGGCAGAACTTGGGCCGGAGAGGACGCACGCAAGCAGGCATTCATCGACGCGCTCAGCATTGTCCACATGGGATGGAAGGTCGGGCAGTGGCCGGCGCATCTCCTGGCGACTCGGGGTCAGGAACTGTGTACCAAACTGGCGATCCTCGTCGACAGCGATCTACCGTTCGAAAGCAACGAGCGCAAGAAGCCGACTTGGCTTTCTGACCACGATCCTTCGGTCGTCGATGCCTTCGTCAGCCATCCGACCTTGGAACCATCGATCACCGAGGGTAACGAGGACTTGATCGAGACGGCCCTACTCGAAGTGGACCTGCACGAGCCAGTCGTAACGGCCCGGACGGTATATGAACTGTTCCGCAGTGCTCGGGCGAGCAAGGACGGGAAGCCCGGCGTCCCAGCAGGGCGGGGTTCCAGTAAGAAGGGCGACTTTGCGCTTGCCTTCGCCGGTGTCCTAGCAAAAGCCAACGAAGCAGGTCCCGAGCAGGCGTCGAGCCTTCCGACCGTGCCCGATCACATGCGGCGGCTTTTCGAGTTCCTGTACCCGCCCGTTCCGGCCGATGAGACCGACCCCTGTGAGCACATTGATGAGCCAGACTGGCTCGTGCTGGACGACCAACGGGACATGGATGCGCAGCAGGCCGTTGACGAAGTGGAGTTCTACTGGCCGGACGATTGGCAGAAGGAAGAGATGGCGTGGGCGGAAGCAGCCGGACACGATCCGATTCCTGAGCCGCCGGACTCCGCCGTGCCGGATCCGGACGCACCGCCATGGGAGGAACTCCAGTACTGGCAGCCCGCCCCTGGGGGCTGGCCGACAGTCACACGTCGAATGACGGTTTCCGATGAGTAGTCGCTGGCCTGGCACGCGCGGTCTTACGCCGGAGCAGCTTCTTACCGCCGCAAGCCTTCACCGCCTCGTCTATGTAGAGGCGTTTCCCGGATCTGGGAAGACGACCGTCTCCCAGCAGCGCTTTGGCCTGCACCGCTTCGCGCGTACGACCGACCACCGGGCGGTTGTGGCGGTCAGCTTCACACGCTCGGCCACTGAGGAGATACGTAGCCGCGTGCTTCGACAGTGGGGTCCTTCAGCCCTGGCGTGGCCCCATCGCATCATCACCCTCGACACCATCCTGAACGACCTACTCACCCACCTCCTGCGGTCTGGGGTCCTCCAGTGGCCAGGTGGCCACGAGGAGCTGGAGGTGCTGGACACATGGCGGACACACTTCCCCACCATCCGCACTACCGCGAAGCCCGCTCTCCGACTCGTGGGCACCCAGGTCAGCACCACCTACCTATCTGAGCCGAAGCCGGACAACTACATAAAGCCAGCGGACTTCGCCACTGCGATCCACGAAGGAAGGTGCACGCACGAGAACGTACGTGAGGTCCTGCAAGCGGCCCTCCGCATTGACCGTATCCGCGCCCATATGACGACCTACTTCGCCATGACGATCAGGTCCCTACTCGTCGACGAGGTCTACGACGCGAACGACCTGGACGTGGAGATCATTGGCATCGCGGCGGAAGCGGGACTGGCCGTCACTCTGGTGGGAGACCCCTGGCAAGCCCTCTACGCCTTTCGTGGCGCGCGTCCGCAGAGCGTGCGCCGGCTCATCGAGCTGCTGAAATTCGAGCGCCGCGAACTCCAGACGTCGTTCAGATGGCAGGGCAGTACCGACCAGGCATCACTGGCACGCCGACTGCGCCGCAGGGAGCCGGTGACCCTTCCCGCGGGTGCGGTACGAGACGTCGAAGTCGTCCTCGCACGGCGCTGGAAGACGCTGTGGGACGGGAGCCCCCACATCCTCCCGCTGGCCGTCAAGCAGCCATCAGGACCGTTCCAGGAGGCAGTGTGCACCTTGCTCCTGAACGAGCTTACCCAGGGTTCCTTTGGCCTGCCCGCCGCATTTCTCAGCGATGCTCGGTCCACACTGGGCATCGAAGAAGCTGAAACGTTCGAGAGGCTGCGTCCGGACCTAGAGACTGCTCTTCAGCGACTGGCGAGCCAGGACGACCTCGGCGAAGTCTGGACCGCCTTGGCGGAGAGCGTGGTCGCGAAGACGCACTTCCAGCCGTCGGAGAGCCAGAAGCGGACACCGCGCAAGGCTCTCGGTAACCTGCGCTTGCGGTTGGAGGACGCGCAGGAGCGACTTGTTCTCGGCCTGACGTGCCACCAGGCGAAGGGCAGAGAGTGGGCGAGGGTCGGGGTGAGACTGGAAGAGTCTGACGCCGCCGTGCTCCGAGAGGGGCTCGATCCCACCGACGAGGCTCACCGCTCGCTCTATGTCGCACTCACCAGGGCACGAGTCTGCAGTCTAGCGGTGTAAACGGAGGGTAGCTTGCAGGACCAAGGACGGTCCTGATCGCGACGTCGTGCCAGGTCGCTGGTGCGAGCCTCCCCCAGAGACCGTTGGGAGTACCGTCCAACGCCAGCATTCGTTGGCCTTTCTGCAGTCGTACCGGCGCTGCGCGTGACGCTCGTTTGACGCTCCGACGGCCCAAACGACCACCCAAAGAGCTGAAAGATGGTCTCTGACCTGGGCTTTCTCTTCGCTCCACATGACGTGACGTCTTTCCGATGACGCATCATGTGGAGTGCGTGGCGATCCTGGAACCGGCCGGGAAGGGCGCCTGACCTCCGGTTTCGGTGGGTGCGCGTGATGTGTGCTTTGGGTGTTACAGGTGATATCTCGAGGATTCTCATGGCCACGGTCCTGCCCGGGGGCAGGACCGCAGGCCGGTACATCGCGGAACGCCAGGGCCTCTACGGCAGTCGCGGGGTTCCCCGGGTAGGGGTGTGACCGAGGAAGGCGCCAAAGGGGCAACGAGATGATCTTGAAGCCCTGAGAGCCCGGCCCGTCACCCATTCGGGTGCTTGGTCTCTTCGTCTCGTTGTTTCTCTGTCCGGACTGCCTGCAGCTGTAGAGACTGTCCGACATGATCAGAGCAAGAGCATCCCAGCTCCTCGCCCTCACAGCCTCAAGTACCCTGCTCCTGCTGGGCGTTCAGGCTACTCCCGCATCGGCTCAGATCTTCTGCGACGAGGGCCACTCGGTCGACGGGGCCATCTGGACCGAGTACACGCAGACGCCGGGCGTACAGGAGTCCCTGGGCTGTCCGAAGTCCGACAAAATCCCGGTCCCCAAGGACGGGGGCGCCCGTCAGGTCTTCGAGCATGGCTCGATCTACTGGAGCCCCAACAGCGGGGCCCACGCGATCTGGGGCCTCATCGGCGACAAGTGGGGACAGCTCGGCTGGGAAGCCGGCAGTCTCGGTTACCCCACCAGCGACGAAATCCGGCTCCCCGACGGCAAGGGCGTACGCCAGGTCTTCCAGGGCGGCTCGGTCTACTGGTCCCCCGACACCGGTGCACACCCTGTCTGGGGTCGCATCGGCGAACGCTGGGGGATGGCCCAGTGGGAGTCCGGCCGCTACGGCTACCCCATCAGCGACGAAGTCCAGGTTCCGGGTGTCAAGGGCGTCAGCCAGATGTTCGAGCACGGCCCTATCGCATGGTCTCCCGAGGAGACTCCCAACCCGCAGTACGCACAGGCACGCGACCTTTACCTGACCCCCAGCAGCAGTAAACGTGACGGGGGTCTGCAAGAGGCCGCGCACCTGCTGCCCCTGGGAGGAGACCGGGGAATCGTCGTCGTACGCGGCTACATCGCCACCGACAACAACCCAGTGAACGACATCATCGGCAACCACCGCCAGTGGAGCACCGACCCGGCCGCCGAATCCAAGGTGACCGTCGCGTGGGACACCGAAACGGGTCGCGTCGGCGTCTACGTCGAACACTCCTGCGTCCATGACCCCAGCTCCACGCTGAACGGATGCCGTGACGCCAAGCCCCTCGTCCGCACCTCGCACGCCGAAGCCGTCCAGGATGACCCGGTCCCCCAGAATGAATACTGGGTCGAGTCCACCACCGGCGGGGGCATCAAGGTATCGATCTCGGCGGTCAACTCCTTCGTAGGCGTCCCGGGCTACCAGTTCGGAGACCTCGGCCGGATCAACGCGACGTGGTACCTGACGCCGCACGGGTACGACGACGAGAACAAGTCCTTCACCGGCTTCGACATCACGACGACGAAGGACCAATTCCCCTCGTGGGAAGTCCTGCGCTACCCCAGTCGCCTCGACAACGCCGGCGCCCCCCAGGCCAAATGGCAGGGCTCCGTCTGGCAGACCCACGTCAGCGACCTGAAATCCCCCCAGCACACCTGTACCCGGAACGATCCGGATTCCCAGGACGCCACCATGGCGTGCACCGGTTGAGCCTGTAGCGGCACGACGAAGCCCCGCGTCAGCCTCCAGGCCGGCGAGGGGCTTTCGTCAGCAGGATCCACTGTTTGCCCTTTTGGCGCGTATCCCGGCTGAACTCCAGGTAGCCCAGGCGGGCATCGACGTTGGCGTCCGCCGTTCGCAGCCGCTTCGTGGGAGGCCGCTCGGAGGTCCAGCCGTTCTTGGTGACGCAGTGCTCGCCCGATCCGACGTGGCGGGTCTCGCACTCCAGCGCCAGGACCTCGCCCCCACCGTCCGTGCTTGTGGCCGCCAGCCGCGCGATCAGGTGAGGGCCTGGCCGAGGAGGTCCCGGGGCCGGCGGTCGAGGGCATGGTGGTCGCGCGGCGCTGGCTGGCGGAGGAACGTCCGGGGCTGTTCAGCGTGCCCGGCGCACGAGTCGGCGGCTCATGACCATGCTCATCGACCACCGGATCACCGCTTCCGAGGTGCCGGTGCGCGTCTCGTAGTCGCGGGCCAGGCGGCGTGAGTGCATCAGCCAGGCGAACGTGCGCTCCACCAGCCATCTCTTCGGCAGCACGGTGAAGCCGCCGGTGCCGTCGCTGCGTTTGACCACCGTCAGCGCGACGCGCAGGAGTTCGCGGGAGAGGTCGACCAGGCGCCCGGTATAGCCTCCGTCGGCCCATACGCGTGTGACGCGCCAGTGCCGCTCACGCAGCCGGACCAGGAGTGTCTGTCCCGCGTCCCGGTCGGTGACCGAGGCCGCGGTCACCATCACGGTCAGCAGCAGTCCGCGGGTGCCCACCACGATGTGCCGCTTGCGGCCGTTGACCTTCTTGCCGCCGTGCCAAAGAGTCACGCTCTACCCCGGTCCACGGGGCTCGGACCTGCAAGTTCGCCCCCCTTTTTAGCCCTCACGTGGGCTGAATCGAGGACCGCACGAGACAGGCCAACCAGGACTCACTCGTCCAACATCTGGAGAACCTTCTGATGCAGCCGCTCCCACACTGCGGGGCGAGACCAGATGACGAAGCGGCGATGCACGGTCGACTTCGGCGCTCCGAAGCACGGTGGCAGCGCCCGCCAGGCACAGCCGCTGACCAGGCCGTAGATGATCGGGGCAAACACCGCCTCATCTTCGATGTTCGCGACCCCGCCGCCCTGTGGACGCACCCGAGCCGGTGGCAGCAACGGTCTTGCCAACTCCCACAAGCCGTCCGGAACGATCCATCCCCACCGTCCACTCCCCATGCCCAGCGCAACGGCCAACTGACCATGTAGGACGCGGTCTGGTGCTGTGACTGCGTAGGTTCGCCGGGTTGGGTTGGGGCGGGCCGCCGTTTTCGAAGATCGCACGCTGACCGGAGCCCGGTGTCAGAGCCTCCCGGTAGCGTGCCGGCAACCAGATCCCACTCCTCTCCGGGAGAACCACCGTGGACATCCTGCTCATCGCTGGCTTGTGGCTCGCCGGATCCGCATGGGACGACGTCATGCCCGAACTCACCGCGCTCGGCCACCGTCCCGTGCCGCTCACCCTCCCAGGCCAGGGCGACGGCGCCGCTTCCGCGACGCTTGACGACCAGACGGAAGCAGTGCTTGCCGCGGTTGACGCGGTGCCCGGAAAGCCTCTGGTGGTAGGGCACTCCGCAGCATCGACCCTGGCCTGGCTGGCCGCCGACGCACGACCGGAGAAGGTGGCCAAGGTCGTCCTGATCGGCGGCTTCCCCGCCGCCGACGGGCGGGCCTACGCCGATTACTTCGCGATCGAGGGCGGCGCGATGCCCTTCCCGGGTTGGGATCCTTTCGAGGGCGCGGACGCCGCCGACCTGGACCAGCAGGCCCGGGACCGCTTCGCGTCCGCCGCCGTTCCTGTCCCCGAGGCGGTCGCCAGGGGAGTCGTGCGCCTGAGTGACGAGCGCCGCTTCGACGTCCCGGTGGTGGTTGTCTGCCCCGAGTTCACCCCCGCCCAGGCCGAGGAGTGGATCGCCGCCGGTGAGAGTCCTGAGCTCGCCCGCGCTGCCCACCTTGAGTACGTGGATCTCGACTCGGGCCATTGGCCGATGGTCACCCGCCCCCGCGAACTCGCCCGCGTCCTGGCGAAGGCTGCCAACTCCTAGCGGCGCCGGGTCGGATGGGCAGGCCGCGGTCGGCAGTGGTCCGCCGCCCCAGCGCAGGCCCTTCTCGCTGCGGATGCGGGCACGCTCCCTGCGCTGGGCCGCGAGAACACCGGGATGGCGGGTGTTGGCGTTCCGCCAGCGCAGGCAGGCGTGCAGAGCCCGGGTCTGCACGGTGTGATCGGGGTGGTCGGAGTTGGCGACGGTGAGCTGCCGCAACGGCCCGTAGCGCGCCTCGGTGAAGCACATCTGTTCTTCTTCGCCCAGCGGCGAGGAGTGTGCGCGGCAGCCACGCCCTGACCCCGTCGGAGACCGGATCCGACGACACGCCGTACACCGAGGCGACCCTGCCCGGCGGGCCGGCGAAGGCCGGCTGGGAAGGCACCGAATCCTGCTGACCGGCCTGCGCGGCGTAGTGCGCTTCGCCGTACGGTCACCGGCTACGAGACCGTCGGCGAGCAGGGGAGCGTACGCCTCGCGGACGGCGACACCGTCCGCGCCGACCTGTTCGTCGTCGCCGACGGCGTCAACTCCCTCGCCCGGCAACAGCGGTTGCGCAGCCAGTCCGCCTCGTCCGCCGCGACCGCCGGAGGGCGCGTCGAGAACGAGGCGGCCGTTGCACTCGTGGTCGTACTCGGGCAGGCGCGTGATGGAGCGGCCGAGGGTGTCGGCCTGCGGTGCCGCCGAGCCTGCCGGTCCCGGTGGCGCGGTCGGCTTGCAGGTCAGGTCGCCGGGACGGGCCGCAGCCGGTAGGCGCCTCCGTGCGCGACGACACGGCCGGCTGTGGGCGGGGCGAAGTGGGTACCGAGGAGGAGGGTGTCCGTGCCGGCGAGGGAAGCGAGCAATTCACCGCGGGTGGTCGCGGACTGCTGCGGGTCGATGTCCACGCAGGCGCCGATGGCGGGGTGGGCGAGTTGGACCGGGTGGTGAACGCAGTCACCGGTGATCAGCGCCGTTTCACCCTGACTGTTCAGTTCGACCGCGACATGGCCGGGGGTGTGGCCGGGGGTGGGGACCAGGCGCAGGCCCGGGGTGATCCGCACGCCGTCGGCCGGGACGTCGACCAGGTCGAGCAGACCGGCCCGCTCGACCGGGATCACCGAGTCGCGGAACATCTGGCGGCGCGCCTCCTCCATGTCGTACGCGGCCCAGAACTCCCTTTCGGCGCGTGCGGTGAGGTATCGCGCCCCGGGGAACATCGGGACCCACTCGTCGTCCACCTTCCGGGTGTTCCAGCCGACGTGGTCGGCGTGCAGGTGGGTGAGGACCACCAGGTCCACGGAGTCGGGCGGGAAGCCGGCGGCGGCCAGGCGCTCGGGGAAGCCGGTGCGCAAGTTGTGCCAGGCCGGGTTGGCCCGTTCCTTGCCGTTGCCGATGCCGGTGTCGACGAGTACGCGCAGCCCGTCCACGGCGAACGCGAAACTGTGGCTGTCGATGTGGAGGATGCCGTCATCGCCGGCGAAGTGGGGGCGCAGCCAGTCCTGGCCGGCTACTACCTGAGGCGTGGCGTCGGGCAGCAGCCAGGGTCCGGTCGCGGGCGGCAGCAGTATCTCGTCGATGCGGTGGACGGTGATGTCGCCCACGGCCCAGGACGGGATGGGGATGTCCGAGGGAGTCTGCATGATCTGTCGTTTCCTTTGTCCTTCAGCGGAGTGGCCGGTTGCGTGTCCTGCTGTCGGGCCTTGTCCGGGTTCGTGACACGGCGAGCGCCGTGAGGGCCGCCGCAGCGAGGAGTGCGGCGATGACGGCGTAGACATGCGAGGTGGTCCTGAGCCCGTAGTGCTGGGTGGCGGCCCCCGCGGCGATGGCGGGCAGGCTCATGGAGAGGTAGCTCAGAACGTAGTAGGCGGCCAGCGTCGCGGCGCGGTACTGCTCGTCGAGCGAGGCGAGGAGCATGCGGAGTACTCCTTGGGAGACGGCGCCGAAGGCTACGCCGGCCAGGGCCGCGCCGCCGTAGACGGCCGGCAGTCCGAGGCCGTGCAGACCGCTCAGGGTCAGGACCGCGGCGGGCAGGACGGAGAGGCATCCACCGATCGCGGTGGTGAGGGGATCGGTGCGGCGCAGAACCCACACGGTGAGTGCGGCTGCGGCGCTGAGGGCGAAGAAGACCATGCCGAGGGCCGCCTGCGGGGCGTGGGGGGCCGCCAGGCGCACGAGGGCCGGCCCGAGGGAGGAGTAGAAGCCGCCCAGTGCCCAGATCGCGACGATCGCGGTGCCGGTGGTCAGCAGGGTGGACCGCACAGCGGGCGGTACACCGAGCTGCGGGCGCAGCGATCGGAGCGCGCCGGCCCGGCGGTTGACTGTCTCCGTGGTGAAGGGGACGGCGATCGCCTGGGCGGCGAAGAGCGCTGCCATCAGTGCGTAGACGGTGACCGTGGGGGCCGGGGCGAAGCGGGCGAGGAGGGTGGAGAGGAGAACGCCCGCGGCCATGCCGACGACCGGGGCGGTGGTGTTGGTCAGGGCGGACCGACCGGGATGCCGCGGGTTTTCCAGGTCGAGGAGAGCCGCGCCTGCGGCGCTCGTGGCCACGCCGGTGGCCGCTCCTTGCAGGAGGCGGGCCGCTGTCAGGGAGCCTGCGCCGTCCGCTGAGGCGAGGAGAACCATGGCGACGGCCTGCGCGCCCAGGGCGCTTGCCAGGACGGGACGCCGTCCCAGACGGTCGGAGAGCGCTCCGGTGGTGAGAAGGGCCGACAGGAGCGCCAGGGAGTATGCGCTGAAGACCACCGTGACGGCGAGCGCTGAAAGGCCCCACCGGTCCTGATAAAGCGGGTACAGCGGTGTCGGGGCGCTGGATGCCGCCAGGAGGGCCACGAGTACGGACGCGTCCAGGCCGAAAGAGGCGGCGCGGGTTCTCCCGCGGGCGCGACTGCCCCCGACAGGGCAGTGCGCCAGTGAGCCGGACACGGCGTCGGGCATGAGACTCCTCCCTAAAAGCAATGGGTTTGCCTTAAGGGACGATAGGTTCTACGGTCGAGCTAAAGCAAACCAATAGCTTTTGGTCTGGGGTGCCTCGTCGCTTCAGGCCCGACCAGGGGAGAATCCATGTCCTCCGCCGGACTCACGCCGCCCGAGGCCGCCCGCTGGGCCGCCCGTGGCGGGCTTCCGCTGCCCGATGACCGCCACTCCGTGGTTGCCGCCACCGCCAACCACATCCACTCCGTCGTCGCGGTCCTGCGCGAGCTGAACTTCGGTGACACCCCGCCCGCCGGTGCCTTCCGTGCGGAACCCGTCGCTGCCTTCCGTGCGGAAAAGGAGAAGCGCGATGCAGCCGTATGAGTTGTCCCTCGCCGCCGCCGCGCAGGAGATCCGGGAGCGACGGCTGTCCCCCGTCGAGCTGGTCGACTCGGTCCTCGACCGCATCGAGCAGGTGGAGCCGCACCTTGCGGCCTATGTCGCGGTTTACGCTGATCAGGCCCGCCGGACCGCCCGCGAGGCCGAGCGCGAGGCCGCACAGGGCTCCTGCCGAGGCCCTCTGCACGGGATCCCGGTAGGGCTCAAGGACTTGATCGATGTCGCCGGCGTATCCACCACGGCAAGCTCCAGGACCCGGGCCGGTCACCGTGCGGCCTCCGACAGCGCGGTCGCCGCGAGTCTGCGGGCGGCCGGCGCGATTCTGATCGGCAAGACGCACACCCACGAGTTCGCCTACGGTCTGACCACCCCGCAGACCAACAACGCCTGGGATCGCGGCAGGGTCGCCGGTGGCTCCAGCGGCGGCTCCGCCGTCGCCGTGGCCTCCGGTGCGGTGACATTCGCCCTCGGCACCGACACCGGCGGATCGATCCGGGTGCCCGCCGCCCTGAACGGGGTGGTCGGGCTCAAGCCGACGTATGGACTCGTGCCCCGTCGCGGCGTCACGTCGCTGTCCTGGTCGCTCGACCACGTCGGCCCGATCACCCGCACCGTCGACGACGCGGCCCTGGTTCTGACGGCCATCGCCGGGCACGACCCCGGAGAAACCGCCTCGGTGGCCGTCCCCGGTGTCGACTACCGGCCGCGCCCTGACCCGGACCTGACGGGAGTGCGCGTCGGCGTGCCGCGCAACTACTACTTCGAACACGTCGACGCCACAGTCGAGGCCGCCGTCCGCCGCGCCATCGCGCAGTTGGAGGCGCTCGGCGCCCGGCTCATCGAGATCGACATACCGATGACCCGCTACATCCAGGCCGTCCAGTGGGGTCTGATGGTGCCGGAAGCCACCGCGTACCACGAGAGCACCCTGCGTACCGTCCCCGAGCTGTACCAGGCGGACGTGCGGATCCTCCTGGAGGCCGGCGAGCTGATGGGTGCGGGCGACTACCTGCGGGCGCAGCGCGCCCGGACGCTGATGCGCGACGAATGGGCCCGCGTCATGGAGGGAGTTGACGTGATCGCCGCCCCCGCGGTCCCGATGGCCGCGGTCCCGTCGGGCCAGGAGACCGTCACCTGGCCCGACGGCACGGTCGAAAGCGTCTCCGACGCCTACGTGCGGCTCTCCTCCCCGGCCAACATCACAGGAGTGCCCGCACTCTCCGTCCCGGTCGGCCAGGACGCGGCAGGTATGCCTGTCGGCCTGCAGTTGCTCGGGCGGCCCTTCGGCGAGCGGACGCTGCTGCTGGTGGGCCACGCATACGAGCGGACGCAGTCCGCCCGATCGCTCGCACCCCTCGCCTGAGAGCGGTGTGTGGGCCGGACCGGGAAGTTCCGGCCCGGTCCACACGCCGCTCGGCTCCGTCGGGATCAGCTTTGGTGAGCCCGGATATCGTTCCCGTTAAACGCAAGTAATGTGCTTTAAGCTGGTGCGATGAGCAGCAAGCAGAGGGCCCGCCCCGGCGGGCGCAGCGCACGCGTCCAGGCGTCGGTGCACACCGCTGTACGGGAGCTCCTGGCGGAAACGGGCCGCGAGGCACTGACCGTCCCCCTGGTCGCCCAGCGCGCCGGAGTCACCCCGTCGACCATCTACCGGCGCTGGGGCACCCTTCAGGAACTGCTGTCGGACGTCGCGGTGGAGCGGCTGCGACCCGACACCGAACCGGAGGACCACGGCGACCTGCGGTCCGACCTCACGGCATGGGCCGAACAGTTCCTCGACGAAATGACGTCCCCCTCGGGCCGCGCCTATATCCGCGACGCCCTGCTCGGCGACCCGGACGGCGGCAACGCCGGTCAGTGCTCGGCCTACGCGGCGGAACAGATCAACGTCATTCTCGCCCGAGCGACCGACCGCGAGGAGAACACTCCCGACGTCGAGACGGTCATGGACCGCGTCGTCGCCCCCATGATGTACCGCATCCTCTTCCGCCCGGCCGGGCTCGACGCCGCGTACGCCCGCCGGCTGGTGACCGGGCTCTTCGGCATACGCGGGAAGGGCGACCAGTGACCGGGCGGCTGTCTCCGTCGTCTGCGAAAGCGATTGCAGCACCCAAGCCCCGCAGTCTCACCGCGAGCCTCATCCGGACGTGATCGATTCCGCCAGGAGCCGCGTGCGCAGCTCCGGCATGTCCGTCACGCGGCTGCCCGGGTGCGGGAGACGAGCTGAGGGAAGGCGCCTTCCCCTACCGCGCGCACGGTGCGGCCGACGAGAGTGCGCAGCACCGGCCACAGCCGGAGGAGCAGGTCTTGGTCGAGGCAGCGGGGCAGGTCGTCGCGCAGGCCCTCGTGCGGGACGGTCCGGTAGAGGCCCCTACGCTGACGCGGCTTGCGCAGGACGGGCTGGTGGGGCTGCGGGCACCCTTGACCACCATCCCCGCGGGTGCGGGGAGCAGACTTTTTGAGGTGGCCGCGCTTGTGCGGGCCTTCGGCGACGCGGTCATCTCCGCGCAGGGAGGCCGGCCGTCTCCCGGCGACGCCGCAGAGACGGGGTGATCGGCGTACGGCGGTGTCGTTGCACACGGCATCGCGTGCAAGCACATCCGACCCCCGGCGGATACGCGAGCGAGCCGGGACCGCCTCGGTCCGGTGACTCTCGGGCAGAGATTTGATGTGCCAGCTATCCGGCCGGACTCAGTGCCCGTGCGAGCGCGTCGACGGTCACGCCGACGATCGCCCGGAGTTGCTCCGGGCTCGACCCGGCCCTGCCCATCACCGCGAGGGACTGATTCACGGCCGCTATGTGTACGGCGAAGGCCTCGGCGTTCTCGTCGGACATTCCGCCGGCCTTCAGGGCGGTGCGCAGGCGCGGGCGCTGGAGGCCGAACAGCTCTTTGACGTGCTCTGCGACGTTCCGGCTCAGCGCCGGACTCGCCATGACCGACTGGGCCATCAGGCATCCATCGGGCACGGCGGGATCGGCGATGCGCCCCAGGGTGACGTCGAAGAACGCACGGACGGCGGCGACCGGGTCCTCGGCCGCGCACGAGAGGGCGGCGTCGAACTTGTCGCCGTAGCGCGTGGCGTAGCGATCCAGGCAGCGAAGGAAGAGCGCGTCCTTGTCGCCGAGCGAGGAGTAGATCGAGCTGCGGTTCAGGCCGGTCGCCCGGGACAGGTCGTCGAGCGAGGTGTCGGCGTAGCCGGAGCGCCAGAACTGGATCATCGCGGCGTCGAGCACCGTGTCCATGTCGAACTGTTTCTTGCCTGCCATGCGGCCCATCCTCCCATCTTGAACTGATCAGTTCAAGACGTGCTAGCGTCGCATCACGGTCCGCCCGCCTCGATGGAGGATTCCCATGACCAACCCCGTCCCCGCCCTGCCCCTGCACGACCTGGCCGGATTCACGCACCGCTGGGTCGACGCCGACGGCGTCCGCCTGCACGCCGTCGAAGGCGGCCGGCCGGACGGACCGGCCGTCGTCCTGCTCACCGGTTTCCCGCAGACGTGGTGGGCCTGGCGCAAGGTCATGCCCGCTCTCGCCGACCGGTTCCGGGTCATAGCGCTCGACCGGCCGGGCCAGGGCCATTCCGGGCATCCGGAACTCAGCTACGACACGCACACGGTCGCCGCGCACACCCAGGCCGCCGTGAACGCTCTCGGCGTGGGGGACTACTGGCTCGCCGGGCACGACATCGGCGCCTGGGTCGCCTTCTCCCTCGCCCTGAACTACGAGAGCCGACTGCACGGGGTCGCGCTGCTCGACGCCGGAATTCCCGGTATCACCATGCCGGAAGCGATCCCCCTCGACCCGGCTCTGGCGTTCAAGACCTGGCACTTCGCGTTCCACGTGGTGCCCGGCCTTCCCGAGACGCTGATAGCCGGCCGCGAGCGGGAGTACATCGGCTGGTTCCTGAAGACCAAGTCCCTCGCGCCCGACGCGTTCGAGGAAGCGGAGCTCGACCACTACGGCGCGGCCCTCGCCGTCGACGGCGGCCTGCGCGCCTCCCTCGCCTACTACCGCGACGCCGCCGAGTCCGCGCGCAGGAACCGCGCGGCACTCGAGCAACGGCGACTGACCGTGCCCGTCCTCGGAATCTCCGGCAGCCACGGCTCGATCCCGGACATGGCGGCCTCCCTCAGCCCGTGGGCCGAGAACGTGACCGGCGTCATCGTGCCCGACGCCGGTCACTACATCCCCGACGAGCAGCCCGAGGCCGTCACCGCCGCCCTCACCGGCTTCTTCAGCGGCCGTTAGCGCTCTGGCAGGAGGGCGATTCCCTTGCCGTCGGGGCCTGTCGGTTACGGGCCCGCCGCGCGCGCCCACGGACGTGCCGTGAACCGCCCGCCGCCCCGCTTGTGCAGTCAGTCCCGGTCGGCGAGCTGGGTCGTCCTCGCCCGCAAAGGTCCCAGCCTGCCGCGCACCGACGCGTCCAGCCCCAGCCGCTCACCGACCGCCCTGACTCGCACCGGCCCGTCCGCCTCCCGCACGACCGCCAGGATCTTGCCCGCCTCCGGCTCGACGCCCACAAGGCCGTCCTCGGGGCGTGGCAGCGCCTGGACTGCCCGCTCGTCATCGCCGCGTGAACACTCCTCCGCACTGTCCCCTCAAGGACAGGACGGAGGCGTTCGCGCACTCAGGGAGGTTCCGTGAGCGCCACCGGCCGTCACTTTGCTGCCGGCTCGGCTCGTGCGGCACCTTGGTCGTCCGCTCCCTGATGGCCAGCGGAAACGGATGGTCGCGGATGACGACGGCCATCTCCTGGACGGCCCCGCGGCGGTGGACGGTGAGGGTCTCCACCTGATCACCGTGGCGTTCCCCCTCGGTCGGAAGAGCGTGCACGATCCGCAGCGCCCGGTCGGCCTGGGTCCGTGGCACTCGTGCGGTGCCGGTCAGGCCCGGGGGCTGCCCGCGGGCGTGCCGGTGAGCCGGAGCAGCATCGTGTCCGACTCCCCCTCGCGGCCGACCGTCACGAAGCCGCGGGCAGCGTAGAGGCGGACGGCCGGATTGCCGTCCTCCACGCTGAGGCTCAGGTCGACGCGGGCCTGGGCCGCCCGCGCCACCAGCGCGTCGAGCAGGGCGCCGCCTATGCCACGACCGCGGTACCCGGGGAGGACACCGAGCGTCAGTTCCGGTACCCGCGGGTCGACATGGCCGTAGCCGGGATCGTCGGCGGGGAAGGTCCGTGCCCATGCGGCACCGACCGGGCGGCCCGCGCCGTCCTCGGCCACCACGCCGAAGTCGCCCGGCCGGGGCCAGCCGGTGACGTAGTGCGCGATGCTCGGCGTCCGCAGGATCTCCTCCAGGGTGAACCGCGGCTGGGACCAGTTGAACGCCTCCAGGAGCACCTCCGCCAGGAAGCCGGCGTCCGCCGCGGTCG
This sequence comes from Streptomyces sp. NPDC027672, assembly GCF_055566335.1. Classification (NCBI taxonomy): domain Bacteria; kingdom Bacillati; phylum Actinomycetota; class Actinomycetes; order Kitasatosporales; family Streptomycetaceae; genus Streptomyces; species Streptomyces sp. NPDC027672. Next base: position 448,091 of record NZ_JBVHSO010000004.1, on the reverse strand, counting down.
CGGGGCGCAGCCGCGTCCTGTCGGTGGGCCTGTATGTCTCGGTCGCGGGTCCGGTACGCATGGGTTCTCGCTTCGTTCTGTCGCCGACGGGCATACAGCGTACTGTCGCCCGGCCCGCGGCCCCGGTTCGCGCGGGGAGCCGCTGGTCACGGCAGGAAGAGGCTGAGGTTGAGGCAGACGACCGCGGCTCCCGCCAGGGCGCCGCAGGCCGTGGTCGCCGGGCGGTTCACGAAGGGGCCCATCAGTTCCTTGTCCCGGGTGGCCAGGAGCAGGGGGACGAGGGCGAACGGAAGGCCGAAGGACAGTACGACCTGGGACCACACGAGCGCCGTCGTCGGATCGACGCCCGCTGCCAGCACGAGCAGGGAGGGGAACACCGTCAGGGCCCTGCGCACCATCAGGCGGGGAACCCGGCGGAGGAACCCGGCCATGATCACCTGCCCGGCGTAGGTGCCCACCGAGGAGGAGGAGAGTCCTGAGACGAGCAGCGCCCCGCAGAAGGCCAGTGCCACACCCTCGCCCAGCGTCGCTCGCAGTCCGTCCCGTACGTCCTCCAGGGACTCCGCGAGCGGTCCGGTGCCCCCGGCCAACTGTGCGCCGACGACGAGCATGGAGGCGTTGACGATCCCGGCGAGCACCATGGCGACGGTCACGTCGAACCGGATCCCGCGCAGCACCGCACGGTCGTCGCGGCCGGGCCGGAAGACCCCGGCGCTCCGCAGCGTCCCGACGCGTTCCGCCGACCGGGCCGAGTGCAGGTAGATGGCGTGCGGCATGACCGTGGCCCCGATGATGCCGACGGCGAGCAGCAGGCTCCCCCGGCCCTCGAAGCCCGGGACGAGACCGGCGGACAGGCTGCGGATGTCGGGGCCGGCCACGGCGGTGCACCACAGCAGCCCGCCCGTGATGCCGAACAGTGCGCCGGCCACCATCCAGTCGAACCGGTGGCGGCCCCGCCGGTCCAGGAAGAGCAGCGCGGAGGAGACGGCCGCCGTGACGGCGCCGCCGAGCGGCAGCGGCATGCCCAACAGCAGGTGGAGGGCGAGAGCACCGCCGATGATCTCCGCCAGATCGGTGGCCACGGCGACCGTCTCGGCCTGCGCCCACAAGCCGTAGGTCACCGGGCGCGGATACCTGGCCCGGCACAGCTGCATGAGGTTACGGCCGGTGGCGACGCCCAGTTTGGCGGCCAGTGCCTGGAAGAACAGACCGGTCACATTGGCCAGCAGCACCACCCACAGCAGGTGGTAGCCGAAGTGTGACCCGGCAGCGAAGTTGGTGGCGAAGTTGCCGGGGTCGACGTAGGCGACGGCGGCGACGAAGGCGGGGCCCAGCATGACCGCGCGGCTCATGGCGCCCCGTCCGGCGCCCCGCGCCGCCGGCCCGTTCGCCCCGCTCCGCGGCAGCGTGCCGGTCGGCCGGCCTCGCCCCCGGGGGCCGGGGTCAGCCGCCGTCACGGTCGTGCGCCTCCTGCCACGTCCGGGTGATCAGGTGGAACAGGTCCGTCTGGTCGCCGAGGCCCAGGACCGAGGCGGCGGACGGGCCGTGGGCGGCGATCCTCACCTGGGCGCCGGTGTGCACGAGGATCTCGCCGGGCAGGTTGGTGGCGTAGTTGATCAGCATGGGCTCGCCGTCGTGTGCCAGGAGCATCGCTGTGGCCCCGGGGCTCTCGACGTCGGTGGGGACGATCTGGGCGGAGTGCCCGTGGTCGGCGGTGACCAGCACCAGGGTGTCCCCATGCCGGTCCGCCCAGCGCAGTCCCACCGAGACCGCCTCGTCGAAGGCGGCCACCTCGCTGATCATGCCGCAGGGATCGCCGTCGTGGCTCGCGGTGTCGATCAGGCCGGCCTCGACCTGAAGCAGGAACCCTCGGCCCGCCGCGCGTCGCTCCAGGATCTCCAGCGCCTTCGCCGTCATCCGGGCCAGCGTCGGCTGGTCCGCCGGGAGGTCAGGGTTGACGCGGCACACGGCTGCGGGGCCCCGGTCGACGCGCGCTGTCGGTCCGACCCAGGCGCGGGCCAGCGCGCCGTCGCCGAACAGGCCGAGCAGCGGCGCGCCGGCGTCCGCGGCGGCCAGTTGGGCCGCGGTGGTGACCAGCCGGTAGCTGGCGGCGGCCTGGTCGAGGACGGTGCGGCCGCGGAATGCGCCGGCCCGGACGGTCTGCCGGAAGTACTGCGCGCCGCCGCCGAGCAGGACGTCGGGGCGGGTGCGCACCAGTTGTTCGGCGATGGAGCCCGGTCCGCCGTTCTCGGCCGCCTGCGCCGGGCACCGCTGCATGGTGTCCGGTCCCCGGCCGCTGCGGTCGGCCACGTGGGCGCCCAGCGCCGCAGGGGTGGGGTCACAGAGTTCCTCGGTGGTGACGATGCCGGTGGCCATCCCGCGTGCCCTGGCCAGTTCCACGAGGGTGGGGGCGGGGTCACCGAAGGCGTCCACGCCTATCGCGCCGTTGTAGGTCTTCACCCCGGTCGCCCAGGCGGTGGCCGCGGCGGCGGAGTCGGTGACGTAGTTGTGCCGGGTCGGGTCGCCGGGCATCACCGAGTAGTTGGTCACCGTGCCGGTGAAGAGGAACCCGTCCAGGACGAGCCGCCCGTCGGCACCCCTGAGGTAGTTGCGGGCGATGGTCAGCTCGTCTTCGCCCAGGCCGTCGCCCACGAACAGGATGACGTTGCGGGGCGTGCCCTTGGCGGAGAGGGCGAGCGCCTCCCCGGCCCGTGCCGGGTCGCCCCAGGAGCCGGCGCCGGCGGACCTGGCGGTGCGGTGGCCGTCGTGCGCGGCCGTCCGGGAGTTCACGCCGTCCCTCCCGGCTGCCCGGGGCGCGGTCCGGTCCCGCGCCGCGTCCGCTCGTACAGGGCGAGCGCGGCGACGGTCACCGCGTCGGTGAGGTCGCCCGCGTCGTGCATCCGCCACAGGTCCTCGGTGCCGAACACGCCGGTCCACACGTCTCCCTCCCCGGGTTCCGGGGAACGGCCGACCGCGGTGAGTGACCGCGCGAGGAAGACGTGGCACACGCCGGTCGCGTATCCGTACGCCTCGTGCAGGACGCCGAGCCGATGCCACTCACCGGCCGTGAAGCCGGCCTCCTCACGGAGTTCCCCGGCGGCCGCTTCCTCTGGCGGGACGCCCGGGTGGGACGCCGAGCCCTGGGGGAACTCCCAGAACCGGCGGCCGGCCGGATGCCGGTAGAGATTGACCATGGCCAGCCGGCCGGGCGCCGCCTCGGGCACCACCAAGGCGAAGTCGGACCGCTCCAGCACCGTCCAGACGCCGAGCGAGCCGTCGGGGAAGCGCACGTCGTCCTCGCGCAGCCGCATGTACGGCGACGTGTACGCCTGCCGGGTGGCGAGGACGTCGAACGCGCCGGTGCTGTTCCGCTCCGCCATCAGACCGTCACCGTCTCGAGCAGCCCGGCGTGCTTGCCGCCCCGGGACGCGTCGGCCCACAGCAGGCCGAGCTGCTCCAGCAGGGGCGAGGGCGCGGCGTAGGAGCGGTGGTCCAGCCTGCTCACCGGGACCACATCGGCGAGTGTCCCGGCCAGGGCGAGGCCGTCCGCACCGAGCACGGTGGTGCGCTGCAGCGGTTCCCGGGCCCACTCGATGCCCTCGGCCCGGGCGAGCAGGGCGAGCAGGGCGACGGTCACCGAGTCCAGACAGCCCTCCCACGGTGGCGGGGTGCTGAGCCGTCCGCCGCGCTCCTGCACCACGGCGGCGCCCGCCGACTCCGCGACCCGCCCCGCGGCGTTGAGGACCAGGGCGTCGTCGTACCCGGCCTTCTTCGCCTCGAGCCGGGCGAGACGGGTGAGCTGGTAGTTGCCGACCACCTTCAGCGCGGGGGGCAGCGTGTCGTCGGTGGGGCGCCGCCACGCGCTGGTCAGCAGAGCCACCGGCGCGGGGGCGGCGGGCGCCTGACGGAACGCCGCGACGGTCACCGACGCCTCACGGGCGCGCGGGGTGAGGACCGCGCCGACCACCATGGGCCGGACGTACACGTCGCAGTCCGGGAAGCCGGCGGCCTCCCGTTCGGCGGCGGCGCGGCAGCCCTCGAGCAGCCCGGGGACGCCGGTTTCCAGGGGCAGGCCGAGCACCTCGCAGGACCGGGCCAGCCGGTCGAGGTGCCGCTCGGCGCCGAGCAGTGCCAGGGATCCGTCGGTCTGCCGCCGGGCGACCAGACCGTCGAAGACGCTGAGTCCGCGCAGCAACGCGTCCGACATCAGGGGGAGCCTCGCCTCGTCCCAGTGGGCGATCTCTCCGTCGAGCCAGATGGTGCCGTTCTGTACGCGCATGGTGAGGTGTCCTTGCGTCAGGGCGGAAGGGGGGACGGGCCGTTCGGCGGCGGCCGGCCGCGGGGACGTTATCGGGCGGTGTCGAACCCGTCCGGGCTCCACGCCGCGCGCACGCCCTCCAGGAGCCGTTCGGTCTGCTCCAGCATCCGGCGGACGTTGAACTCCCGGCGCACGGTGGACAGGGCGTTGGCGGTCAGCCGGGCCCGCAGCCGCTCGTCGGCCGCGAGCTGCGCCAGCGCTTCGGCCCAGGCGCCCTCGGCGCCGGGCGGCAGGCGCAGCCCGACGTGCGGGTCGCCTATCACCTCGCGCAGACCGCTCACGTCGCTGACCACGGTGGGGCGGCCCGCGGCCATCGCCTCCAGGACGGCCAGCCCCAGGCCCTCGGCGAGGCTGGGCTGCACCACCACGTCGCACTCCCGGTACACCTCGGGCATGTCGTCGAGGGCGAGGTCCTGGCGGAGCGTGACCCGGTCCGTCAGTTCGAGCTCCTTGACGAGTGCGAGCAGCCGCTCGTGGTAGCTGAGGTCGGAGGAGTGGGCCCGGCCCGCGATGACCAGGTGGGCGTCGAGCCCGCCGGCGACCAGCCGGGCGAGCACCCGCACCATGAAGTCCTGCTGTTTGCGGGGGGCGATGCGGCCGCTGAGCACGATGACGAAGCGGCCGTCGGGACGCCGTGGCCCCTCGGTGGCGAACCGTTCGCACTCGATGCCGTGCGGGATGTGGTGGGTGGTCTCCACCGGGCTGCCGTAGGCGATCGCCTTCTCGTAGTAGAAGCGGCTGCCCGCGACCAGCGCGTTGACCGGCAGGGTGGCGTAGACCAGCCGGGCGCGACCGCGGCCGAGTGGGCCGCGTTCGGGCTGTTGCTCGTGGAAGTTGGCCACCAGCGGGCGGCCGTAGGTCATGGCGACCATGCTGCCGAGCACGGCCGTCTCGTGACTGTTGGCGAACACGACGTCCGGCGTGCCCCAGTCGTCGACCAAGGCGGCGAGTTCCTCCGCGGTGCTGAACTGCATCTGCTCCCAGCGGAGTTTCGTCGGGTCGTCTATCAGTTCCCGGTACGCCACGAGGCGCCGGATCCGGGCCTGGCCGTCGAGGTCGTCGGCGGGCGCGGGGACACGGTCGCCGTCCGTGGCGACCAGCACGTCGTGGCCGCGGGCGGCCAGTCCGGTCGCGATGGTGCGGATGTAGGACTCGGCGCCGCCGATCAGCGGGTGGTAGGCCGGAGCGAGGGCGAGGACGCGCATGGGATCTCCCGGATTCGTTCGGCTTCGGGGTCAGGCGACGCAGCCGTCGGCCACGGTGGTGTGGCCGGGGATCATCGCGCCGGGGAGGACGACCGTGTCGTGGAGCCAGGCGCCGGCTCCCACCACGGCGAGGTCCGCGACGAGGACCCGGCCGGTGAGGTGCGCCGTCGGATGGACGCGGGCGGTGGGTGCGACATGGCTGACGTCCCCGCCCGCGGGGGCACGGGAGGCGAGGTCGTCGAGGACGGCCCGCCGGTAGGAGTCGGTGGTTCCCAGGTCGTCCCACCGTCCCAGCCACGGGACGACGCAGACCGCCGCCCGCTCGGCCAGCAGCTCGGGGATCAGATGGGCGCCGAAGTCGTACAGGCCGTCGGCCGGGACCCTCTTCAGCAGTTCGGGGCGGAGGCAGTACGCCCCGCCGCTGACCCAGCTGCGGCGGCCGTCCGCCCAGGCCGGTTTCTCCTCCAGCGCGACGGCGCGTCCGCCGTCGTCGAAGCGGAAGACGCCGAAGCGCGAACCGTCGTCCACCTCGACGGCGAGCACGGAGAGGTCGCTCCCGCTCTCCCGGTGCCGTCCCACCAGTTCGGCCAGCGCCCCGTCCCCCAGGTACAGGTCGCCGGAGACGACGAGCACGGTGTCGGCGGCGGCGAGTTCGTCCTGGAAGGTGAGCATCGAGCCGGCCGGTCCGCGCAGCCGGTCCTCCCGGCGGCTGACCACCGGCAGGGCCAGATCCGCGCGGGCGAAGTACTGCTCGGCCGCCGCCGCGTGGTGGTGCAGGTTGCACAGGACCCGCCGGGGACCGAGCGGCGCCACCTGTCCGACCAGCCGTCCCAGGACGGTCGTCGGGCCGAGCGGCAGGAGGGGTTTGGGCAGCCGGGCGGTGAGCGGCATGAGTCTGCTGCCGGCTCCGGCGCTGAGTATCAGGCACTCCACCGGTTGGTTTCCTTTCGGGACGGCGGCGCGAGGACCGGGTGGTACGGCTCCGGGTGGCCGAAGAGCTCGGCGCGGGTGAAGAGCGGTGTCATCTCCCAGTCCTCGGCGGCCCAGGGCGAGTCGCCGGGGCCGTGCGGCGTGGGCAGCGGGCCGGGCCCGGGCAGCGACGGACCGCGCAGGCGGCCGAGGTCGGTGAGCCGGGCGAGCCGTTCCAGACAGCGGTCCGCGTACAGCGGAGCGAGCACCATCTTTCCCGGCAGGACGGTCACCGCGTTGTCCCAGCCGAGGTCGAAGACGCCGCCCTCGGGCAGTCCGCCGCCGGGTGCGTCCACCTCGACCTTCCTCGCCGGGTAGATCCCCCACCGGGCCTCGGGGTCCTCCCACAGACCGGGCAGGTGGGTGGCGAGCACCCGGGAGGCAGCACCGAGCCAGGACCGGCGCGCGTCCGCGTCCTCGGTGCTCGCCCAGAAGCTGACGAAGGTCGACATCAGGTAGACGCGGTCCGGGCCGAGAGGCCGTGACGCCACGAAGAGGCCCTGCGCGCTGTCGGCGGGCAGGCAGAACGCCCGGGGGAGGTCCCGGCCGGTGCGGCACACCAGCATGTAGGAGAGCCGGGTCCGTATGCCGAGGGTGCGCGCCCAGGGCCCCAGCAGGTCCGGTGTGCCCAGCCCGGTCACCAGGACGTAGGCGGGGGCCGTTACGGTCACCGTGCCCTCGCCGGTGAGGACGTCCACGGCCCGCACCGACCGGCCGGAGAGCCGCACGGCCGTGGCCCGGCCGTGGACGGTGGGGGTGGAGGCCGCGGCGCCGGCCACGACGCGCATCGCCGCTCGCGGCGACACCGTGGTCTCCGGTACCGCGAACGTCCCGGCGGTGCCCTCCAGACCGGGCGCGTCGACGTCCTGCCAGGGCATGCCGAGCGTCTTCCAGGCGGCCAGTGTCTCCTCCCGCTCCGCGGCCCCGGTGAAGCCGACGACGCTTTGTACGCCGACGACGGCGTCGCCGCCCGCCCCGGTGAGGTGGTCGTCCCACCAGTCGGCGCAGCGGGCCAGGGCCTGCCGCTGGCCGGCGGTGATGCCGCGGTAGATGTAGCCGCGGTGCAGATAGCCGTGGCAGTGCCCGGTCTGGCCCGCGCCGAGCCGGCTCTGCTCCACCAGGAGGACCGGCACACCGCGTTGTCTGAGCCGCTCCGTGACCAGCAGTCCGGTGACACCGGCGCCGACGACGACCACGCCCGGCCAGTGCACCCGCTCGCCCGCGCCGTCCCCCGCCGGAAGGCCGGTCACCACGGTGCCGCCCCGGACACCAGGCCGGGGAGGCGTTCGGTGACCAGGCACCCTCCCTCACCGGCGGGCTCCAGCAGTATCCGCCGTACGGGCCAGATGGCGCCCCGGTCCCCGGGCCGCAGCAGCGGTCCGCTGTCCGCCGGGGCGGCGGGCAGGGACAGCTCCAGGGCCAGGCCGCCGGTCTCCATCCGGATCTGCGTGTGTTCCCTCACCGCGCCCGCCGGCACGCCGACGGGCGCGGCGGCGGCCTGCAGCGGGGCCCGCAGGACGGGCGGGAAGGACCGGGGGACCGGGCAGGTTGACAGGCCCTCGCGCACGTGGAAACCGACACCACCGAAGCCGCCGGGCACCGGGTACGCGATGCGCAGTTCGTCGCCGACCGCGCAGAGCACGGCATCGGCCGGCACGCTCGGCAGCACCACCCTGGTCCGCCCCTCGACGACCGCGGCGAGGTGCTGGTGGCATACGTCGATGTGGAAGAGGACGCCGTCGCGGACGAGTGGCCCGCGCACCGCGGCGGCCGGGACGCGCAGCCGGTGCACGGTCACGGCGGCGGCGTCCGCAGGCACGCCCGGGGTCATCCGGTCCTGCGGCACCGGCAGGGCGGGGCGTCCGGGACCGCTGGAAAGGCGGCTCACGGCGATCCCGCCCATTTCCCCGGCACCTGGGTCTGCGAGCCGCCGGGCTCCGTGGTGCCCGCCGCGGGCGGCGCGGCCGGGTCCGGGGTGCGGGACTCCGGGAAGCGCACGGCGTACGGCAGCCGCGCCGAGGCGGCCGCGAAGCACACCCCGCCCGCAGCGATGACGACGGCGAGCAGGACCCAGGTGAGCGCCGACGACTGTTCGAAGACGAAGCTGAAGCAGGCCGGGAAGACCGCCATGCCCACGGCCGCCGCGGTCTGGAACACCGCGACGGTGCGGCCGCGCACCGCGTCGGGCGCCGACTCGGTCATCAGGGCGTTGGAGGCCGGCATGTACAGCGCGTCCACGACGGCCAGCACGATGCCCACGAACACCACGACGCACCAGGCCAGGGCCGACTGCCGCTCCGGCAGGATGGCCATCACCAGCAGCGAGGCGGACAGCAGCCCGGCGGAGAAGCAGACGACCCCGGCGCGGGAGCGGAAGCGCACGGCGTGGCTGAGCGGCGTCTGGATCAGCGCCGCGATACCGGTGTTCAGCGCGAAGAGCAGCGTGGACACGAAGACCGGCATGCCCCACTTCTCCACGAACAGCAGCGGCAGCGCCACGGAGGGCAGCAGCATCACCGGGCTGAGCAGCAACTGACCGATCACGAAGAGGAGGTTGGTGCGGCCCGCGAGCACGGTCCGCCAGCCCCGTACGGCCTGCAGCAGTTCGGGGTCCTCGTCGTCCGCGGCGGGGGGCACGGCGCCGGCCGCCGGGGTCATGGGCTGGAGGACGAACAGCAGCGCGGCCACCACACAGGTGGCGATGTTGAGGACGACCAGCCAGCGGGCGCCCACGTCGGTGCTGACGGCGAGGATCAAGGTGGCCAGGAGCGCACCCAGCCCCATGGCGCCCGCCTTGATCGACTCGAGGAAGGCGAACCAGCGCTCGAAGGGCCGTCTGTGGCTCAGCGTATGCACGTACGACGACCAGCAGGCCCAGTACATCCGGTCCGCGACGGCGACCAGCAGCATGGCCAGGAAGGCCGTGACCAGCCCGTCCGCGAAGAGGTACAGGACATAACCCGCCGCTGACACGAGGTTGTTGGTGACCATGGCCAGCTTGGGGCCGAAGCGGTCCGTCATCGCTCCGCCGGCCAGCCCGGCGGGCAGCGACAGCAGGGTGGCCGCCGTGAGGGCGACGCCCAGTTCCGCGACCCGGATGTCCGTGGTGAGGGTGAAGTACAGCAGGGAGATGGGGATCAGCAGCCCCACCCCCACGGTGTCCACGAGGACCGCGGCCGTGGTCCGGCGCACCTCGGTCAGCGGGGGTACGCCGAACCGGGCCAGCAGTCCCTTGTCTTCTGTGCTCACGCCGTGTCCGTCCTCATGTCGTGCGGCATCTCGTGCGCGTACTTGGCCGGGTCGCCGAGCGGCCCCGGGTCGGCGGGCCGCGGAGTCCTGGCGATGTGCTGGTTGGCCCGGCGGCCCTCGGCGTCGACCATGACCGGCCGGCGGTGCCACAGGTGCGCGAGCGGCCGGCTCCAGCGGGGCACGGACGAGTGCCGCAGCACCTGCCGGTAGAACTCGTTGTCCTCGTCGCCCCAGCCGCGGAAACGCTCGTCGTAGCCGCCCACGGCCTCGAAGAGCTCCCTGGTGACGCAGACGTACCCGCCCCACACGTCGCGGAGCGCGAAACCCCGCAGGCCGGCCGGGGCCACGCTCGCCGGGCCGCCGGGCGCCAGCCGCGACCGGATGGCCCGGCCGCTGCTGACCGGGTCGAGAAAGATCAGGTCGCCGTAGGGCAGCAACGCCGGCGGACCTTCCTCCAGGCTGGTCACCACCTTGGACAGGTGGTCCGGCTCCACCACCATGTCGGCGTCGTGGAAGCACAGATACCGCGCCTCCGGCACGGCCGCCGCACCGGCGTTCAGCGCCCAGCTCTTGTTGAAGGCACCGGGGTTGGGGAGGAAGAGGTACGCGTCGGCGAGGTCGGCGAGGTACCGGTCCATCCGGGGCCGCGTGTCCTGCTCCACGACGACGACGCGGTACGCGGACCGGTCGAGGTCCTGCCGCATCGCGGAGGCGACGGCGGCCACGGCGTTGCGCGCCCGGCCGGTGTCGGACGGGTGCGCCCGGACCGGGACGACGACCGCCACCAATGGGCCGGGCGCGCCCGCCCGGGGGGCCGGACGGGCCGCCGGGTCCTCGGCGAGCAGGGCGCGGACCTCTTCCGGGGTCTGTGGAGCGGGGGGCTCGTCCCGCGTGGGCTGCCGGTAGGCGGCGCCCAGGTGGTACCGGACGACGCTGGTCCGCGTCACCTCGGAGAGCAGCCCGGTGAGCCGTGCGGCGAACGCGCCGTCACGGGCCAACTCGGCGGTGAGGGCCGCCTCGACATGCCGGTACGCGGTGGCGTCGGCGGGGTCTCCGGCCAGTCGCCGCAGGACCTGGGGAACCGACCCGTCCGCCCAGGCGTGGGACAGCAGCGCGGTCTGTACGGCGCGGTGGGCGGCCTCCGTCTCCCGCCAGGTGCTGGCGTTGACGGCGGACTCCGGGTCGCAGGCGGTGACGTACACGCCCGCCGCGTCGCGGGCCGTCGTCCCGGCAGCGGTGGCGAGGGGCTGCCGCGGGCCGGAACCGGCGGGCTGGTACCCCACGGCGGGCTCAGGCACGGCCGTGCTTCCCGTGACTCAGGGCCCCGTCGGCCGGCCGGCCGCCCACCCCTGCCGTCGCGGGCGCCCCCAGCGGGGTCAGCGCACGGCGCGGGTTGTGCCGGAACAGGCGGTCGAAGGCGGTGTCGTCGGTGGTGAGGCCGGCGAGGTTGCGGCGCTGGGTGGCGAGCCCCTTGGAGCCGGCCGCCACGATGCCGTCGGAGCGGTACCACAGACCGCTGCCTTCCCGGTGGTGGAGTTCCTCGCCGGCCAGGAAGGGGATGCTGGTGTCGTCGGTGATGCCGATCACGCCCTCGGGACCGAGGTGTTCCAGCGTGCGGCGGCAGACCTCCAGGTCGACGTGGTCCCCGTCGAAGTTGAGGAACGGCAGCAGCCGCCCTTCCCGGGCGGCCCGCAGCAGAGTGGCGGGCACCGGGCCCAGCAGCCGGTCCAGATCTGCCGTGTCCCAGTCGGCCGCGAGCACCGGCGCGAGCTGCTGAGCACGGCGGGAACGTTCCTGCGCGGTGCGCCACACATGCCGGAAGGCCCGCGGCATGTCGTTGTAGAGGTGGTCCGTCAACAGGACCTCGGGGCCGGGACCGTAACGGTCCTGCACGTGCTCGATGACGGCTCGGGTGCGATCGGCGCTCAGCTCCGGCGCGTCGTGCTGGAAGTGCCCGAGTGCGACCTTGACGCCGTTGGCGTAGAAGAGGTCGATGACGTCCCGGTAGGAGAGACCGTCGTCCAGCTCGTCGTCGAGGTCGCCCATGTCAGGGCCCATCACGAGGTACCGGAGTCCGTACCGGCCCAGGGCGGCGATGCGCTCCCATTCGCGGGCGGTGGGCGACCAGATCCCGCGCGGCGGCACCCCGCCCGTACGTCCCAGGAGAGGGCCCTCCACGGAGAAGCCGGAAATGGCCGACAGTGACGAGCGGTTCTCGTGCCAGGCGCACATCACGTCCGTCAGCGCAGAAAGATGGTCGCGCCCTAAGAAAATTCCCGGGACGACGTCGAATCCCCCTTCCACGGCGAGTTCATGCACCGCGCCCAGTTCTTCGGGAGACATCGAGCTGTAGTCGATCGTTCCGATTCCATGGGTGTGAATAAGAACGGGCCGCTCGTTCATCGTCGTCCTCCAACGTGTGCGCGCTCGCGTTCAGGCGATCTCGCGTACTTCCGGGAAGCAACGTTCACTGTCAACGTTTCCCTTTTCCAAGTTGGCCACCCCGACGGGCGGCAGACGGGAAAGGCCCGTGCTTCCGTCGGATCCGCGGCGCCACGTTGGCGTGTCGGAGTGTCCGACCGCGCCGACAAAGCGGTTGAACAGCAGTGCGTGCCCGTCCGACGCGGACGGGCACGCACCGCGGCCGGCCGTCAGTACACCCGCACGCTCAGCGCGGGGAAGTCGAAGGACGGCAGGCTGCCGGTGACGGGCAGGCCCCTCCCGGTACAGCCGGCGCCCGTGAAGAGGGTCGCGGACCTGCTGTTGTTGTTGACGGCGGAGTGCGCGCGGTCCGCCCAGCCGTGCTCCGCCAGGTCGACGCAGACCGCGACGCCCGGTTCGAGCGACTGGACGGTGAACCTCTCGCCGGTGTAGTCCGTCCCCTCGAACAGGCAGAGCGCGCCCGAGAACTCGCACGCCGCAGCGGACGCCGGCGCCGGCTGCGCCGCGGCGGGCGCGGTGCCCGCCGCGACGATCGCGCCGGCACAGGCAGCGGCGGCGAGCACACGGCCGCGGGTGAGTACTGCACGGAACATGAAAACCCCTTTTCTCGTTACGGATGGGTACTTCCCGGCACCTCCCGGCCGCACGACGCGGGGAAACACGGGAGGGGTGGGGATCCGGTACGGACCGCGCTCACCCCGACGGGGTGAAAAGCGCGGACATTTCCCCGGAATTCATCGGCGCTCAAGAAAAGGCCGACGACGCCCGGCGGAACTCTGGGACGTGTTGGCGCCACGGCGTCCGCATTCCGACATGCCGGTGCCGGCGTGCGGCACAGCTTCACCGTCCTTTTCCCCGGTGGGCTGCCTCCGCATTCTGCGCGTCCCGCGGCGGCCGGAATGCGGTACGGGCGGGCAGCGTGGCGCTGCTCAGGCCGTGGTCACTCCTGGAGGGCTTTCTCCACCATCGCCTGGGCCTCTTCCAGGACGCGGGCGAGGTGCCCGGGGCCGAGGAACGACTCGGCGTAGACCTTGTGGATGTTCTCCGTGCCGGACGGCCGGGCCGCGAACCAGGCGTTGCGCGTGGTCACCTTGATGCCGCCCAGGGGTGTGCCGCTGCCCGGTGCGTGGGTGCGTACTGACTCGACGTCCTCCCCGGCGAGCCGGCCGCCCGGCAGCCGATCGGCGGACAACCGGGCCAGCGCAGCCTTCTGCCCGGGAGTGGCGGGGCTGTCGACCCGGACGTGGTGCGGGCGGCCGAGGCGCTCGGTGAGCCGGCTCCACTGCTCCGAGGGCGAGGACCCGGTGACGGCCATGGTCTCGGCGGCCAGCAGCGCGGGAACGATGCCGTCCTTGTCGGTCGTCCAGACCGAACCGTCCCGGCGGAGGAACGACGCTCCGGCCGACTCCTCACCGCCCCAGCAGAGTTCCCCGGTCCGCAGTCCCTCGGTGAACCACTTGAAGCCGACCGGCATCTCCACCAGCGGCCTGCCCAGTTCGGCGGTGACCCGGTCCACCAGGGCCGAGGTCACCACGCTCTTGCCGATCCCGGCCGCCGCCGGCCAGCCCTCCCGGTGCGCGTGCAGGTAGGGGACGGCCACGGCGAGGTAGTGGTTGGCGGGGAGCAGTCCGCCGTCCGGGGTGACGATGCTGTGCCGGTCGGCGTCGGCGTCGTTGGCGACGGTCACGTCGTACCTGCCGCGCCGCTCCACCAGCGGTGTCATGGTGTGCGGCGACGAACAGTCCGTCCTCAGCCTGCCGTCGTGGTCGGGAGTGACGAACCGCCAGGTGGGGTCGGTGTGGCCGTTCAGTACCGTCAGGTCGAGGCCGTACTGCTCGGCGATCCGGCCCCAGTAGGCCACCGAGGCGCCGCCCAGCGGGTCCGCCCCGATCCGGACGCCGCCGGCGCGCACCGCGTCCAGGTCGAGCACGGACGGCAGGTCGTCGACGTAGGCACCGAGGAAGTCGTACCGCCCTGTCGTGTCCGCGGCCTGTGCGCGGGCGTAGGGCACGCGGCGCACCTGTGACAGCCCGGTGGCGAGGAGTTCGTTGGCGCGCTGCTCGATCCACGCGGTGGCCGTGGCGGAGGCGGGACCGCCGTGCGCTTCGTTGTACTTGTAGCCCCCGTCGGCCGGCGGGTTGTGCGACGGCGTGATCACCACGCCGTCGGCCAGGCCCTGCGTGCCGCGCCCCCGGTTGTACGCGAGCACCGCGTGGGAGACGGCCGGAGTGGGGGTGAAGGCACCCGGCGCGTCCTGCAGGACGATCACCCCGTTGGCGGCGAACACCTCGAGGGCGGTGATCCGGGCGGGTTCCGACAGGGCGTGCGGGTCCACGCCGAGGAAGAGCGGGCCGGTCACACCGCGTGCGGCGCGGTACTCGGCGACCGCCTGGCTGATGGCGGCGATGTGGTCGTCGTTGAAGGCGGCATCCAGGGAGGAGCCGCGGTGCCCGTTGGTGCCGAAGGCGACGCGCTGCCGTGGGTCCTGGGGGTCCGGCCGCAGCGAGTGGTACGCACCGACCACCCGCGAGACGTCGATCAGCTCCTCCCGGTGCGGTACGGCCACGTCGGTCTGGTCCTGGGGCATCCTCGTCTCCTCGTCTCCTCGTCCGGGGCCCGCGCGCAAGCGGTCCCCGCTGCCTCGTGCTTCTTCCGTGGCCCCGGTGTGGTCCCCGCCCCGGCGAGGGGGAGATCAGTGCGTCAGGTCCTGCGTGCTCGCGCTGTGCGCCCGCTCCAGTTCTTCGGCGAGGGACTGCCAGATGCCGGAGTAGCCCCGCATCAGTTCGGCGAGAGGAGCCAGGCAGTGCGGAGGCACGGACGTGACGATCCGCCGCTGATCGCGCACCGCGGTGGCGCAGACCCGCAGAAGGTGCAGGACCTCGCGGCCGGTCGAGGTGAGCCGCAGCGACGGGTCGCGGCACAGCGTCTCGATCACCCGGGTGAGCGCCTCGGGCGAGGCGGGCGCCGTACGGGGGAACCCCCCGTCCGCCGGCCCGGCCCGGTGACCGGGCCGCCGCGCCGCGTGCTCCGCCGTACGGCGCAGCCGGTCGGGCAGCGGGTCGGCTCCCCGCAGCAGCCGGTCCCGTACGTCCGCCGCGGTGGCGGGCGAGATCCCGGCCGCCCGGGCGACGTGCCGGAGCGAGGCGGTGGGGTCCTCCCGCAGCAGCTCGCTGGCACGGGCCCGTCCTGCGGCCGGGTCCACGGGCCGTGACCTGCCGTCGCGCCCGATCCGGGTTCCGACGCCGGGGGCCGCGGCGCCCTGCCGCAGCCGCGCCACCTTCGACGCGGAGACCCCCGCGACGGCCGCGACGCTCCGGTCCGACCAGCACGGGTGGGTCGCCAGGATGCGCAGGGCGGCGGCGGTCCGGTCGGTCCGGGAGAGGGGCAGCCCGTGCGCCGTGTTCAGCGCGACGGACAGAAGGTACGCCTCCTCCTCCCCGCCCTCGAAGAACTGCGCGTCGATCCGCCGCAGCCCCCGTAAGGAGGCGGCTCTCACCCGGTGCGCCCCGTCGACGACCCGCATGGTGGCCCGGTGCACCACGACCGGCGGCAGTTCGGTGTCCGCCTCCCCGAGCAGTCGCACATGACGGGAGTCCTTACCGCGCGACCGGGGCGAGCCGGTCAGCCGCAGTTCGTCGATGAGGACCTGTTCCACCGGGGACCGGCGGATCTCGCTGATCCTCCGGGCGATCTCGCGGGCGGCTCCCTTGTCATCGGTGTCCGGTCGGCTGGCGTTGCTCATCCCATCCCCTATGCCCTGTCGTCACATGGTCTCTGCTGGTGCCAAGCGGGGTGCGGGAGCGCTCCCATGAGGCCCGGAGGCCCTGTGAAGAGTTCCCTGGCAGTGTGCGGGAGCGCTCCCGCAAGCCTCCGGCCCCCGGGCCCACGGGTGCCCGGGACGTCCGCTAGGCCGGGACCATACGCCCCTCCAGCGCCAGGACGACCTTCTGGGCCGTGTACTGGGTGCCCGGCGCCGCCGGCAGGCCCTGCGGTGCCTTGTCGGCCTCGGAGCGCGGGAACTGGCGCGTCACCAGCCGCTCCAGCGGCAGCCACCGGGCCCTCTTGATGGTGCCCTCGTTGGCCGACGAGCCTCCGGACACCTCGGGGTGCACCTTGGTGAGGTTCGCCGGGGAGGTCTCCACCAGCGGTCGGGCCAGGCCGTCGACCGGGGCGCTCTGGAACGAGGAGGTGAGGTGGGCCAGTTCGTCGGTTTGTCGTCGCATCGCGGGGTGGGAGCAGCCGAGGCCGAGGTTGAGGGCGCGGAGGCGAAGTCGGTGTAGTCCCTGCCGTCCGCGTCGCACAGGCGGACCCCCTTTCCGCGCACCACCTTGGTGCCACCGACCGGGTAACAGAGCTGATCGATCATCATCTCGTGCGCACCCCTTGGGTATGACACACCGAGAACCGGGACGGAGGCCGCCGTGGTCGACGCGGCTTTCGCTCCTTCTCACGTCCGGTTTCCCGGTGTTGTACGTCCGGGACGACGAACCGTCGGACCATCCGGTTCACCGCCTACAGCGAATGCGCCTTTCCCCGGGTTCCCACTGGCTCGACGCGACCTCGGGATCTGTCCCGCTGCCCCTCGCCATGGCTTGTCAGGCACCGAGCGGGAGTCCGGCGGCTGTGCCCTTTCGGGTTCCTCGCCGACGGGAAAGAGCAGAAACTGATCACCGAACCGAAGTTCACCCTACCCAGATGTCGATTCCCGACAAGCGGTTTCAGGCCACCCCTCTGGGCCTTTTAGGCCACCTGTCGGACCGCCCCGGTGCCCGCACTCCTTGTGCCCACCGGCTTCCCGGTACGCGGGCCACGGCCGACGACGGAAAAGCACCAATCGTCCGGCCGGACCCGCCGCACCGTCCGCCGGGTCCCCCGCCACGTCCACCCACTGCCCGTACGGCGCGGCAGTGCGGCATGAGCCTGGCCCGCACACCGGACGGCGGCGTGACGAGCGGTGCCGTTCCCTCTCCGACCCGCGGGTCGGAGACGTCGGAGAGCGCGGGCCGGCTGCGGACGGCCGGGTGTACGGCCTGGTGGCGCCCGGCTACGAGAGGGCGCAGGCGGGGTCGCCCCCATCGCCGCCGAAGAGGCTGAGTTGACCCGTGCCAGCCCAGACGCGGCTGGAGTCCGTCAGCCCGTTCGTCGCGCCGGGAATCGACTGACGCCGGCCCCCGGCTCCCTCTCATCCGCCCAGGGCGGGTTCGCGCCGGGGATGGGCACCTGGGACGCCCAGGCCCGCCGCTGGACCCCCGACACCACCGAGCCCCGGCTCATGGACTACGGCGACCACTTCACCGGCCCCAGCGGAACGGTGGACGACAAGGGACGCTCCCTCGTCTTCAGCATCGCCCAGGACCGTCGCACCGAACGCGCCCACTACGACGCCGGCTGGGCCCATAACGCGGGCCTGCCCGTCGAACTGTCCATGCGTCCCGACGGCGACCTCGGATTCCGCCCCGTGGAGGAGGTCTCCCGCCTCCACACCGGCGCACCCCTCCTGGACATCGGCGCCCCGACCTCCCTCACCGACGCCAACACCCGCCTGGCCGGCATCAAGGGAGACATGCTCCACATCAAGCTGACGATGGAACGCGGCACCGCCGCCACGTTCGGACTCGACGTGCTCCGCAGCCCCGGCGACGAGGAACGGACCCGCCTGTTCTACGACGCTCCCGCAGGACAGCTGGGCGTCGACCGGACGCGATCCGGGAACAACTCCAGCGCCGAGCCGAACTTCGGCGTCAACCAAGGCCCGTTGACCCTTGCCAATGGCAGCCTGACGCTCGACGTGTTCGTCGACCGCTCGATGGTCGAGGCGTACGCGAACGACCACAAGTCCCTCACCACCCGCGCCTACCCCTTCCGTCAGGACTCCCTCGGCCTGCACCTCTTCGGCGACGGCAGTGTCGTCGAGTCCATGACCGTCTGGAAGATGGGCGACATGACCGACTGACCCAGCCGCCCTGTCCGACGGCCCCGGGCGCCCATGCCCCTGCCGGCCCGGTCCGCGATTCCGCCGCGGGCCGGGCCGGCGCATGGCCTGGTGACGCTGTTTGCGGGCAGGTGTGGCATGTCTCCCAGGGCGGGCGGCCTGCGTCGGGTGAACTGCTCAGGTGATGCCCGGCTCAGGTGCCGGGAGCGTGCGTAGTTGGCGGACGCCGCGTCGTAGCCACCGCGTCCGGCCGTCATCAAAGCGAACGCGCCCCCATGCAGAAGCCGATGATGCCGACCGCGCCGGTGCAGTCGCTCCGGGACAGCGGAAAGGAGCGGGCGGCCTCCAGGTCCTGGTGGGCACGCCCGGTCCCGGACAGGGCCGCGCGGATCGTGGGGATCAGACAGCGCCGTGCGCCGCCCTCGGTGAACAGGTCGGGCAGCAGCGTGAGGTACCCGGCGCCGGCCAGGCGCTCGGCCTGGCGGAGCATGACGTCGTCGACGCCGAGTACCTCGTGCGCGATGACCACGCCCGGCCAGGGCCCCGGGCCGTCCGGCCGGGTGAGGTGCCCCTTCAGCCGCTGCGAGCCCCGGCCGGGGCACTTGGGCTGCTCAGGTCAACGGCTTCAGCAGCGGACATGGAGCTTCTCCCGGAGGCTGAGTGCGCTTCGCAGCGCTGCGGACCGTGCGGCCCCCGCCGCCCACAGTCCCCGCCGACCCGCGCGAACAGCGTGCCGCGAGCGCTCACCCGCCCCTCGGCCCGCCCGCGGCGGACGTGTCACCACCGCACCGGCAGCGTCCGCACCCCCCGGATCAGCATCCCCGGAAGCCACTCGCCCTGCTCCCCGTCAGCCGCCAGGTCCGGGCAGCGCTCCAGCAGCGAGCGCAGCGCCACCTCGGCCTCGAGGCGGGCGAGCGGGGCGCCCAGGCAGTAGTGGACCCCGTATCCGAAGGCGGTGTGGCCCTGGGCGTCGCGCCGTACGTCGAAGCGGTCCGGCTCGGGGTAGCGCGCCGGGTCGCGGTCCGCGGCGGCCATGGCGATCAGCACGATGGCGCCGCGCGGCACCCGTACGCCGCCGATCTCGGTCTCCTCCAGGGCGATGCGCGGCGTGGTGGTCTCCACCGGCCCGTCGTAGCGCAGCGTCTCCTCCACCAGCCCCGCCGCCAGCCCGGCCGGATCGGCCCGTACGGCCGCCAGTTGCTCGGGATGGGCGAGGAGCGCGCGCACCGCGTTGCCGATCGTGTTGACCGTCGTCTCGTGCCCGGCGACGAGCATCAGGAAGGCCAGCGAGAGCAGTTCTTCCTCGGTGAGCCGGTCGCCGCCCTCGTCGACCGTGTGGACGAGGGCGCTGAGCAGGTCCTCCCCGGGGTTCTCGCGCTTGGCGGCGATGAGCCCCGTGAGATAGGGCATGACGTGCTCGTACGCCTCTTTCTCCGCCTCCGGGCTGGTGGGCGCGAGGGTCTCGTTGGACCAGGCGTGGAAGGCGGCGCGGTCCAGGTTGGGCACGCCCAGCAGTTCGCAGATGACGATCATGGGGAGCGGGGAGGCGAACGCGTCGATGAGGTCGGCGCGGCGCGCTCCGTCCGCCGTCATGCGGTCCAGCAGCTCGTCGGTGATCTCCTGGACGCGCTCGCGCATCTTCTCGACCCGCCGGGCGGTGAACTCCCGCGCCACCAGCTTCCGCAGCCGGGTGTGGTGGGGCGGGTCGCTCATCAGCATGTTGGTGCTGCCGAGCATGTTCAGGGCGTACGGCGGGGTCCAGCCGGCCTGCCGCCACTCGCGCTGCCAGTCCCGGCTGAGCTTCGGGGAGCTGAAGGCCTCGCGCGCGGCCTCGTATCCGACCACGAGCCACACCCGGCCCCTGTCGGGTGTGATGACCTGGTGCACCGGTCCGCGCTCGCGCAGCAGCGCGTAGGCGACGTACGGGTCGGCGACGAAGTCGGGGCTGAGCGAGGCGAGCACTTCGATGTCGCCGGGGCTGTCGAGCCCGTCGGCTGGGTCGGGTATCGCGGGATCGGCGGCGGCTTTCTGGGTCTCGGTCACGACGGAATCCCTTTCCCTCAGGCCCGGGTCAACCGGCCCCCGCCGATCACTCCGAGC
Source organism: Streptomyces sp. NPDC027672 (assembly GCF_055566335.1). Classification (NCBI taxonomy): domain Bacteria; kingdom Bacillati; phylum Actinomycetota; class Actinomycetes; order Kitasatosporales; family Streptomycetaceae; genus Streptomyces; species Streptomyces sp. NPDC027672. Next base: position 427,876 of record NZ_JBVHSO010000004.1, on the reverse strand, counting down.
ACGGCCGCTCACTCTAATCCCGCACTGTTACCCGCACAACTACCTTGCCCTTCTTGCTGTTGACCTTGAAATGCGGGAGCCGTGCCGGTGCTGGAATCGGCGACAGCCGTGCCGGATCGCGGTGATCAACTCGGCGGTAGCCGGTAGCCGGTAGCCGGTGGCCGGTGGCCGGTGGTCGGTAGCCGGTGAGCCAGTCGCGGTCGGCGGTGCGGTGGCGCATTCCGGCGGGGAGAAGGGTGTTGAGGCCGTCCCCTCTCCTCGCTTCCCTTATATAGGGTCAATCGGGGCTTTACTCCATGCCGGTGACATACCGGGACCGAGATCGGGCGGCCTGTCGGCCCATCGCCGCACTTCAGAGAGGTAGCAGCGGTGTTCCGGTCGGCGCTGTCGGTCCGGTCGTCCCGGCCCGGAGGTAGCTACAGTCCGTTCCCATGACCACGGTTACCACACGCTCGGTCGCCTACCCGGCCGACGGTCTGACGATGGTCGGGCACCTGGCGCTCCCGGCCGGCGCCGACCGCCGGCCCGCAGTTCTGGTGGGGCCCGAGGGGACCGGACTGAACGACTTCCAGCGCGGCAGGGCCGACGCCCTGGCCGAGCTGGGGTACGTGGCGTTCGCCTTCGACATCCACGGCGGACGGTGGTTCACCGACCCCGACGAGATGATGGCCCGAGTGACTCCACTCCTCGCGGATCCGGACCGGATGCGGCATATCGGTCACGCGGCGCTCGACGTGCTGCGCGCCGAACCGCGGACCGACCCCGACCGGATCGCCGTCATCGGCTACGGCACCGGGGGCGCCATCGGGCTGGAACTCGGGCGCGACGGTGTCGATCTGCGGGCGATCGGGACGGTCAACGCCCTGACCACGGGCCGACCGGGTGAGGCGGCGCGCATCCGCTGCCCTGTGTGGGCGGGGGTCGGATCGGAAGACCCGATCATGCCGCCCGCGCAACGAGAGGCCTTCGTCGCCGAGATACTGGCCGCGGGAGTCGACTGGCGTCTCGTGATCTACGGCGGTGCTCTGCACGCCTTCCACCACCCCCCGGTGAACCAGCGCGTGCGCCCCGGAGTGGGCCACCACCCCCGGCACGCGCGACGTGCCTGGAGTGACGTCGTCGGTCTGCTCGACGAGTGTGTGCCCGTAACGGTGTGACGATGCGGTAAAGGGCCGCGTTCGAGGTCCGGCCGGCGCTCGGGCGGAGCAGCCGTCAGGTCCGACACCTCCGTGCCGCGTGCGGCAGTCACCACGCGGGTCGTCCGCGCCAGCTCCGCACGGCACCGCGGGCACGACGCGGCGTGCCGCAGGGCACCGGCGTCCGCGTCGCCGCTCGCGTGACCGAGTGCCAGCTCCACCAAGCGTGAGGGTTCCGCGTGGCCCACTGCGCCCTCCTGCGGCTCGGGCTCGGTCAGCTTCCCGTTCCGTGCGCGTCGCCGAGGTCGACGGCCAGACGCAGCCGGTGCAGGCCGCGGCGGGCGTGGCTCTTCACCGTCCCCAGGGGCACACCCGTGCGCTGAGCGATCTGGACCTGGGTCAGGTCCTCGTAGAACGCCATGCAGAGCACCTCGCGCTGCGCGTGCGGCAACCGGGACAGGGCCTCGACGAGCAGCACGCGGTCGAGCACCTCGCCCGGTATCTCCTGGACGAGCCGGGCGGGCGCGGCTTCGTGGGTGGCCGAGTCGACGAGGGCCAGACGCCTCGTCCTGGCGGCCAGCGCGTCGATGATCTTGCGGCGTGCGATGCCGGCCAGCCAGGCACCGAGTGCGCCCCGCTCCGGGCGGAAGCCGTGCCGCCCGCCCCAGGCGCCGATGAAGACCTGCTGCGTCACGTCTTCGGCCTCGTGGGCGTCGCCGAGGGACCGGGCGGCCATGGTGTGGACGAGTGGTCCCCAGCGCCGGTAGATGGCCGCGAACGCCTCCTCGTCGGCGGCGACGAGGCCGCGGGCGAGGTCCTCTTCGCGCCGCGTCTCCGCCACCGGCGGGACCGGAGCGGCACTCGGTCGCGTGGTCGTGTTCATGAGCGCGTTCCTCCTGCCGTGCGTCGCCGGGGACGAAAGGGCGTGCCCGGTTCCTCCTGCCGTGCGTCGCCGGGGACGAAAGGGCGTGCCCGGAGGGCAGGTCCGCCGGTCCGCCGTCCGTGTGGTTGGAGTCTGGAACGCCGGAACGACGCGATCAACATGCGTCGTTTGTGCGTCGTACAGTGACCGCATGAGCGAGTCTGGCGAGGAAGACGGTGAGGACCGCGACCGCCGGTCGGGCGAGGACGGTCCGCCGGACGGCGGGCTGACCACCGGCGAGGTGGCCCGGCGCCTGGGGGTGGCCCCCACCACGGTCCGCACATGGGACCGCCGGTACGGCCTCGGGCCCGACGCGCACACGGGCGGCCGGCACCGCCGCTGGACCGCCCGGGACGTGGCGCGGCTGGAGCGGATGTGCGCGCTGACGGCGACAGGGCTGCCCCCGGCCGAGGCCGCACGGCTCGCGCTGAGCGGAGCATCACCGGCGGCGCCCCGGCCCCGACGGACCGCCGGGCCACAGCGGGCCTCGGTCCGGGCCCGCAGCCGGGCGGGAAGCGGCCTGCGGCTCGGTGACGTACGCCAGGAATGCCGGGGAATCGCCCGGGCCGCCCTGCGCCTCGACGCCGCCGCGCTGGACGAACTGCTGCTCGCCGCGATCGCCGAACACGGACTGGTCGTCGCCTGGACCGAGGTGATCGTGCCGACGCTCCAAGCCGTCGGCCGCAAGTGGGAGACGTCGGGCGAGAAGTACGTCGAGGTCGAGCACTTCCTGTCCTGGCACGTCTCCGGGGCGCTGCGGCGCGCCACGCCCCCCACGGTCGCCGCCCGTGCCGGCGCCACCACGGTGCTCGCCTGTGTCCCGGGGGAGAACCACACTCTGCCGTTGGAGGTGCTGGCCGCGGCATTGACGGAACGCGGCGTTCCGGTGCGTATGTTCGGCGGTGCCCTGCCCGTCGAGTCGCTCGTCGCGGCCGTGCGCAGGACCGGGCCGGCCGCGGTCGGGCTGTGGGCGCAGTCCCGTACCACCGCCAGCCGGCCGTTGGCCCAGCACGTCGCGGCCATGGAGTGGGGAGTGCGCGGTGCCCGTCGCAGGCCGGTCGTGCTGACGCTGGGACCCGGCTGGGCGGGGCAGGCGGTGGCGGGCCTGGCGCGTCCGGCGGGACTCGCCGAGGCGGTCGCCGCTCTGGAGTCGTCGGCCTGCTCGTGACATGGTGCCGTCGGACGGCACCCGGTCGTGGCGCCTGGGCAGCGGCCGGGGAAACGGTCCGCTGACCAGTGGTCGCGGCCGCGTCGTTCGTCCCCGGGTGAGCGCTGCTTCCGCGCCACGCTGCGGCACGGCGGGTCCGTATCCGCTGGTTCCGGGGTACCGGCCGAGGACACGTGTGCGGGACCACCGGGCGACCGGTCCGGTGCAGGGCGCCATGGCGTCGCCGGGCGCGCGCCGCGCGCGAGGTGGTCGCCGACCGGGAGCAAGGGAGGTGGTCGCCGACCAGGGGCAAGGAGCGACGCCGTGGGCCGAAGCGGTGTCCGGCCGCATCCACGGACGGTCTCGGACGCGAAGCAGTGACGATCGGATGGACCTGTTGGCCGTATCGAGGGGTGAAGCGTGGAAGTGAGCGGTGCCCGTGTCCTGGTGGCCGGTGCCACGGGAGCGCTGGGCGGTGCGACCACCGCCGAACCGGCCGGCCGGGGCGCCCGGGTGGCCCTCACCGGACGCGACCGCGGCCGTCCGGCCCACACCGTGCGGGCGCACTCCGGTGCCCCGGCCGCCGGCTCCGACGCCCACGATCCCGGGTCGTGCGCCCGGGCCGGGCACGCAGCGGCGGCAGCCCGCCAGGGGCTGGACGCCGCCGTCGTCGCGTCCGGGCCGGTGGCCTTCGGCGCGGCCGAGGAGACCGGCGCCGAGCCGCCGCGCCCGGGCCCCGGCCAGAGCCGCGGCGCCGGGCCGCCGCGCCCGGGCCCCGGTCGAAGCCCCGTCGCCGAACGGCGAGGCCGGTGACGCCCCGCCCCGCCGACGACTCCGACGTGATCGTCATCGGGGGTGGCGCGGCCGGCCTCAGCCTCGCCCACCGGCTGACGGAGAACGGCGCCGCCACGGTGACCGTGGTCGAGCCGCCGGACGGTCCGCTCCGCCCCGCGGAACGGACCTGGTGCTACTGGGAAGCGGGCGCCGACGGCCTGGAAGAGGCGGTCGGCGCGTCCTGGTCCGTGCTGCGTCTGTACGGCACCGACGGGCGGCCGGTCGTCGTCACACCCGCCCCGTTCACCTACCGCATGGTGCGCTCCGCCGACTTCGAGCGGCTGGTCCACGGCCGCCTGGCCCGCTCGGACGGCGGGCGTCTCCTGCGCGCGACGGTGGAGTCGGTGCGCGGTGTGCGCGGTGGGTCCGCAGGCGCGGAGGTCCGGTGCACGCTGCCCGGGGGCTGGTCCCTGACGCTGCGCGCCCGGCGGGTGTTCGACTCCCGGCCGCTGCCTGTCCTGCCGCCGGCCCGCACGCGGTGGCTGCAGCACTTCCGCGGCTGGTTCGTACGTACCGCCACCGACCGGTTCGATCCCTCGGTCGCGGATCTGATGGACTTCCGGGTTCCCCAGCCGGCGCACGGACTCGCCTTCGGCTACGTCCTGCCGCTGGCGCCGGACCGGGCGCTCGTGGAATACACCGGGTTCTCCGGCAGCGCGCTGACCACCGAGGCGTACGAATCGGCTCTGCGTCACTACTGCCGGGACGTCCTCGGGCTCGGCGCGCTCACCGTGGAACGGTCGGAGCAGGGGGTCATCCCCATGACCGACGCCCGCTTTCCGCGACGGGCCGGTCCCGCCCACTTCCGTATCGGGACCGCGGGGGGCGCCACCCGTGCGGCCACCGGCTACACCTTCGCGGCGGTGCAGCGGCAGAGCAGAGCCATCGCCGCCGCCCTGCTCGACGGGCGCACCGCCGTCCCCCCACCCCACGGGCGGAGGGCCTCGGCCATGGACGCGGTCCTGCTGCGCGCCCTGGACACCGGGCGCGTCGACGGCCCGCGCTTCTTCACCGACCTGTTCCGCCGGGTCCCGGCGGAGCGCCTGCTGCGCTTCCTCGACGGCGCCACCTCCCTGCGGGAGGAGTGGCACATCGGGCTGTGCACCCCGGTCCTGCCGATGCTTCGCACGGCCGCCGAACTGCCCTTCGTCCGCCGACGCTCCCAGCCCTTCGCACGAACCGGAGACGATCACCGATGAGCCTCCTGCGCGAGCACGACCCGGCCCGTGTCCTCGACCACGCCGTCTGCGCCTGCGGTCGCCTCACCGCTCTCCACCCCGGCCGCCGCACCGGCCTTGCGCGCCCGGCCCGCCGGGAGGGAGTCCGGTGACGGCCCGTCGTATCGCTGCCGCCCGGCGAGGCCGCGACCGCAAGGCCGAGGTGCTGGCGCCGCCACCCGGCAGGGACCGGTTCCAGCGCGGGGACGAGCCGTCCGTCGCGGTGGTCGGCGGCGGGATCGCCGGTCTCGCCGCGGCCACCCTGCTGGCCGAGCGGGGAGCCCGCGTGACCCTCTACGAGAAAGAGGACGCACTGGGCGGCCGGCTCTCCGGCCGGCCCACCAGGCTGGCGGACGGCTCCACCGTGACCATGACCCGCGGGTTCCACGCCTTCTTCCGCCAGTACTACAACCTGCGCGGCCTGCTGCGCCGTACCGACCCCGCCCTCGCGCGGCTCACGGCGCTGCCCGACTACCCCCTGCGGCACAGCGGCGGCCTGACCGACAGCTTCGCCCGGGTCCCGAGGACGCCGCCCTTCAGCGCGCTCGGCTTCGTCGCCCTCAGCCCCACCTTCGGCTGGCGCGACCTCGCCGCCATGGACGCCCGGGCGGCACTGCCCCTGCTCGACGTGCGGGTGCCCGAGGTGTACGAACGCTTCGACGAGGTCACCGCGACCGGCTTCCTGGACGGCGTGGGGTTCCCGGAAGCCGCGCACCACCTGGCGTTCGAGGTGTTCTCCCGCAGCTTCTTCGCCGACCCGCGCACGCTGTCCGCCGCCGAACTGCTGCTGATGTTCCACATCTACTTCCTCGGATCGGCCGAGGGACTGCTCTTCGACGTACCCGGCGAACCCTTCCCCCAGGCGCTCTGGGACCCGCTCGGCGACTACCTCCAGCGCCTCGGCGTGGACATCCGCACCGGCACCCCGGTCCACGGCGTGCTCCCCCTCGGCGACGGCGACGGCGGAGCGCACGTGCACACCGACACCGGCGCCGGGCGCCACGACGCCGTGGTGCTCGCCCTCGACCCCGGGAGCCTGCGCCGGGTCGTCGGCGCGTCACCCGGCCTGGGCACGCCCGGCTGGTGCGAGGACATCGCGGCCCTGCGCACCGCACCGCCGTTCCTCGTCTCCCGGCTCTGGCTCGACCGGCCGGTCCGCGCCGACCGGCCCGGATTCCTCGGCACCAGCGGCTACGGCGGGCTCGACAACATCAGCGTCCTGGAGCGGTACGAGGGCGAGGCCGCCCGCTGGGCCGCACGGACCGGGGGCTCGGTCGTGGAACTGCACGCCTACGCCGTGGCCCCGTCGGCCGAACCGAAGGAGGTGCAGGACATGCTCGTCGACCGGCTGCACCAGGTGTACCCGGAGACCCGCGAGGCACGCGCCGTCGACGCCCGGCACGAGTGGCGCTCGGACTGCCCGCTCTTCGAGGCCGGTTCCCACCGCCGGCGCCCCACGGTGCGCACCCCGCACCCGTGGCTGACCCTGGCCGGCGACGCAATCCGCTGCGACCTGCCCGTCGCCCTCATGGAACGGGCCGCCACCACGGGCTTCCTCGCCGCGAACGCCCTGCTCGCCGACCGGGGGGTGCGCGGCCAGGTCCTGTGGACGGTTCCCCGGGCGGGCCGCTCACCTTGGCTCCGGGCCCTCGGAGCCGTCGCGGGGCGCCGCTCGTCTCGCTGACCGGTGCCCGGTCAGCCGGGGAACCGCCCGGTGCTGCGCAGCGTCCAGCGCCGCTCGGCGTAGGCCAGGTCGTCGCGCCACAGGCGGCCGGCCGTACGGCGCATCAGCGGGCGCAGTACGGGGGCGGCGGCCCGCGCCAGGGCGAAGCCGGGCCGGTCCGACGCGGCGACGACCGCCTCCACCACGGCGGTGCGCGGACGCTCGTGACCGGGCCCGGTCAGCGGTGTCGCGTGGGTCTCGACCACGGATGCCGCGCCCTCGCCGTCGGTGATGCGCATGACGACCGTGCGCGGCTCCGGCGCCGTGAACTCGGCCCGTACCGGCACCACGAACCGCCCCGCCACCCGGAAGGAGACGTCGACGACGAAGGCGTCGTCCTCGCCGCCCGCCGGCTCCCGCACCACCGACAGGTCGACGAACGAGTACGGGTGGAACCACGAGCCGTGCCACGGATCGAGCCGGTTGGCCACCACGTCCTGCGGTTCGCACCGCCCCACCGCCGTGAACACCGCGTCCACCCCGCGGCCCCGCGCCGGCCGGGCGGGCACGACAGGCCGCTCGGTGGGCTCCTCGCCCCCCACCGCGTCCAGCCGCACCCAGACGAGTACGCCGTCGTCGTGCACCGGGAACGGCTGCCAGCCGGCGGACGGCGAACCGTCCAGGACGAGCCCGTGCCAGTGACACACCAGCGCGCCGCACACCACCCGGCTGTCGCGCAGCGGAGCGCCCAGGTGCGGGCAGACGCCCGAACCGGCATGGAGCCCGCCGTCCTCGGAGCGCCACAGCACGACCTCCACACCACCGACCGTCCGGCCGTACGGGCGGTCGTCCGCGCGCACGTTCCGGGAGGCACCCACCACGAACCAGTTGCCGGACGGGCGGGCGGACGCCCGCCCGAGCGCGTCGGCGATGAGCGCCGGACGCGCCTGGCGCCAGGTCGGTGTCTGCGCCGCCCAGTCCCCACCGGACCGCCGCCGCAACGGCGGCGACCAGCGCCCGCCGTCCCTTCGACCGCTCACCGCACCGGTTCCTTCCACTCGACCGCCGGACCACCCGCCGGGACCGCTCGGTGCGCGGCGCGAGCACGCCACCGGGCGCCGGCCACGCGCAGCACACCGGCCGCGGCCGTGGCCGCCCGACGCCGGCGCGACACCACCGCACGGCGATGCAGCACGGTGTAGTCCTGCTCGGCGATCGCGTCGAGAATCCCGCCGTAGAGGGTGAACGCGGCACGGATACAGGGACGTACCCGGGGATCGAGCATCGCGATGCCCGGCTCCGCCGTCCGGTACACGTCCCGCGTCATGGCCTCCGCCGCGACGAGGGCGGCGCGGATCCGGGGATCGCGCCGCCCGGTGCGCCGGCTCCACTCCAGCAGGGGCCGGTCCACACCGTGCGCGGCCAGCAGATCGCCGGGCAGGTAGACGCGGCCCCGGTCGAGGTCCTCGCCCACGTCCCGCAGGAAGTTGGTGAGCTGGAACGCCACACCGAGCGCCGCCGCGTGCGGTGCCGCCTCCTCCCGGGCCGTGACCGTACCGAGGACCGGCAGCATCTGCAGGCCGATCACCGCCGCCGAACCGTGCACGTACCCCTGCAGATCGGCGTAGGTGGGGTAGTGGGTGACGGTCAGGTCGGCACGCATCGAGGACAGGAAGTCGGCGAAGAGGGCGTGATCGATGCCATAGCGGCCGGCGGTGTCCGCGACGGCCCGGACCACCGGTTCGTCGCCCGTGCCGGTGCGCAGTCCGTCGGCCAGGTCGCTCTCCAGACGTCCCAGCAGCCGGTCGCGCTCCTCGGGCGCGCGATGGCGGTCGTGGTCGTCCACGATGTCGTCCGCCCAGCGGGCGAAGCCGTACAGGGCGTGCACGGCGGAGCGGCGTTCCAGGGGCAGCAGGCGGGTGGCCAGGAAGTAGGTCCTGCCGTGGCGGGCGTTGAGCCGTCGGCACCGGGTGTAGGCGGCGCGCAGTGCGGGATCGGTGATCCCGGCGGCGTCCAGCTCACGACGGGTCATCGGCACCTGCCCGGGCCGGGACGGAGGATGCGCCGGCCGCGGTCGGAGGCGACGCCGTCCGTGCGCGCCGGGTGCCGGTGCCGCCGGTGACGCGCACGGCGGCGAGTCTGCCGCTGATGAGCACGGTCGGCACGCCGACGCCCGGAGTGGTACCGCAGCCGGCGAGCACCACGTTGTCCAGCCCCCTGACGAGGTTGCGCGGACGGAATGGTCCGGTCTGGGCGAAGGTGTGGGAGACGGAGAAGGGGCTGCCGGCGGCATGGCCCTGCCCCGCCCAGTCCAGCGGCGTCACCAGAAGCTCTTCCTGGATGCTGTCCGCGAACCCGTCCAGGCCCCGGCGCTCCAGTTCACCCACCAGCCGGTCGCGGTAGCGCGGGCCGAGGTCCCGCCACGCGGCGGCCGGGGGACCGACGGTTGTGTTCGGACAGGGGGCGAGGACGTAGTGCAGGTGGCGTCCCGGCGGTGCCAGGGCCGGATCGTGCGCGGTGGGACGGGTGATGAGCAGAGAGGGGTCGCTCATCAGCTCGCCCGTGCGGGTCAGCTCGTCGAAGGTGCGCTGCCACGCCGCGCCGAAGGAGAGGGTGTGGTGGGCGAGGTGCGGCCAGGTGCGGTCGGTTCCCGCGTGCAGGATCACGGCGGACGGTGAGTGACGCAGCGGTGCCGGCCGCCGGGGCGCCCGCCCCAGCAGCCCGTAGGCGGCCGGCAGGTCGCACGTCAGCACCACCGCGTCGCAGGGGATGCGCTCGCCGGAGGCCAGGCGGACGGCCCGTACCCGGCCCGCGGAGCGCTCCAGCGTGCGGACGTCGGCGGTCCAGCACAGCTCGGCACCGGCATCCGCCGCCGCGTCGGCCATGGCGCGGGGGAGTGCGTGCATCCCGCCCTTGGGGAACCAGACGCCGGCCACGGTGTCCATGTACGCGATCACCGCGTAGGCCGCGAGCGCGCGGGCCGGGGCCACCCCGGCGTACAGCGCCTGGAAGGAGAAGACGCGGCGCAGGCGTTCGTCGGAGAGGAAGCGGCCGATGCGGCCGTCCAGCCGCCCGAAACCGCCCAGCGCCGCGAGCCGGGCCAGATCCGGGTGCAGCAGTTGGAAAGGCGAGTCGAAGTTCGTGTCGATGAAACGGCGCATCTGGACCCGGTACAGACGTTCCAGCCACTGCCGCAGGTCGCGGTAGCCGGCCGCCTGGGCCGGTCCGGCGAAGCGGCGCACCTCCGCCTCCATCGCCTCGCCGTCGGTGTGCACGTCGAGCGAGGAACCGTCCGCGAAGCACGCCCGGTAGGCCGGGTCCAGGGCCGTCAGCTCGACGCGGCGGTGCAGGCTGTCCCCTACGGCGGCGAACGCCTCGTCGGCCAGGTGCGGCATGGTCAGCACCGTGGGGCCGGTGTCCAGCTCGTAGCCGCCCAGCCGTACCCGGCCGGCCCGGCCGCCGGGACCGGCGTCCCGTTCGACGACGGTGACCCGGCGGCCCGCGCCCAGCAGGTGCAGGGCACAGGCCAGCCCGGACAGCCCGGCACCCACCACGACGACATGGTCGGTCGGCCCCGGCACCCTCTTCACGCGACCTCCTCGGCACGGCGCGGGGCCACACCCGTCGCGCGCGAGACCAGCGCGGCGAACTCGTGCCGCACGGCGGAGCGTGCGCCGGCGCGCTCGAAGTGCGCGAGGCTCATGTCGGTCAGCTCCTCGATCTTGGCCTCCACCAGGTCCCGGGCGCCGGTGCGCCGCAGCGCGGACCGCACCTGCCGTACGGCCTTCTCGGACTTCGGGTCCGCGTCCGGAGCCAGCGCCGCGGCAGCCAGGTGGTCACCGGCGGCGTCGGCGAGCCGGACGGCGATGGCGAGGAGGTAGGTGAGCTTGCGGGAGCGCAGGTCGTCGCCGGCCGGCTTGCCGGTCAGCGCGGGGTCGCCGAAGGCGCCCAGGAGGTCGTCACGGAGCTGGAAGGCCAGCCCGGCGCACCGGCCGGCCGCCCGCAGCGCGTCCAGCACATGCTGGTCCGCTCCGGCCAGGGACGCTCCCAGCGCGAGGGGCCGGGCGACGGTGTACAGCGCGCTCTTCAGGGTGGCGATGCTCAGCGCCTCGTCGGCATCGGAGGACCGGGCGGCCTGGGCGTGCAGGTCGCGGTACTGCCCGGCGACCATCTCGGTGCGCATCGCCCGCCACTCCTCGTGCAGGCGCGAGCCGTGCGGCGAGCCGAGTGCCGTCTCCGTCAGCAGGTCGTCCGCCCACGCCAGCGCCAGGTCACCGGCGAGCACGGCGGCCGACGTGCCGAACGACTCCGCTCGGCCGTGCATGCCCCTCGCCCAGTGCGCGCGGGCGAAGTGCACGTGCAGGGCCGGTGCGCCCCGTCGCTGCACGGATCCGTCCATCACGTCGTCGTGTACGAGGGCGCACGCCTGGAGCAGTTCGAGGGCGGCTCCCGTGCGCAGGACGGCGGTGGCGTCTCCCGAGCCGCCTGCGGCGCGCCAGCCGCAGTGGGCGAACGCGGTGCGCAGGCGTCTGCCTCCCCGCACGGCCAGCGCGGCGAGGCGGTCGGCCAGCTCCCGGGCGAAGACGGCGTCGACGCTACGACAGTGACGCAGCCGTTCGTGGAGTACCTGCTCGAGGACTGTGCCGACCGCCCCCGCGGCGTCGATCGCGCTGAGAGGGTCGTCGGCGAGTCCGGCAGGTGGGGCCACCGTCGACGGCAGTCCAGGCATGCACAACCCCTTCTCGCTCTTGGTTATCCGCACGGCACTGTTTCCGCCGGGTGCCTTGTCACGGATGCACTGATTCCTGCCCGGTCCGGCACCCGACGCCGGCCGAACTCACCTCAGCGGCGCAATGGGGGGCCTCTCATGGTGGTGCGTCGCCCCGCGCGCGTGCCTGGTCGCGTACGTCGGTGAGGTCGGTGAGGTCGGTGAGGTCGGTGAGCCGGTCCCGGTGCCGGCCGGGGAGGGGCCGGTGGCCGGCGGTGTACGGGCGGCCCGGCCGTGGCCTGTCACGTGGCTGTCGCCGGGCAGGCCGGGAACGTCGGCACCCGCTCGGGTGCGGGCACCGGACGGGGGGGGGGGGCAGCCGGTTGCCCGGTCATGACGCCGACTGCGCGGGTGTCAGGTCACCAGGCCCTGGCGGTAGGCGTAGACGACCGCCTGGACGCGGTCGCGGAGGCCGAGTTTGGTGAGGATGCGGGACACGAAGGTCTTGACGGTCTCCCGGCTCAGTACCAGGGTCGCGGCGATCTCGCTGTTGGACAGGCCGTTCGCGATGAGACGGAGGACCTCCAGCTCACGGGGGGTCAGCGGGATGTCCTGCGGAGCGTCCTCGGCGGGCCGGATGCGGGAGGCGTACCGGCCCACGAGCCGGCGCGTCACCTCGGGGTCCAGCAGTGCCGAGCCCGCGGCCACGGTCCGGATGCCGTCCAGCAGTCGGGCCGGTGGCGCGTCCTTGAGCAGGAACCCGCTCGCCCCCGCGCGCAGCGCCTCGTAGACGTACTCGTCCAGGTTGAACGTGGTCACCACGAGTACCTTGACGGGATGCCGCACCCCGGCGCCGGCCAGCAGCCGGGTGGCCTCGATGCCGTCGAGCACCGGCATGCGTACGTCCATCACCAGGACGTCCGGGTGCAAGGTGCCGGCGAGGTCGACCGCGGTCTGCCCGTCCCCGCAGGCGCCCACCACCTCCAGGTCGGGCTGGGCGTCGATGATCGTCACCAGCCCGGTGCGGATCAGTATCTGGTCGTCGCAGACCAGAACCCTTGTCGGCGCGGTCACGACGGGTTCCCCGCAGGTATCCGTGCCCGGACGACGAAGCCGCCGCCCGTTCTCGGGTGGGCGCTGAAGTCGCCGCCCAGGACGCCGACCCGTTCGCGCAGCCCGGCCAGGCCCCGTCCGCTCCCGCCCGGGGATGCCGTCGTCCGCGAACTGGACTCGTCCGTGCTGACCTCCACGGTGATGTCCTGCTCGCCGTGGCGCACCCGGACCGAGGTGCGGCTGCCGTGGGCGTACTTGAGGGCGTTCGTCAGGGATTCCTGCACCACCCGGTAGGCCACGAGGCCGGCGCTCCCGGCCGGCTCCGGCGGTGTGCCCTGCTCGGTGAACTCCACCGGCTGCCCGGCCCGGCGCGTCTGCTCCACGAGCACGAGCAGCTCGCCGGCCGGCGGCGCGCCGGGCCCGGCCGTCTCCGTCGCCCCGGCGCGATAGCCGGGGTCGAGCAGGTCGAGCAGGTGCCGCAGGTCCCCGATGGCCTGCCGACCGGTGCCGGACACGGCGGTCATGGCCTGGTCGAGCCGGTCGGGCGCGGCGGTCAGATAGCGTGCCGCCTCGGCCTGTACGACCATCGCCGTCACGTGGTGGGTCACCACGTCGTGCAACTCGCTTGCCATCCGCGTGCGTTCGGCCGCGCGGGTCTCCTCGGCGACGCGACGACGGCGTTCGGCCTCCGCGGCCCGGAAGGAGCGCAACCACGCCCCGGCGCACCAACCGAAGGCCATGATCAGGTAGCACGTGAGGAACTCGCTCGCGGGTTCGCCCGAGCCGAGACGGGAGAGGGCGACCGACAGCACCGCGTACGCCACGGAGAACAGCAGCGCGGTGGCGTACCGGCGCCGCGCCACGAAGCATCCCGCGTTCACCAGCGCGACCAGCAGCGCGGTGCCGGCGACCAAGTGGTAACCGCGTAGCTGATCGACGGCGAAACCGAGCGACACGAGGGCGAGGCAGAGGACCGGCCGTCGCCGGCGCACGGCGAGCGGGAGGCATTCGAGGGCGACGGCCAGCACGGTCACCCCGTCGAACGGGCGGGACGGCACGCCGCCGAGCTGTGTTCCGTGTCGGGCGAACACCGGCAGGAACGACTGGGCGAGGAAGAAGAGCCCGAGCGAGAGATCCAGGATCGTGACGTCCCATCGGCGCCACAGCACCGGGACCCTCCGAAGACTGATCACCGAGCGAGTCTAACCGCGCCGACGTCTCCGCCGAAGTAGCCGCAGGCCAGCACCGGTTGGGCCCGCCGACACCACGGAACCGCAGGAACTAGTGTTCATACACTCGCGTCATTGTTCGTGATGACGTGCTAGGTGAACTGCCGCGCTTGGTGGGGGTTGGACGAGGGTGGGTTACACGATCCCGGGCTGGCTGGACGAGGTCCTGGACTTCATAGGCATCAACTTCCCGAACGTCGACGAGGACGACTACCGCGAAATGGCCGAGGCCATGCGGGACTTCGCCGACCGGTTCGAGGGGCACGGTGCCGATGCGCACCTGGCGTTCTCCCGGCTCCTGTCCTCCTCGGAGGGCTGGGCCGTGGAGGCGATGGAGAAGCACTGGGCCAGGATCAAGGCGAGCCATCTGGAGAAACTGCCCGAACTGGCCCGGCTGTTCGCGGACGCGTGCGACGCCCTCGCCGAGATCATCTTCTGGATGAAGACCAAGGCCGAGGCCGAACTGGCCATGATGGCCGGGTCGGTCGGCCTGTCGATCGGGCTCGCGTGGGTGACCGGCGGTCTGTCGGCGGTCCTGGGCGCGGCCGAGATCGCGGCGATGCGGCAGGCGGTCAAGCGGATCATCGACGAGGCGGTGGACCGGATTGTGGACGAGGTGATCGCCAAGGTCACCGAACCGGTCAACGCCAAACTGGAGGCGATGGTCGAGGACATGGTCCTCGACCTGGCCGAGGGCGCGTTCTCCATGCCGGCCGGCGGCGCTTCCGGTGGCGGTGCCGGCGGCGGGGGCGGACACGGCGGCATGCACCTCGCCTCGGCAGGCGGCTCCGGTTCTTCCGGCGGCGGCAAGAACCTCCGCATCGACCACGCCGAGTTCGAGCACGGCGCGCACCGGGTCTCCCGGCACGGCGGCGACATGCGCACCGCCGCCTCCTCCCCGCTGGACCGGGTCAAGGGGGCCTTCGGCCGCAGCAAGGGCCGCGACCCGTTCACAAAGGTCTTCGACAGCGTGCTGCACGGCGCCATACAGGGCTCGGAGAAGGCCCTGAAGCGGATCACCACGCACATCACGGAGACCGTGCCGGACCGGGTCAAGGCCACCTCGCGGCTGCACAAGCACAACGACCTGGGTGTCCGTGACAAGGTGGCCGCCATCACGACCGGCGAACACGGTGACGGCGACGGCGGCCACGGACTGCCCGGCTCCGGCGGCGGGCCCGCACGGAGGGACGGGCAGAAGCAGTCCCGGGAGGAACTGTCCCGGCGGGCACGTGCCTTGGTGAACAAGTTCACCTGCGGTGACCCGATCGACATGGCCACCGGCCAGATGATCCTCGCCCAGACCGACGCCGACCTGCCCGGCGTCCTCCCGTTGGCATTGCACCGCACTCACCTGTCCGGCTACACCCACGGCATCGGCTTCGGCCCGTCCTGGGCCTCCACTCTGGACGAGCGCCTGGAGCGGGATCCGGAGGCGGACGGAGTGTGGTGGCGCCGCGAGGACGGCTCCAGCCTCTACTACCCCCGCACCCCGGACATCGTGGGAGACCGCGTCGAACCGGTCGCGGGCGAGCGGCTGCCTTTGACGTACGTGTCCCAGGGCACCTCGTACGCGCTGGTGGTGCAGGACCCGTACACGGGCCTGACCCGGCACTTCGAACCCTCCCAGGCGTGCGCGGACGTGTGGTGGCTGACGAAGACGGAGGACCGCAACCACAACCACGTCAGCGTCGAGCGGGCCGAGGACGACGCACTGCGGGAAGTCACCCACTCCGGCGGCTACCGCCTCACGATCACCACCGACCCGGACAGCCGTCGCGTCACCGGCCTGCACGCCGTCACCGAGGACGGACCGCTCCGGCTGCGCGGGTACGGATACGACGAGAGCGGCGACCTCACCGAGGTGACCAACGCCGTCGGCGCGCTCACCCGCTTCACCTACGACGACGCGCACCGCATCACCGGCTGGCACGACTCCAACGGCACCAGGTTCACGTACGTCTACGACGACTCGGGCCGGGTCGTCGAGACCCACGGCACCGACGGCATCCTCAACTCCCGCATCGCGTACGGCGGGCCGGACGAGGACGGCACCACGTCCGCCACCTACACCGACTCCCTCGGCCACGCCACCACCTACCGCGCCGACCCCCACGGCCGGATCGTCGCGGTCACCGACCCGCTCGGGCACACCACCCACCACCAGTGGGACACCCGCGACCATCCGCTCAGCCGTACGGACCCCTCGGGGCACACCACCCGGTGGGAGTGGAACGACGAGGGCGACCTCACCGCGGTGATCGCCGCCGACGGCGCCACCACCCGCTTCTCCTACAACGCTCTGCACCTTCCCGTGGAGGTGACCGGCCCGGATGGCACCGTCACCCGCCAGGACTTCGATCCGCGCGGCAACCGCCTCGCCGTCCACACCCCCGACGGCACGGCCACCACCTTCACCCACCACGCCACCGGGGCCCTCGCCGGCATCACCGATCCGCGCGGCACCACCCTGTCCGTCGACGCGGACGCGGCCGGCCTCCCGGTCTCGGTCACCGACGCACGCGGCGCGACCACCTCCTGCGCCCGCGACGCCCTGGGCCGCCCGCTCACCGTCACCGACCCGCTCGGCGGAGTCACCAGCATGGCCTGGGACGCGGAGAGCCGCCTGGTCATGCTCACCGCCCCGGACGGCAGCCGCGAGTCCTGGGCGTACGACGGAGAGGGCAACTGCGTCGGGCACACCGACCCCATCGGCGGCGTGACCACCTTCACCTACGGCCCCTTCGACCTTCTCGCCTCGCGCACCACCCCGGACGGCGCGACCTATACCTTCACCCATGACACCGAGCGCCGCCTGACGGGCGTGACCGACCCGCACGGTTCGACCTGGGGGTATTCCCTCAACGCGCGCGGCGAGGTGGTGGCCGAGACCGACTTCGACGGACGCCGCACCACCTTCGCCCACGACCCGGCCGGCTTCCTCGTCTCCACCAGCACGGCTGCCGGTGACGTGTTCACGTTCGTCCGGGACGAGGTCGGCCGTCTCGTGGCGAGAGAGGTCTCGGGCCTGCGCACCAGCTACACGTACGACACCGCGGGCCGGCTGACCGGTGTGCGCTCCCCGGATTCGGCCCTGACCCGCTCCTACGACGCGCTCGGCCGGCTGATCGCCGAGACCGTCGACGGGCACACCACGCACTACCGGTACGACGACGCCGGGCAGCGCGTCGGCCGCACCACCCCGACCGGCGCGCGAACCAGCGCCGAATGGGACGAGTTCGGCAACCGCACCCGTCTCTCACTGGACACCCGGCACGGCATCGCCTTCGCCCACGACCTCCTCGGCCAGGAGACCGAACGCACCATCGGGCAGCGGGTACTGCTCTCCTCGGTCCGCGACGGCCTCGGCCGGCTCACCCGGCAGACACTCAGCGCCCGGAGCGGCACCGACCGGCGGTTCCTGCGCGACCGCCGTTACACCTACCGCCCGGACGGCCAGCTGACCGAACTCGCCGAGCAGGTCACCGGCCGCATCCTCACGCACACCGTGGACCCGGTCGGCCGCCCCCTGACCACCACCGCCAACAGCGGCGGCTGGCACGAGCAGTACACGTACGACAGCGCCGGCAACCAGACCGGCGCCCACTGGCCCGACCACCCGGCCGACCCCGACGCACGCGGACAGCGCACCTATTCCGGCACTCGCCTGGTGCGCGCGGGTAACACCACGTACCGCTACGACCGGGCCGGACGCCTGACCTCCCGCACCAAGAAGCGTCTGTCCCGCACGCCCGAGACCTGGCAGTACACGTGGGACGCGGAGAACCGGCTGACGTCCTGCACCACCCCGGACGGCCGGACCTGGCACTACCGCTACGACCCGCTCGGCCGCCGCACCGCCAAGTACCGGCTGGCCGACGACGGCGTCACACGGCTCGACGAGATCCGCTTCGCCTGGGACGGCACCCGTCTCGCCGAGGAGACCCATACGGCGACCGGCGTCACCGTCACCTGGGAGTACGACGGACACCGCCCCCTCGCGCAGTACGAGCGCAAACCGCTGTCGGACACCGAGGTCGACTCCCGTTTCTTCGCCATCGTCACCGACCTGATCGGCACGCCCACCGAACTCGTCACCGAAGACGGCGAGATCGCCTGGCACACCCGCACGACCACCTGGGGCACCACCGCACCGAACACCGGCGCCCTCGCCGACACCCCGCTGCGCTTCCCCGGCCAGTACGTCGACGCCGAGACCGGCGGCCTGCACTACAACTACTTCCGCCACTACGACCCCGAGACCGCCCGCTACGTATCGCCCGACCCCCTCGGCCTGGAACCGGGCCCCAACCCGTGCGCGTACGTCCTCAACCCGGCGACCTGGTTCGACCTGCTCGGCCTTGCCACCTGCAAGGAGAACGCCAAGATCCTGCGCGGCAACATGGAGGCCAACGGGGTCACCTTCCGGCCCGGGCAGGCGGCCGCGCACATCGTCCCGTCCGGCGGCGCGAAAGGCCACTGGTCACCGGGCGCCCGCGCCCGCCAGCTCCTCCAGCAGTACGGGGTGGACATCAACGACGCCTCCAACGGTGTCCCACTCGACCATCCCACGCCGCACAATTACACGCACCGGGGCGCCTTCCTGCAGCGCATCGAAGACCACCTGAACGCTCGGGTGCAGATGTTGCAACAGCGCGGCGCAAGTAACGAGACCATCGCCAACTCCTTGCGATCCGAGCTCCGTAGGATCGGAACGGACATTCTCCGCGAGCTCAAGAACGGAGCTCCGGACTCGACCGCACACTGGACGGCACCATGATCGAACCATCCGAGTCGCCCCTAGAGGTATTCCGCCTCGTCCCGCCCTTCGGCGATCATTTCAAGGGGCTCCTCATCGACGGCAGGCCGGTCATCGGTTGGGAACTCGACAGCGAAGCGAACGACCTCCCTCCGGACATTTCCAGCGAGTGGCATGGGAACCCGAAGGGCGTGGCGGCGGAGTATCCGAGCGGACATCCGGCTGCCCCGGTGCTGAGCCGTCGGCTCACCGAGGAGACCCGCTCCCGCTTCCAGGACTTCGGCTACTACATCCCCGTGACCGCACCGGGTACGCAGGCCGGTGATTACTACGCGTACGTTCCCACGGTGGTCGCCGACTGCCTCGACAAGAATGCGTCCTCCCCTCCGGACGAGGCAGGAGAAATCGAGCGCACGGTATTCGTCCCCGAGGAACTACCGCTGGACGCACCGTGCTTCCGGCTGACGGACAACCGGACGTACGTCTACTGGAACGGATGGGCAGCGCGACTGATCCGGTCCATCGTCGGTCCGGAGAACGTCGAACTGAGGCTGGTCTGGTCCAGTGATCCCGGCGCCGTACCGCACCCGCGCCCCATGGGCTTCTAGCCGGGTCGATGCTCCGCCTTGGTCGGTTCGGTGTTGGGGCGTGCCTTCTGGGGGTGGCGGACGCTCGTGTCCCGGGGTGCCGGACCCGGCTGGGCGGGGCGTTCAGTCGCGGACGCCGCGGGTGATCAGGGCCGTCTTGAGCGCGCGCATCGCGTAGTAGGTGCGTGACTTCACCGTGCCCGGCGGGATGCCCAGGAGGTCCGAGACGTGGGCCACGCTGAGGCCGCGGAAGTACATGACGTGCAGGATCTCGCGCTGCCGGCCGGTCAGGTCCGCCAGTGCCTCCCGCACCAGTTGCGCGGCCAGCACCCGGTCCGTGTCGTCGCCGACCGCGATGACCACGTCGTCCAGTTGAAGCGGCACCTTGGGGCGCACCGCCCGCGCCCGGTGCTCGTCGATCACCAGGTTCTGCAGGACCCGGAAGAGCCACGGCCGGACACCGTCCGCGGAGAGGCTGAGCGAGGGGCCGTGGCGCCAGGCGCGTACGGCGGTTTCCTGCACCAGGTCCTGGGCGCGGTGCCAGTCGTTGTCCAGGCGACGGGCCGCGTAGGCCAGCAGAGCCGTCCCGTGCTCGGCGTACAGCTCGCGGACGAAGCGCTCGGCGTCCGCGTCCTCGCGTCGTACGGAGGCCCGCGGGGCCGTGGAGCCGGTGCGCTCGGCGGTCGGGACGGTCGTCTGCTGGGTGCTCATGATCTCTCCCCGTGATGGGTGGGCGTCCGCTCATCGGCGCCGCGTGACCTCCGCCGGCGGATGCTCGCGGCAGTCGTCGCCGGGTGGGTCGGACGTGGATGCCGCAGGCCGGTCGCCGTGGAGCCGGCGGAGCGGCGGCTGCGATGTGCTCAGCCTGCGGCATGGCCTGTCCCACCGGTGGCGCTCACCGCGTATCAGGGATGGGTGGAACGCCGAAACGGCGTCCCACCTGCGGGAACGCAAGCGACGTGGGACGCCGTCACGGGATGCGGAACCGGCTGTTCGGCCCCGGTCGGCCGCCTGGGCGAGGCGGGGCGGGGCTCGGCTGGGCCGGCGCGGGGCGCTTCGACGAGCCGGGCGGTCGTGGTGCGGTGGTGCAGCGCGGCCGATCGTGGGTGCGTTGCGCCCGGCCGTCACAAGAGGATCGGCCAGCAGGCCAGGGCCAGGCACAGGCAGACCGTGAGGTGCACCCACCGGTGGTGCAGGACGACGGCGATGAACTCCCGCATGGTCGCGCTGGGCCGGAAGTAGGACGCCGTGGGGGAGCCGAGGACCTGGGCGTCGACACCCACGCTCCGCGCGATGATCGCGGCCCGGAAGGCATGGAAGTCGTTGGTGACGATCGCGCAGCGGTAACCGTTGCCGCGCTCGTCCATGACGGCCTTGCTGTTGCGGAGGTTCTCCGCGGTGGTGGCGGACTCCGTCTCACGCAGCAGGTTCCCGGCCGGCACCCCGCGCGCCGCCAGGTAGTCGGCCATCGCGTGCGCCTCGGGTACGGCCTCGTCCGGGCCCTGACCGCCGGACGTGATCAGCACGGGCTCACCGCCCCGGGCCACCTGGGCCTCGAACACCGCGTGCGCACGGTCCAGCCGGGCGGCGAGCAGCGGGGGCACCCGGTCACCGCCGGTCAGACCGGACCCGAGGACGACGATGTAGTCGAGGCCGGACGGCACGGCCAGGCGGCTGTAGGCGTAGCCGTACACGGTGAAACACACGAAGAGGAAGACGAAGTAGCAGGTGAGCAGCGCCGCGATGACGACGGCGACGACCAGCGCGCGCTGCTCGGTCATGAACGCCACCACGGTCAGCACCAGGAGCGACAGGAGCCCGAGGCCCGCGACGAGCGTCAGGAGGTTGGCCGGGCGGCTGCCCTCCTTGCGTACCATCCGCACCCCGTTGCCCATCAGCAGGCAGCAGACCAGCAGTACGGCCAGCCCGCCCAGGACAGGGCTGGTCAGCCAGGTGCCGTCCAGGGCGTGGTGAAGGGCCAGGAGGTCCGGTCCGTGGGCCACCGCCATGAGCGTGAGGAAGATGCCGAGCAGCACGGCGTTCGCGAAGCGCCTCGCGTCGGCGATGACACCGATGACGAACAGCAGCAGCGCGACGGCGGCCAATATGTCGATCAGCACCCTGGACTTCCTTGGTCGGCCGGGACCGTACGAGCCCGGCAAGGTCGGAGACGGCCGTCAGCCGGTCGCCCAGAGCTGCTTGTCGCCGCACTTGTCGCAGTCGAAACCGACCGGCCCGGTGTACGGCTGCCCCGCGGGCGTTGTCGTCAGGACTGGAGAGATGGCAGTGGTTCCCGGCGGGGCGCTGCGCTTCTTCTGCACGGTGACTCACTCGCTTCCTCGGGCGGCCTTCACCGCCTGCAACGGCGGACCGGCCGGGCTGGTTCATCCCGCCGCGGTTTTCCGTCGGCCGAGCAGCCGCCGGCCCGCACGGCGCGCGGCGGGCGCACCGCCCTGAGGAACGTACGGCCGCCCACCTTGCGGCGCCTCTCGGGCGGCGCGGTGGGCGGCCGTTTCGCGGTGCCGCGGTGCCCCGCTCGGGCCCCGCCGTGGTCGTCACCCGGCCTGCGTGGGCACCTGCTTCATGCCGTCGACCACGGCGCGGCGCAGAATGGCGCTGGTGAACAGGACGGTTCCGGGCTTGACGAGTTCTGCCTCCGGGCCGCGGACCTTGCGCACCTGGACGGATCGCTCGCCCAGGAACACATGGGTCTTGCCGTCGAAGATCCACTCCTCCCGCTGGCCGCTCGTCTCGTCCAGCCGGGCGACCGCCACGCCGTGCCGCCCCGCGGCGTCCACCGCGTCGTTCACGGTGACGACGCCGGGGATCTTCGCGGCGGCCTTGAACAGCGCCTTGGAGAGCGCGGGCGGCGGGTAGCTCTCGCCGAGCAGGTCACCGATCGTGGTGAACGCCTCCTGGTCCGGTGAGTTCCCCTGGCCCTTGGTCTCCTGGTAGATCTTCGACAGGAGCGCGTCGGGATCGGTGGGCAGCTTGGCCAGGTAGTCGTACGACGGGTTGTTCAGGCCGGCGACCGGGGTGTTGCCCTGCTCGTCGGGGAGACTGAGGGTTTCCCCTTCCGGGCTGTCGTTGACGGCCGGGTCGATCAGCCATCCCTTCGTCCCGTCGGCGGAGTGCCACACCTGACGCTTGTGCAGCGGGTAGCTGGCCAGGCTGCTCTTGTCGCCGACGGTCTTGACGAAGGTGTCGGCCGTCTTGGACTCGATGTACACGTACTGGCCCGCTCCGACGGCCGGATGATCGTCCTCCGCCGCCGCCAGGGAGACCTGGTCGAGCAGCCGGGTCACCCCGTCGGGGCTGGTGGCGCCGAGCCGCGTGGTCAGGGCCGGCCCGGCGGCGAGCAGGCCGGATCCGTCCCCGTCGCCGTCCCCGCCGGACATCGCGGTCCCGGCGACGACGGCCGCGGCCAGGACGGCGGCGAGGGCGGGCAGGGCGATCGCCGGGCGGGGCAGCCGCACCCGGCGGTCCTTCGCGGGGGCGGGGGAACTGTCCTGCGTACGCCGTGCCTGCTCGATATGGGCCATCAGACGCTCCTTGTGCTGCTCATGGCGGCCCACCGGCAGGTCACGCGCGGTCCCGGACAGCAGCCGTGCGGCTTCCTCCCACTCGGCCGGGCCGGGCCGGGGCGTGTTCGCGTTCATCGGTTTCCTTCCTGTGCGGGCCGGACGGTGTGGATCCGATCACCTGTTGTCTGTCGCCCGGTCACCCCGGCTTCCCGTCTGCCGCGAGTTTTTTCGGCTGGTCCGGCCGGCCCGGTGCGCGTCGCGTGGAGTACGGGGTCCTCCGGGACGGCGCCGGCACCCGCTGCCGGCCCGGCGGGGCGGGCGAGTTCGGCGTCCGCGAGGGAACGCAGCTTCTTGCGGGCGCGGGACAGCCGGGAGGCGACCGTGCCCACCGGGATCCCGAGCGCCTTCGCCGCGGCCTCGTAGTCGAGTCCTTCTCCCACGCACAGCGCGATGACCTCGCGTTCGGGTCTGCGCAGCGTGGCGAGCGCCCGGAGGGCCACGGCCAGTCTGCGGTGGTCGTCGATCTGCTCGGTCACCTCGTCCGCGTGGTCCGGCACGTTCAGCTCGGCGGCCGCGGTGGCGAGGGCCGCCCGCCGGTACCGGCGGTTGCTGCGGTACTGGTTGCGCGCCGTGTTGGTGGCGATGCCGAGCAGCCAGGGGCGCAGCGAACCGCCGTCGGAGTCGATCCGCAGGCGAAGCCGCCACGCCTCCATGAAGGTGGCGGCCATGATGTCCTCGGCCGCCGACCAGTCGGCGGTCAGCCGGAAAGCGTGGTTGTACACGCCGCGGGCGTAACTGTCGAACAACTCGGCGAACGCGGCTGGTTCCCCCGCCCGTAGCCGGGCACGCATGTCAATGCTCACTTCTGAAACCTGTCGGAAGTCCGGCTCCGCTTCCCGTGATCTGCGTCACGTCGAGGGCGCGCTCGGCCGGTACGGAAAACGCGAAGGGGCCGACGCGCCAAGGCGCCGGCCCCGAGAACACGCAAGGATACGGGCGGTTACGGCTTGCGGACCGCCTCGTACGCTGCCGCCGCCATCGCGAACTGGCCTGCCGAGTTGGGATGGGCCGCCAGGGTGTCCTTGCGCGGGGCCCAGGACGTAGGGCGCTTCGATGGTCAGGTTCACGTGCATGCGGCAGTTGCTCCGGTTTCCGGCAGGACAGGTGGCCACCCTCCCGGACGCCGGCCGCTGTGCGGATCCGGCGAAGGACAGGTCTCCGGGACGACCGCTACGACTTTCGGCAGAGGGCGCGACGAGCGGGCTGTCCCACCCTTCGCTGCATGTCCTCCCGTCGACGAACGGCCACGGCCACCCCGGGACGTGACGGTGACAGCCCTCCCTGGACGCGGGTGAAGCACCGCGCGGAGGGAACCGGATGCGGCACACCCTGATGAGTCCCGTGGCCTCACCGGCCGTTCGCGCAGCCACCCCACACCAGGCCCAACCATGGGCAAACCAGCGGTAATCGCCCAGGTTCGGGTGTGTTCTGTAACAGCCGTGTGCCGGAGCCGTCCTGAAGGCGCCACCGCATCGAACTGATCCCTGGGCGCTCCCGTTGTGCTGATCGGACGAGGCAGTCACCCAGGGCGCCGCCAGGTGCCCGCAGATCGAGAGGACCCCTCATGAACCACCGCTTCCGCGCCGCCTTCGCCGTCTCCGCCGTCCTCGGCGCCGGGCTGTTCCTGTCGGCCTGCCAGGACGACTCCGGCGCCACCGGCGACGACTCGGCGCAGTCCACCGCCAGTTCGACGGCGACGTCCTCTTCCTCCTCCCAGCCGTCGTCCGGCGCCACCGGGACGGGCGGTGCGGGCAGCGGCCAGGAGAGCCCGTCGACCGCCGGCACGGCGGGCACGGCCCGCAGCGGCGGTGGCAGCGGCGGTGGCGGCAAGAGCACGGGCACGGACGCGGCCCAGACGCCCGACGGCGGCGGTGCCGCCGACAAGACCGGCTACGGGCAGAGCTGCGGCTCCAACGACCTGCGCTGGGCGGCGAAGTCGATGACCCAGGCCGGCGGCTACCTCCGGATCAGCGTCAGCGCGAAGCCCGGCATCACCTGTGTGCTGCCCGGCGGGCTGCCGGTCGTCGCCTTCGGCTCCGGGGGTACGGAGGCCCACCCCGCCGAGCAGTCCGCGGGCGGCGAGATCACCCTGAGCGGCGGCACCACGCTCTACGCCGGCGTCAACCCGAAGACCACGAACAGCGACGGCGGCACCGAGTACAGCACCGTCATCGTGTCCGTCAGCGACGCCGACCCGCACCCCGTCTCGCTGTCCGTGGGGAACATCGTCGTGGACCAGCCGGTCGTGACGAACTGGCACACGAACCCGGCGGACGCGGTTCCGGCGGGCTGAACACCCCGGGACGGCCACCGGTCGGGCGGGCTGAACACCCCGGGCGGCCACCGGTCGCGGATTCCGCGCCACCGGCCCCCGCGTCCGCCGCCGCGCCTGCTTTCGCGACCACGGTGCTCCAGGGACCGGCCCTGGCCGTGGCACGCCCGGCCCCACCGCCGCCGGGCCTGCTCTCGCGGCCACGGTGCTCCGGGAGCCGGCCCCGGCCGTGGCACGCCCGGCCCCACCGCCGCCGGGCCTGCTTCTACGTGGCCCGGGCCGGTCGCGCCCGCGGTGCAGCCGCTTCCGGGCTCGGCCGCACCCCGAACCCCGCCGAGGTGTCCGCGGCGCTCCCGCGCGGCGCTTCGGCCGCCCGGTGTGCAGGCGCACCGCCGCCCGTCCGGGGCGCGGAGCGATGCGGCCGGCCGGCTCCGGCACCGCCGCCGGAAACGCCGTCCCGCACGCCTGACGACCGGCGCGGAAACCGGCGCCCACGGCACACGCCTGGCCGCACCGTCACCTCACCTCCTGCGCCGGCGCGGCGCGAAGACGTTCAGGAGAGCCCCCATACACAGACACCGGGCGTATGCCCGGCACGGCCTCGGCGCCACAACGGGCCTCGCCACCCCGGCGGACGCCGCCCCCGCCCGGCACCTGCAGACCACCCCCGCGAGCCGGCCGGCCGGACCGCCCGCTCCGACCCGACCGCGATGACGCGTCACGCGCCCTGGACGACCCTCGTCCAGGGCGCGTGCTGTGTGGTACGCCGGTGAAACAAGCGCCTGAATTCCACGTGACGGCGCCGTGGAAAAGATTTCACCACCCCGATAAACGAATAAGGCCCGTCCGCGCCCTCACGTGATCCAAAGACTTCACCCGTGGCTCGCCTCCGCGGAACCGGTGCCCGGTCGGCCGGAGGAGCCGAGGTATTTCGATACCGCTTCGGTCCGGCCCGCCACTCCGAGTTTGCGGTAGATCGAGTGCAGGTTGTTCTTGACGGTGCGCTCGGCTATGCCGAGGCTGCGTCCTATCTGCCGGTTCGTCATTCCGGTCAGCAGTAACCGGAATACTTCGTTCTCCCGATCCGTGAGCGACTTCGCTCTTTCCCCGAGCGGAGCCCCCGCCGTTTTCCCGGAGTGAGCCCGGACCTCGCGCACCGTCACCGAGTGGTCCGGCGGACCGGACGGGAACTGCTGGGCGTCCACCAGTGTGCGCAGAAGACGGGTGATCATGTCGAGATCCGTGAGCAGTTGCCGCAGGCTGCGGGCGATCTCCTGACGGCAGGCTTCTTCCTCGCTGGGCACGGTGCAGCTCCTCGGCATAGAGGCTGTGACGGGGGACGGGTGCGGAAGGTCCGGGCAGTGCTGGTGGCGGCATGGCTATTGTTCCCTTCTTTTCGACGGTGGCGCCCGTCCGGTATCCCGTCGGTTTCTCCGCCTGCCGTACTCGCGTCCCGCCCGCGCACTCCCGCCCCGATCCGTCGGCTTGACGAATCCTCGGAATGTGTCGCCTGCTTCCAGCCGACAGGTACCAAAGGGCAGGGTGCCGTATCGAAGGTACCGGCATGCGGATCGTTTTCGCGTTCCGGGCCCGGGCACACGTCTCCACGTGCCTCGGTTATCGCAAAGGAGAGGTCATTGAATAGCGACCCCGCGTGTGCTGTCGCCCGGTTGACCACACGTCAGACCGTTTTCCGTCCCGTACTCCCCGCCCGTTTCCCGGATCGCGCGGCGGATGACGCGTTCACCGGGCCGGAATTCGCCCTCCGCGCGCTCGGGCCGGGGCTCGGTGCCGTCCGTCCGGGCGCGGACCCGCGCGACCGGCTGAGGTGACGCGACCGTGCGCCTGGGCATAGCCGGCGGCGGTATCGCCGGCCTGACGCTGGCCTGGCTGCTCGACGGGAGCCACGAGGTCCTGCTCCTGGAGGAACGCCCGCGGCTGGGCGGCAACGCCGACTCCGTCCTGACGACGGCCGACGGCCGCACTCATGTCGTAGACCTCGGTGTCAGGGAGACACCGGCCGAGGTCTCCCCGGTCTGGCGGCATATCGCGGCCATGGCCGGACTGCCGGGGGAGGACCTCGTACCCGTCACCGCCTCCCGCACGGTGTTCGAGCACCAGGGAGGTGCCGCTCTGTGCGTCTCCCCCGCGGAGCCCGCCGGCCCGGCACGGCACGTCTCCCCCGCGGAGCCCGCCGGCGCCACGCGGCAGGTCACGGCCGAAGGCCCCGTGCACGAGGCCGTGGTCCGGTTCGCCGAGGAGTCGTCCCGGTGGGAGACCGAGGGGCTGTCCTGGGAGGTCACGCTCGGCGACGTCCTCGACGCATGGAACCTGCAACCGTCCCCGGCGGAGCGCCTGCTGTGCGCACTGCCGGCATCCCTCCACGGCGTCACGCTGGGGGAGGCGCGCGGCCTGTCGGCGCGGGCGGTCGGCGCGACGTTCACCCGGCCGGACCGGACCGCCCGCACGACCTACCTCCGGTCGGGCACCGGTGCCCTCGTCCAGAGACTCGCCGCCGGCGCGCGCTCGGCCACCGTGCGGCTGGGCACCGGCCTGCGCGCCGTGCGCCGGGAAGCGGACGGTTTCGCGCTCGTGCAGGACACCGGCGCCGTCGACCGGGTGGACGCGGTCGCCCTGGCCCTCCCGGCGGACCGCGCCGGGGCGGTGATCGACGGGCTGGCCGGAGCGGACGCCTGGCGAGCCGCTCTGGCGGCCGTCGAGTACCGGGACGTGACCTACGTACTGCACCGGGACCCCTACGGGATGCCCGGGGACCGGAGCCTGTGGTCCACCGCCAACACCACCCTGGACGGGAACCGGAGCGAGACGACGACCTGGTACGGACCCTCGCTCGGCCTCGACCTGTTCGTCAGCCAGCTCGACCACCGCTCCGGGCGGCCCCGCGCGGAACTGGCCCGCTCCTCGTTCCGGGCCACGCTGCCCACCCCGCGGGCGAGCCTCGCGCGGCAGACGCTGGGCGCGGTGGGGGAGGGGCAGCGCCTCTTCTTCCTCGGGCACTGCACGACACCGGTGGAGACACAGGAAGCGGCCATGACGTCGGCTCTGGCCGTGGCACACCACCTCGCACCCCGCAGCGCACGCGTCCGGCGGCTGCGGCACTACCTCCAAGGCGGATGATCCATGCGATACGACACCACCACCGGCATGTCCCCGGCCCGGCTGGCCCGGCGGGTGATTCCCTGCATCGACGTGTGCGACGGGGTGGCGACCAGCCCGTCCGGGATCCCGGGCCTGGCCGACCCCCTCGACGTGGCCGGCATCGCCGCCGGCTACGCACAGGACGGCGCCGGACAACTGTTCCTGGACGTCGTCGACCCCTGGCCCGAGGCCGGTTACCTGTCCGACCTGTTGCGCGAACTCAAGAAGACCGGCCTGGAGTTGCTCGTCTCCGTCCAGCACGGCGTGCTGCCCCCGGCCGAGACCTGTACGGAGGTGCTGTCCGCGGGCGCCGACGCGCTGTCGGTCAGCACGAGCATGGTCCGGCAGCCCGACCGCGTCGCCGACACGGTCCGCCTGCTCGGTGCCGCACGGCTGCTCGGCGTCGTCAACTGCTCGGGCGACCGGCAACAGGGGTGGCACACCCTGGTCGACGGCGGCGCGACCCGTACGGCGCTGGACGCCCTGGAGGTGGCCCGGCGGTTCGGGGACCTGCGCGTCCGGGCGCTGCTCGCCAACAACGTGGACCGCGAAGGCACGGGCATCGGCTACGACCTGGACCTGACCCGGGCCGTATCCCGCGCCTCCCGGCTCCCGGTCGTCGCCTCCGGCGGCGCGGGCTCGGCGGAGCAACTGGCCGACGCGTTGCGGGACGGCGACGCCACCCACGTGCTCGTGAACAAGGTGGTGCACAGCGGCCGCGAGACGGTCGGCTCGCTCAGCCAGGCCATGGGCCGCTGTCTGAGCGCCGGCAGGGACTGACCGTGCGCGCGCTGGTCTTCCAGGGGTACGGCGATCCCGCCCGCGTGCTCCGTCTCGTACAGTTGCCGCGGCCCGAGCCCGGCCCGGGCCGGGTGCGGGTGCGTCTGGCCGCACGCCCCGTCAATCCGTCGGACCTCCTGTTCGTCCAGGGCGCGTACGGCCGCGAGGCCGCTTTCACCGTGCGGACGGACGCCGGTGCCGGGGGCGGCGGCTGGGCGGTCGCCGGCTTCGAGGGGGCGGGCACCGTGGACGCCCTCGGACCGGGCACCACGGGTCCGGCGCCCGGCACGCGCGTGGCCGTCTCCGCCACCGGGACGTGGCAGGAGCACGTCTGTGTCCCGGCCGACGCCGTGGTGCCGGTCGCGGACGGCCTTCCCACGGAGGCCGCCTGCCAGTTCACGGTGAACCCGTTCACCGCCGTGCTGCTGGTCCGCGAGGTGGCCCTCGGCCCGGGTGACCTCCTGCTCCTCACCGCGGGCGGGTCGGCCGTGAGCCGCATGATGATCCATCTGGCCCGTGAGCGTGGAATCCGTTGCCTGCCCGTCGTCAGACGCCCCGGGCAGGCGCGGGAGCTGGCGCGTTCGGGCGCGGAACCGGTGCTGACCGGCTCCGCCGGCGCACTGGCCGCCGCGGTGGCGGACGTCGCCGGGCGGCAGCGGGTGGACGCCGTACTGGACGCGGTGGGCGGGGACCTGGGCGGCGCCGCGCTCCGCTGTCTCCGCCCGGGAGGCCGGTTCGTCTCCTACGGCATGCTGTCCGGCGACCCGCTCCCGGTGAGCCCCGACGACCTGGTCTTCCACCAGGTGCGCGTGTGCGGCTTCTGGCTGCCCACGAGTGTGGACCGCCTGGACGAGCAGGCACTCGGCCGTCTCACCCGGGAGGTCGGGGACGCCCTCGCCCGCGGTCTGCCCGGTCTGGACGTCGCGGCACGCCACGACCTCGCCGACTTCCCCGCCGCCGTCGAGGAAGCGCGGCGGTCCGGGCGCGACGGGAAGGTCGTCCTCACCGGCTGACCGTGGCACCCCTCCCCGACACCGAGCAGGTTCCGCACGAAAGGACCGGTCATGCCGTCTACGGCACCCCGGCCGCCCGGCCGCGGCGAGACACCCGCGGACACGGGCACCGACTACCCGCGCGACGCCCTCCTTCCCGACCTCTTCACCGCACAGGCCGTGCGGTCACCGGACACCGCCGCGCTGGTGTGGAGCGACGGCCACTGGACGTTCCGGGAACTGCACGACCGGGTGCGGTGCGCCGCGGCGGGCCTGCGGGCCCGCGGTGTGGCCGCCGGCGACATCGTGGCCGTGCTGCTGGAGTCCTCCCCGCAGTGGGTGGTGACCGCGCTCGCCGTCCTGGAGGCGGGCGCCGTCTACCTCCCGCTCGATCCCCGCACCCCCGCCCGGCGGCTCGCCACGATGCTCGGGGACGCCTCGCCCGCCTGCCTCGTGACCGCACCGGACACCCCCGCCCACCCCTCCCTGCCGCCCCTCCTCCGCGTCACCACCGACGACCTGGAAGACGGGAAGGCCGACCTGGAGGACGGCGAGGTCCTACGGCGGGAACGGCCGCGGTCCGCGGGGCGCACGGCGACCGACGCCGCGTACCTCGTCTACACGTCCGGCTCGACGGGCACGCCCAAGGGAGTGCTGTGCTCCCACCGGGGCCTGGTCCGCTTCGTCACCGCGGACCACCCGGCGGTCCCGCGGCCCGGCGACCGCCTGCTCGCCACGGCGAACCCGACGTTCGACGTCTCCTGCTATGAGATCTTCTGCACCCTGCTCAACGGAGCCTGCCTGGTCCTGCCGGAACCGGAGGACCTGCTCGACACCGGGACGCTGGCCCGGCGCCTCCGGCAGCACCGCATCACCACCCTGTGGCTGAGCGCGGGACTGTTCCACGTGCACGCGCAGGCGGCACCCCACATGTTCGCCGGTCTGCGCTGCCTGATGGTGGGGGGCGACTCGGTCGGCCCCGGCGCCGTCCGCGCCGTGCTGGCCCAGGGCCCGCCGGGCACCCTGGTCAACGGCTACGGGCCGACGGAGAACACCGTCATCAGCACCTCCCACGTGGTGCGCGAGCTGCCCGAGCACGCCGAACTCGTCCCCATCGGCACACCGGTCCCCGCCACCACCGTCCACGTGCTCCGCCCGGACGGCACCCCCGCCGGGGCGGGAGAGGAGGGGGAACTCTGGCTGGGCGGGGACGGCGTGGCGCTCGGCTACCTCAACGATCCGCAGCGGACCGCGGAGCGCTTCCTCCCCGACCCCTTCGGCGACGACGCGCAAGCCCGGCTCTACCGGACGGGCGACATGGTACGGCGACGTGCCGACGGCGTACTGGAGTTCCTGGGCCGCAGGGACCGGCAGGTGAAACTGCGCGGCTTCAGGGTGGAGCTGGACGAGGTCGAGGCCGTCCTGTCCAGCCATCCCGGGGTGCGCGAGGCCGCCGTCGGCGTGCTGGGCGAAGGACCGGGGAAGCACCTCGGCGCGGTCGTGGTCCGCTCGCCCCGCACGGACGCCGCCACACTCGTCACCCGCCTGTCCGACCACGTCCGGGACCGTCTTCCGGCGCACATGGTGCCCAGCAGAGTCGTCTGCGTCTTGGAACTCCCCCTGACGACGAGCGGCAAGGCGGACCGTGCCCGTCTCCTGGCCCGGCTGGACCGGCCCGAGGACGCATCCCCCGGGCGCCGCGCCCCGGAAGACGCGGACGAGACCGCCGTCGCACGGATCTGGTGCGACCTCCTCGGCACGGACGCCGTGGCGCGGGACGACGACTTCTTCGTCCTCGGAGGCACCTCGCTGACGGCCGCGCAGGCCGCCACGGCCGTCCGGCACGGTTTCGGCCTCGGCCCGGAGCACGGCAGCGCGCTCGTCCGCGAGCTGCTCGGCGCCCGGACGCTCGCGGCCTTCACCGAGCGGATCCGCGCTCTCGCCGCGCGAGGCGCGGCGCCCGCCCCGGGCGGGACGCCGGATCCGCGTGCCGAGGCGCGACTGCGGCCGACGCCGTCGTTCGCCGGTCCGCGACCGCGGGCGGGCGCCTTGGGCCGGGTCTTCGTCACCGGGGCCGGCGGCTTCCTCGGCGTCCACCTCGTCGACCGCCTCCTCCGGGCCGGCGCGGAGCGCGTGTACTGCCTCACCCGCACCCCGGACCCGGCACGCGGCGCCGCACGCGTCGCGGCCCGCATGCGGCGGTTCGGAGTCGATCCACGATGTCCGGACGACCGGGTGACCGTGATCCCGGGAGACCTGTCCGCCGAACGGTTCGGACTCGACAAGGCCGCCTGGGACCGGCTGGCGGCAGGGTGCGACCTCATCGTGCACTGCGGCGCACTCGTCAACCTCGCCTACCCCTACGAGGCACTGGCGCCGGTCAACGTCGGCGGCACCCGCACGGTCGTCGAGCTGGCCACCGCGGACCGGCTCAAGCCCGTGCACCACATCTCCGCCCTGGGGACCGACGCCGGTTCCGGGCCCGCCGGGGTCCGCCGCACCACGGGGCACGCGGCGCAGAGCCGTCCCGGTCCGCTCCCGCTCGGCTACCTGCAGACCAAGTGGGTCGCCGAGGAACTGGTCCGCGACGCCGTACGGCAAGGTCTCCCCGGCACCGTCCACCGTCCCGCACAGATCGCCGGCACCCGCGACCGCGGGATATGGAACACCGACACCCTGATGTGCGCGCTGTTCCGCACGATCGCGGAGTCCGGCACGGCCCCCCGCACACCCCTGGCGCTCGACCTCGTACCCGTGGACTACACGGCCGAGCGGATCGTCCGCACGATCACCGACGCCGGGCCCGACGGCCGCCCCCATCACATCGCCAATCCCCGCGCGGGCCAACTGCCGCTCCTGGTAGACCGGTTGCGAGCCATGCGCTACGACGTGCGCACCGTCCCGTACCCGGAATGGGCGGAGGCGGTCGGCCGGGCGACGAAGGCCGACCCCCGGCACCCGATGGCCCCCTACCTCCCGCTGTTCACCGCGCCCCTGCCGGACACCGGCACCACCCTCGCGCAGGCGTACTTCGCCGCCCGCCCCCACCCCGGCCGCACCGGCGCCGGCCACCCGCCGGCCACCGCCGGTCCGGCGTGCCCGCCGGTGGACGACCGGCTGGTCGACCTCTACCTCGGCCGCCTGCGGGCGACCGGCTACCTCCCGCCACCGGACCCGGGCGGCACTCCCGCCCCCTGGTCGCCCGCCCGTTCCCTCACCCGCGCTGTGCGCAGTGCCGGCCGGCGCGGCTACGACACGACACGGCAAGACACGACAAGACACGACAAGAAGGGCCTCACATGACCTCGCATGGTTACGACGACGCCAAGTCCCTGGCCGACGGCGTCCGCCGGGCCGTCGCCGGAACGGAACCCGGGAGCCCGCTCACGCTGGCACCCCTGACGGGACCCGGCGCCCTCGCACCACTGCGCCGCCTGGTCGCGCTGGAGTACCAGGCCCACGCGGTCGAACTCGTCGCGTACGGCACGCTGCTGACCCGGTTCCCCGCCGCGCCCGCCGCCGAACTCTGGGTGACCCTGGGGCGCATCGTCCACGAGGCGACCCCCAAACTGCTGCGCGTCGCCGACGCCCTCGGCATGAACGGGGCGGACCTGCAACGCCGTTCGACGGACTTCGGCGCCTACTCCTTCCACGGCACCGTCTCCTGGACCGCGATGTGCGCGAGCCAGGCGGCGGCGGCCCTGGCGACCCACACCGACATGCAGGTCTACTACGCCGGCGCCACCGCGGTCGCACGGCGGCTGCGCGACGCGGACGCCCCGGTCCCGCGGCCGTTCCTCGACTACTACGACGACCCGGGCGACGACGCGCTGAACGAACTCGCCCTGGCCGTCGTCCAGGACGGTCTCGACCGCGGCGACGACCCGCAGGAGGCGCTGTTCCACGGCCGCCGTGTCGCGGGCTCCCTGCTGGAGGTGTGGCGGGCCACCGCCGACGAGAAGCCGGCCGGCGCCGCGTGGTGAGCCGGCCGGCCGAACCCCACACCCCCGCCCGAAGGGAGCGAACACGATGAACGGTGTCAGCGGTCCGGCCTACGAGGTGCTCCCCAGCCGCCACGCCGACCCCTTCCGCGAGCACGTCGTCCGGGCCTACGAGGACGCCCCCGGTGACTGGCGGAAGGTCCTCGGCGAGCGGTTGCACTTCCAGTGGGGCGTCTTCGACCACCCGGACTCGCCCCGCCCCGTGTCCCTGGACGAGGCCGGACACCGCTACCTGGAGCGGCAACTCGCCGTAGCCGCCGGCTTCCTGTCCGGGCAGCCCGCTCCCCGGCGGATCCTGGACGTGGGCTGCGGCTGGGGCGCGACGCTGCTCCACCTGGCGGACGTCTTCCCGGACTGCCCGCGGCTCGACGGCATCAACATCAGTGCCGAGCAGCTCGCCTACTGCGCCGGGCAGACAGGCGGCACGGACCGCGTCCGCTTCTACCTCTGCGACGCCGCCGACATCGCCGAACTGCCCGACCGCGACCAGCCCTACGACCTGGTGGTGGCCCGGGGCGCCATCACGCACTTCCCGCCGGAGGTGTACGAGAGCGCGGCCGCGGCACTGGCCCGGCGCATGCGGCCGGGAGGGCTGCTGGTCGTCTCGGAGACGGTCTACAGCGAGGAGTTCCTGGCCGCCGCGCCGCCACCGGCCCACGACGCGGACCACCTCGCCCTGGAACACCGCAAGTCGCTGGGATACCTCACCGGTGTCCTGCGCGACGCCGGGTTCCTGATCCGGGACGAACGCATCCTTCCCTCACCTCAGGACGCGGCCCGCTGGGTCCTGGAACTGAAGAGCAACATCGACGTGCACTTCCCCCAGGGGGCGAGCCCGCCGCTCGAAGCGATCAGGGACATGGCCACGGCCCTCGCCGTCGCCCTGCTGCGCCGGGAGGCGTCCGTGCACAGCGTCGTGGCCGAGAGGCGAGCCCCCTAGGGGTCCCCTCCGCCGGCGCCCGGCCCGCGCTTTCCCCGCTGCCCCGCGTCGCCTTCCCCGCGTCACCTTCCTGGCGAAGGCGACGCGGGGTGGCACCGCCCCGCTTCCCGGCCAGGGCGACGCGGGGCGGCACCCGCCCCGCCCCCGCCCCCCGTACCGATCAAGGAGCCGTCGTGACGACACGGAACACCCCCGCTCCCGCTCCCGCCGCCCTGCCCCAGCACGCCCGTGACTGGAACCAGGTGGCCGCCACCTGTCCCGGCGACGTCACCATCCCGCACCTCTTCACCGAACAGGTCCGTGCCCGGCCTGACGCCCCGGCCGTCGAGTGGGACGGCGGGACCTGGACGTACGGGGAGCTGGACAGGCGCGTCCGGCGCGGCGCCACCGGACTGCGGGCCCGCGGAGCCGGCGCCGGGGACGTGGTGGCCGTGGTGATGCGCAGGTCCCCGGAGGCGGTGGCCGCCATCCTGGCCGTGCTGCACGCGGGCGGCGTCTACCTGCCGCTCGACCCGGACCAGCCCGCCGATCGGCTGCACCGCATCCTGCGGGACGCCGGGGCGCGGCTGGCGGTGCACGCGGGGGACGAGCCCCTGGACGTACCGGAGCCGACGACGGCCGTCCGCGCGGACGAGCTGTTCACGGCTCCCGCCGAAGCCGATCCGCGGTGGTGGCGCGAGCGTGACGCGGGCCAGGCGGCCTACGTCATCTACACGTCCGGGTCGACCGGCGCCCCCAAGGGCGTGGTGTGCCCGCACCGAGGGCAGACCCGGCTGGCCCGCGGGCCGGGGGAACTGCGCATCCGGTCCGGCGACCGCGTGCTCGCGACCACGAACCCGACCTTCGACGTCTCCTGCTTCGAAATCTTCTCCACCCTCGGGAACGGAGCCTGCCTGCTGCTCGCGCAGGACGCGGACCTGCTGGACAGCCAGGCGCTGGAGGACGTGCTGCGCGCCCGGCGGGTCAGCGTGATGTGGCTGAGCGCCGGTCTGTTCCACCAGCACGCGCTGGTCGCGCCGCGGATGTTCGCCGGTCTGCGCCTGCTCGTCGCGGGCGGCGACGTGCTCGGTACCCGGGCGGTGCGCACGGTGCTGGAGCGGGGCCGGCCCGGAGCCCTCCTCAACGGCTACGGCCCCACCGAGAACTCCTCCCTGTCCACCGTGTACCGCGTGGACGGCCTTCCCGCAGGCGCCGAGCGGGTGCCCATCGGGACGCCGGTCGCGGGCTCGACCGCCTATGTGGTGCGCGAGGACGGCACGATCGCCGCCCCGCAGGAGACGGGCGAACTGTGGGTCGGCGGGGAAGGGGTCGCACTCGGGTACCTCGACGACCCGCGGAGGACGGCCGAGCACTTCATGCCGGACCGGTGGAGTCCCGGACCGGTGCGCGGACTGCTGTACCGCACCGGCGATCTGGCGCGCTGGCGCGCGGACGGGGTGCTGGAGTTCCTCGGGCGCCGCGACCGCCAGGTCAAGCTCCGCGGCTACCGCGTCGAACTGGACGAGGTGGAGGCGGTGCTGTCGTCGCACCCCCGGGTACGCCAGGCGGCGGCCGACGTCGTCGGAGAGGGGGCCGGACAGCGTCTGGTCGCCGCTGTCGTGGCGGACTCCGGGGGGCGGCACGGCGACCTCGTGACCCGGCTGCACGAGCACGTACGCGACCGGCTGCCCAGCTACATGGTGCCCGGCCGCGTCACCCTGGTGGACAGCCTCCCGCTCACCTCCGGCGGCAAGGTCGACCGCCGGGCGCTGGCCGCCCCGACGCCGCCCGCCACCCCGGCGGGCGGCGAGGACGACGCCGCCCGGGGGGAGGTGGAGGAGGTGCTCGCGGGAGTGTGGCGCGAGGTCCTGCGGGTGGACGGGGCCGGCCGCGACGCGCGGTTCTCCTCGCTCGGCGGCACGTCCCTGCGAGCCACCCAGATCACCGCCGCGGCACGAGAACGGCTCGCGCTGCCCGGCGGTTCCGGACGCGCCATGATCCGCTGCCTGGTCGCCGACCCCACCCTGCGGGACTTCGCCGCGCTGGTGACGGAACTCCTGGCGGGACGCGAGGTCCCCGGGGACACGGGGGTCGACTTCACCGCCGAGAGCCGCCTCGGCCCGGAGTTCCGCTACACCGCCCCCACCACCGGCAACCGTCGCGCACCTCGGCAGGTGCTGCTGACCGGCGCCACCGGCTTCCTGGGCGTCCACCTCACCGACCGGCTGCTCCGCCACGGCGTGGAACGGGTGCACTGCCTGATCCGCGCCGGCGATCCGGCCGGGGCCCTCGGACGCCTGGCCGCCCGGATGCGCCGCTACGGCGTGGACCCGGAGCCGCTCATGGACCGCGTCGTACCCGTCCCCGGGGAGCTGGCGCAGCCCCGGTTCGGCCTGAGCGCACGCGACTGGGACCGCCTGGCCCGCGACACCGACCTCGTCGTGCACTGCGGTGCGCGGGTCAACTTCGCCTATCCCTACCGGGCGCTCGCGCCGGTGAACGTCGACGGCACCCGCACCGTGCTGAAGCTGGCGGGCGAGCACGTCACCAAGCCGGTCCACTACATCTCGACGCTCGCCGTGCTCGCCGGCTTCGGTGTCGCCGGCGTCGGACACGTCGACGAGGACACGCCCCTCGACCACGCCGGCCACCTGGCCCTGGGCTACCCGGAGACCAAGTGGGTCGCCGAACGCCTCGTCGCCGAGGCCGGACGGCGCGGCCTGCCCGTGGCCATCCACCGGCCCCACGAGGTGGCCGGCACCACGGACCGCGGGGTGTGGAACACCGGCACCCTGATGTGCGCCCTCTTCCGCACCATCGCGGAGACGGGTCTCGCCCCGGACCTGGACCTGCCGCTGGACCTGGTGCCGGTGGACTACACGGCGGACGCGATCACCCACATCATCACCCACCAGGAACCCGACGGGCGCGTCTACCACCTCGCCAACCCCCGTGACGCCCGCCTGCCCCTGCTGGTGGAACGCCTGGTGGCCATGGGCTATCCGGTCCGGACGCTGTCCTACGACGCCTGGACGAAGATGCTCGCGGACCTGACGGCCCGCCGGCCCGACCACCCGATGGCCCCGTACGTGGCCATGTTCGCCGAACCGACCGGTGACAGCGGAATGTCCGTCGAACAGATGTACGCCGACGGGGTCTTCCCCGCCTTCGGCCAGCACCACGCCGACGCGGCACTCGCCGGCAGCGGACTCGTCTGCCCGCCCGTCGACGCCGGCCTGCTCGACACCTATCTGCACGCGTTCAGGCGGACGGGTTTCCTGGCCCCGCCCGGCGCCCGGCGGTGACCCCGCACTGTCCCCTCACCCTCTCGCCAAGGAGATCGCACAGACAATCGCACAGACAGTGGATCATCCCGCCCCGCTCTGCGGGTACCGTTCACCGTATGAGTCATCCGCACCCCGAGCTGAAAGCCGCACCACCCCTTCCCGAAGGAGGGCTGCGGGTCATCGGCCTGGGCGGCCTGGGTGAGATCGGCCGCAACATGACCGTCTTCGAGTACGCCGGCAAGCTGCTCATCGTCGACTGCGGGGTCCTCTTCCCCGAGGAGACCCAGCCCGGCGTCGACGTGATCCTGCCGGACTTCACCTCGATCCGGGACCGGCTGGACGACATCGTGGCCGTGGTCCTCACCCACGGCCACGAGGACCACATCGGCGGCGTGCCGTACCTGCTGCGCGAGCGGTCCGACATTCCCGTCGTCGGCTCCAAGCTGACGCTCGCGTTCCTGGAGGCCAAGCTCAAGGAACACGGCATCCGGCCGCGCACGGTGCGGGTGCGGGAAGGCGACCGGCGCGGCTTCGGGCCGTTCGACTGCGAGTTCGTGGCGGTCAACCACTCCATCCCGGACAGCCTCGCGGTCGCGATCCGCACCGGCGCCGGGATGGTGCTGCACACCGGCGACTTCAAGATGGACCAGTTCCCCCTCGACGACCGCATCACCGATCTGCGCGCCTTCGCCCGCCTCGGCGAGGAGGGTGTGGACCTGTTCCTCACCGACTCCACCAATGCCGAGGTGCCCGGCTTCACCACCTCCGAGCGGGAGCTGAACCCGGCGATCGAGCAGGTGATGCGCACGGCACCGCGGCGGGTCATCGTCTCCAGCTTCGCCAGCCACGTGCACCGCATCCAGCAGGTCCTGGACGCCGCCCACCAGCACGGCCGCAAGGTCGCCTTCGTCGGCCGGTCGATGGTGCGCAACATGGGCATCGCCCGTGACCTGGGGTACCTGAAGGTGCCGTCCGGTCTGGTCGTGAGCACGCGGGAGCTGGAGAAGCTCCCCGACCACAAGATCACTCTGGTGTGCACCGGCTCCCAGGGCGAACCGATGGCCGCGCTGTCCCGGATGGCCAACCGCGACCACATGATCCGCATCGGCAAGGGCGACACCGTCCTGCTCGCCAGCTCCCTCATCCCGGGCAACGAGAACGCCATCTACCGGGTGATCAACGGACTCACCCGGTGGGGCGCCCACGTGGTCCACAAGGGCAACGCCAAGGTGCACGTGTCCGGACACGCCAGCGCCGGCGAACTCGTCTACTGCTACAACATCGTCAAACCCCGCAACGTCATGCCCGTGCACGGCGAATGGCGCCACCTGCGGGCCAACGGCGACCTCGCCATCCGTACCGGCGTCGATCCCGACCGGGTCGTCATCGCGGAGGACGGTGTCGTCGTCGATCTGGTCGACGGGCGCGCGTCCATCACCGGCAAGGTCCCCGCCGGCAACGTCTACGTGGACGGCATGGAAGTCGGCGGCGCCACCGAGGCCTCCCTTAAGGACCGCCTCACCCTGGCCGCCGAAGGCGTGGTCACGGTGGTGGCGATCGTCGACGCGGACACCGGTGCCCTGGCCGAGGCCCCGGACTTCCTGGCCCGCGGTTTCGTCCACGACGACACCACCTTCGAGCCGGTCGTCCCCGTCATCGAGAAGACCCTGGCCACCGCGGCCGAGGAAGGCGTCGGGGACGCGCGCCAGCTCGAACAGCTCATCTCCCGGGCCGTGGCGAACTGGGCGTTCCGCACCTACCGCCGCAGGCCCCTCATCATCCCCGTCATCATCGACGCCTGAGCCACGCCCCGGCAGGGAACCGGCGGCAAAGGGAGGAATGCCGGACGGCGAACGGGGTAGACGCGCCTCGCCGGGCGATGGGCCGGTGACGACGAAGCGAGCGGGGAAGAGGGACCCATGATGACGACGACCGTGCGAACCGCCGGACAGACGGTGGACGTTCCGGAGATCGCCGACCCTTCCAAGGTCGCGCCGAAGGATGCGCGGGAGCTGTCGAAGGTGTTCTTCGACCAGCTCGCGGTGCTGGAGGAGGGTACGCCCGAGTACCAGTACGCCCGGAACACGCTGATCGAGATGAACATGTCCCTCGTCCGCTACGCGGCCGGCCGGTTCCGCAGCCGCGGCCCCGAGGAGATGGAGGACATCGTCCAGGTCGGCATGATCGGGCTCATCAAGGCCATCGACCGGTTCGAGCTGACCCGCGAGGTCGAGTTCACGTCGTTCGCCGTGCCCTACATCGTGGGCGAGATCAAGCGGTTCTTCCGCGACACCTCCTGGGCCGTGCACGTCCCGCGCCGGCTCCAGGAAGCCCGCGTCCAGCTCGCCCGCGCCAACGAGGAACTGCGCAGCCGGCTGGGCCGGGCGCCGTCGACCAAAGAGCTGTCCGAGCTGATGTGCCTCCCGGAGGACGAGGTCGTGGAGGCCCAGCTCGCCTCCAACGGCTACAAGTCCGCCTCGCTGGACGCGGCGATCAGTGGCAGCGAGGACGGTGAGGCCGCGCTGGCGGACTTCATCGGCGACGAGGACGCGGCCCTCGGCCTGGTCGAGGACTTCCACGCCCTGGCCCCGATGATCGCCGCGCTGGACGAACGTGACCGCCAGATCATCCACTGGCGGTTCGTGGAGGAACTGACGCAGGCCCAGATCGGCGAACGGCTCGGGGTCTCCCAGATGCACGTCTCCCGGCTGATCTCCCGCCTCCTGGCCCGCCTGCGCGACGGCATGCTCGCCACCTCCTGACGGCCCCCGGCCCGGCAGCCGCCCGTACGCCGGTCGGCTGCCCGGTGCTGTCAGCCCGGCTCACCGTGGCGGGCGACGGTCACGTGCGCGCCGTCGCCTTCTCCTCGTACGGGCTCTCCTCGTACGGGCTTCATCAGCTCCGCGTTGAACTGGGCGCCGGCCAGCAGGGCCAGGTTGGACAGCCACAGCCACACCAGGAAGACCACGACGCCCGCCAGCGAACCGTACAGACGGTGGTATGTGCCGACATGGGCGGTGTAGAGGGCGAAGCCGAGCGAGGCGGTCAGCAGGAGCGCCACCGCCAGTGTGCCGCCGGCCGCCATCCTCTTGACGGGGCGGGAGGACGCCGGGCCCGAGCGGTACAGGACGAGCACCAGGATCACGGCGACCACGGCCACGACCGGCCAGCGCAGGGTGTCCCAGACCTCCTGCGGCCCGGTACCCAGTTGCAGCGCCCGGCCCAGCCGCCGGGCCAGGCCCCCGGTGAGGAACAGCGCCAGGGTCGACGTGAGCAGCAGGAAGATCAGGACGAGGGCCGTGGCGATGATGCGCGGAGCGGTGCGCCAGACCGGCCGGTGCGCGCTGACCTGGTGCATGGCGTGCAGCGCCCGCCGGAAGACGCTCAGATAGCTGCATCCCGACCACAGGGCTCCCACCCCTCCGAAGAAGACCAGTGTCCAGGCCGCCGACGACTGCCCGGCCATCTGCCGCAGGGCGTCGCGCAGCAGCGCGCGGGACGCGACCGGGGTGGCCCGCGCTATGCGGTCGATGAGTTCCGGCTGGGCCGTGGGCATGGTCAGGCCCAGGATCGAGACGATCACCAGCAGCAGCGGGAACAGGGCCAGGACCGCGTAATAGGTCAGCGCGGCGGCCCAGTCCGTGATGTCGTCGTTCCAGACGGCCACCGGGGTCCGGCGCAGCGCCGCCCACCATCGAGCCCTGTCACCGTGTCCGTCGTCCATGACGCGGATGCTCTCACCTTCGGCCGGTGTGCGGAGGACCGGCACGCCTTCCGAGCCGTCGGCGGGCTCCCGTGCCCGCCGGGAAGACGGGGGCGCGGGGCTCCGGCGACCTGGGCGGTGGTCCGGGGACACGCGACGGTGCCACCGGAAAGGGGCCGTCCGTAACCCGCTTGTGCCCTGGCGTTCCCCGCACAAACAGCCGTGCCGGCACGGCCGGTGGCGGACGGGGCCGCCGGTGAACCGGCCCGCGCCCACCCGTCGTATGACGCAGGTCGCCCCGGACGTCCCTCAGTTGATGATCTCGGCGCGCTCGTCCACACGGATCGCGGCCAGCCGGTCCCGCCACATCTGGAGGGCTTCGGGTGTCTGTCGCGTCCAGTCGGTGACCTCGCCGACGATCCGGAGCGGTTCCCGGCTGCGATAGGAGCGGGTGGGATTGCCGGGGAACTTGCGGTCGGTGACGTTCGGATCGTTCTCGAACTCCCCGGTCGGTTCGACGACGTACACGCGCGGGGCCCCGTCACCGGCGGCGAGTTCGGCGGCGAGCCCCGCGCCGTCGCGCAACGCGGTGAAGTAGATGTGGTTCATCACGATCTCGGGCCGGTAGTTGGAACGGAACCCGGCGGTGAGCTGATCTCCGATGCGCAGATCGGCCTTTGTGCCGTGAAAGAAAGGGCCCTCGTCCAACACCTCGTCCATCGGGGCAGGTTAGCAAACCGAGACGGCATGAGACCGGGCTGGCCGGGACGCCTTGAGCGGGCGGAGCGGGCGGAGCGGGCGGGGCGGGCGGGGCAGAGCGGGCGGGGCGGGCGCGGCACCGGCCTGGCCCGTCGGCCCGTCCGCCGCTCGACGGCCGCGGACCCGCTCCTTCGCCGGGCCGGCTTCAGTGGGGAGCGCCGGGCCGCTCCGCGCCCTGGACAGCCGGTTCCAGGGGCTGCCCGGAGGCCGCCCGCGAGGTCCCTCCCGCTCGGACGGGACCGGCCAGTGGCGGGAGTCCCCGCTCCGCCGACGTGTGCGTCGTACGGCCGGCGCGGAGACGCTGGGTGAGGAAGAGGACCGCGCGGTCCAGCGCCTCCTCCGCCTCGTCCAGGAGGCCGGTGAACGCCTGGAACACGTGCGGCACGTCGGCGGTGACGTCCAGGATGACGTCCACCCCGGCCGCCCGCGCACGCGCGGCGAGGCGCGTGGAGTCGTCCAGCAGGATCTCGTTCGTGCCCACCTGGATCAGCAGCGGCGGGAAGCCGGTGAGGTCGGCGAGGACGGCGGGACTGAGCAGGGGCTGGCGGGGATCGGCCCCGGCGAGGTACATGGCCCCGGTGTGTTCCACGCCCGCCCGGGTGAGGACCGGGTCGATGCCGTCCTTGGTGCTCATGCTCTCGCCCGAGCGGGTGGCGTCGAGACCGGGGGAGAACGCCACGATGGCGGCGGGCAGCGGGAGGCCCGCGTCACGGGCGGCCAGACAGGTGGTGACGGCGAGGCCGCCGCCGGCGGAGTCGCCGGCGAACGCGACGGCCGAGGGGTCGGTGCCGCTGTCGAGGAGGGCGCGGTAGGCGCTCAGGGTGTCCTCGATCGCGGCCGGGAACGGGTGCTCCGGGGCCAGCCGGTAGTCCGGCGACAGGGCCCTGAAGCCGGTCCCGGCCACGAGGTGTCCCGTCAGCGGCAGGGCGGTCTCGGGGGAGCCG
This sequence comes from Streptomyces sp. NPDC027672, assembly GCF_055566335.1. Taxonomy (NCBI): domain Bacteria; kingdom Bacillati; phylum Actinomycetota; class Actinomycetes; order Kitasatosporales; family Streptomycetaceae; genus Streptomyces; species Streptomyces sp. NPDC027672. Next base: position 384,221 of record NZ_JBVHSO010000004.1, on the reverse strand, counting down.
TACACCCAGCCGCCGCCGTGGAAGTACAGGATCGTCCCGGCGCGCGGCCCGCCGTCCGGCTCGACGCGCAGGGCGGGCCGGTCACCGAGCGTCGTCCGTGCGGTGCGGATGCCGCCGGGCACCGTCATCCGGGCCATCAGCGCCGTGAACCCGGCGCGCAGGTCCTCGACCGACCGGGGGCCCTCGGGCCGCGGCTGCCGCATCATCGCGTCGACCCGGGCCCGTTGTTCCTTGCTCATGCGATGCTCCTGCCGTAGGTGGCTTCGCCTAGACTATATGCCGTGGAAGCTAATTCTGTGGAAGCGAACTCTGGTGGCGTGATCGACCTCGTCGGCTTCTTCGCCGATCTGGTCCGCTGCGAGACGCGTCTGTACAACGCCCTCAACGACCGACTGCGCGAACGGCACGGGATCGTCACGTCACAGTTCGAGGCCCTGCGCCATCTGCGCGACCATCCCGGGTCCCGCGTGGCGGACCTCGCCGCCGAGTTCGCCATCGGCGTCGGCGCGGCCAGCAAGAGCGTCGACCGTCTGGAGAAGCAGGGCTGGCTCGTCCGGCAGCCGAACCCGTCCGACCGCCGGTCCTCGCTGCTGGCCCTGACCGACGACGGCGCGCGGCTCCTCGGCACGGCCGAGCAGACCTTCGGCGACGGACTGGCCGAGCTGATCGGAGAGACGCTCGACGGTCCCGCCGGCGCGGCCGTCGTCCACGTCGTCTCCGAGCTGCGCTCCATGCTCGAACGCCGGCAGATCGGCACGCCGGCCGGCTGACGCCTTCCGCGCTCACGGCCGTACTCCGGCCGCGACCAGCCGTATCCGGGCCGTGGCCAGCCGTACCCCGTATCCGGGCGCGGCCGGCCGTCCCCCCGTCGTGCGCAGCCATGACCCGCGTGACACAGGCCACAGGAACCCCGTGCGTGCCGTGGAGAGAAGTGAGCGTGAGGAACTCAGAGAACGAGGTGCGCCGACGCGTGCGCGAGGGGGACCGTGAGGCGTTCGCCCAGTTGTACGAGGAGTTCGCCCGCGCCGTGTACCACCACGCGCTGCGGCTGACCGGCAACTGGTCGGCGGCCGAGGAAGTCATGTCCGAAACGTTCCTGACCGCGTGGCGGACCCGCGCACGGGTGCACGAGGACGGCGGCTCCCTGCTGCCCTGGCTGCTGGGCATCGCCACCCACAAGGCGGACAACGCCCGCCGGGCGCTGCGCCGGCGCCAGCTCTTCCTGGCGCGTCAGCCGCAGCCGCCCGCCGAGGAGGACTTCGCGCCCCGGACGGTCGGACGCATCGACGACGCACGGCGCCTGCGCGCCGTACAGGCCGCCCTCGGCCGGCTGCGCCGCCAGGAGCGGGAGGTGCTGGCCCTGTGCGTGTGGTCCGGCCTGGACTACCAGCAGACGGCCGAGGCCCTGGGCATCGCCGTCGGCACGGTGCGCTCCCGCCTGTCGCGCGCCCGCAAGAAGCTGGCGCACCTCGCGGAGGAAGGCCGGGAACCACCCGCCCGCCGCGGAGAGATGACCAGTGCGGCCGCGATCGCGGCCCTGCCCGTACGGGAGGAGCTCATATGAACGACCACACCACCGGCACTTCCCCGGAGCACGACGGCGACCGCGAGGAGCTCGCGCGCCTGCTGCCGGCCCCGGCCGGCCGGGACCTCCCGCACGAGCAGCACCTCCGGCGCAAGGAATTGCTGATGCACCACATCGACCGAGACCAGGCGACCCGGGCGACCCGTACCGGCCCGGCCCGCCGGCTGCTGCGGCCCGCGCTCCTGGCACCGGCGACCGCGCTGACCCTGGCCTGCGCCCTGGCCGCGGGAGCCGTCCTGAACGGCGGCGACGGCGAGTCCGCCGGCACCGCCCCGCACCGCGCGGCCGCGGACATGCGGCCCGTGGCGGCGCTGCTGGGCCGCATCTCCGACGCCGCGGCACGGCGCGACACGCCCACGGTCCGGGACGACCAGTTCGTCTACGCCCGGGAGAAGACCCGCGGGGCCGACCTCACCAGCGGAAAGGCCGTACTCGGCCCCTTGCTGGACCGTGAGACGTGGATCGCGCAGCAGCCGGGACCCCTGCGCAAGCTGGGACTGATCCGGGAGGACGGCGAGACCTTCCCCCTCAACGCCGACTTCGGGGACACCGACGGCACCCCGGCCGGCCTCGGCCGGCCCACCTACCGCTGGCTCGGCTCGCTGCCCACCGACCCCGACGCACTGCTGGCCTACCTGTACGCCGAGACGCCGCACGCCGAGAGCCGCGGACGCGACCAGGCGGTCTTCGAGCAGATCGGGTCCCTGCTCGGCGCGATGATGCCGCCGCGCACGGCCGCCGCCCTCTACCAGGCCGCGGCGCGGATCCCGGGCGTCACCCCGGCCCCGCAGGCCCACGACGCGATCGGCCGCCGGGGCCTCGGCATCGCCCGTGACGACACGCGCTACGGCGTCCGGACCGAGTGGGTCTTCGACGCGGAGGACTTCTCCTTCCTCGGCTCCCGCAGCTATCTGACCAGGGACACCTCGTACGGGAAGACCGGAACGCTGCTGTCCAGCGAGGCCGAACTGGAACTCGGCGTCGTCGACAAGGCGGGCCAGGAGCCCGCGCACCGGGAGCGGATACCGTCCGCACCCCGGAGCTGACCGGGCCGGCCCCGGCGAACCGGTGGCGCAGCCGGGGCCCGCCGCTACGACGCGAGCCTGCCGCCTTCTCCCGGTCGGGCGGTCCACCGAGCGTCGCTCTTCCGGTCGGGCGGTCCACCGGACCGTCGGTCATGGTGGCGCACGGTGGCTGAGGCCAGGGCGGCCGGGCCGCTGGGCCGCGTCGGGCCGCGGTCGGCGGAACCGACTCCTCCGGCCGCTCGACAGCCGCACCCGTCCGCCTGATTCGGCTGCGGATCGAGGGAAACCCGGCCGGACATGAAGGAGAACATAGTGCGCGGTGGCGCCGCGGGAGCCGCCGGAACGACGGTACTGAACGCCGTGACCTACGCCGACATGGCGCTGCGGGGCAGACCTTCCAGCCAGACCCCGGCCCGGACCGTGGACAAGATCACCGAGGACGCGGGACATCCGGTTCCCGGAACGGGCGAGACCCGGGACAACCGGCTGGCGGGGCTGGGCGCGCTGTCGGGCATAGCCGTCGGGTGCGGCATCGGCGTGGCGGTCTCGCTCACCCGCGGCCTGGGTCTGCGGCCGCCGTGGTGGCTGGGCGGGGCGGTCACCGGCGCCCTGGCCATGGTGGCGACCGACCTGCCGATGGCGCGGTTGGGCATCAGCGACCCGCAGAGCTGGTCGGCGAAGGACTGGGCCTCGGACGTGGTGCCGCACCTGTGCTACGGACTGACCACGTACGGGATGCTGGCCGCCGCCGACCACCGGCGATAGCCCCTCGGTCCGGGTGCGTCCGCCTCCGGGGGCCGGGTGCGTTCGCCTGTGGGCGAGCGCGGTGGTCGGGGGAGCGGGGTGGCCGGCCCGGGAGCGCAGTGGCCGGCCGGGGGAGCAGGCCGGCCGGATCCGTTGACCAGGCCGGTCAGGGGCGGCTGTCGCTCTCGGGGCGGGGCTGCTTCTCGGCCCGCTGCTTGAGGTGGTGCAGCCAGCCGTCCAGTGACGCGTCCAGTGCCGCCTGGAGGTAGGCGGTGTTGGCGGTGACGGGCTCGCCGGTCCAGGACTCCTCGGTGTGGACGTGCACACCGTCCCTGGCCTGGGTGAAGGTCCACACGTGGACGGCGGTGATGCCCTGGGCCGGCCCGCCCCAGACGATGCGGTGCCGCGGCTGCACCTGCTTGACCGTCGAGGTGATGTTCTCCAGGCCCTCGGTGGACCACACCCAGGAGGAGCCCGGGCGCAGCGGCCCCGGCGTCTGCTTGACCGACGAGCTGACCCCGGGCTGCCAGGCGGGCCAGTTCCCGACGTCCGTCTGGATGTGCCAGACACGGTTCAGCGGCGCGTCGATGACGATGTCGTCCCGGGTGATGACCGGGGCCTTCTCGTCGATCCCGACCGGCGCGGGGGTTCCGCTGCCGAAGGCCAGAGGGAGGGCGGTGAGGAGTGCGGTGGCGAAGGTGAACACGGGAGCTCTCCGAGTGGGTTGAGAAGTGTTCTTCGGATGCGCAATGGAGTGGTTATTCACTCACTTACGAGGTGTCTCAGCGTGGTGGCAAGCTGGCCACGTCTTCAACATGTGAGTAGTCAATCACTCTCACTACTGCTCGTCAAGCACGCCCACCTGGCGCCTGCTTTTGCGTGCCCCTGTCGTCGCGCTTGACGGGGCGCCTGAGTGAGTGGTTGAGTACTCACATGAAGACGGAACGGCGCCAACTGTCCACAGCCGAAGAACGCCGGGAGACGGTGCTCCGCACGGCCATCGGGGCTTTCGCGGCCCGGGGGTACTTCGGCACCACCACCACGGAGGTGGCCAAGGCCGCCGGCATCTCGCAGGCCTATGTGTACCGCCTCTTCCCGAACAAGGAGGCGCTGTTCACCGCGGTCGTCGAGCACTGCTTCGTCCGGGTCCGCGCCGCCCTCGAAGGCGGTGCGGCGGATGCCGAGAGCGCCGCCCCCGAAGCGGTCCTCGCGTCGATGGGTGACGCCTACGCCCGTCTGATCAGCGACAACGACCTCATGCTGGTCCAACTGCACGCCCAGGCGGCCGCCGTCTCCGAACCGGCGATCAGGGAGGCGGTACGGGCCGGGTACGCCCGCACGGTCGAGTACGTCCGCAGTGCCTCGGGCGGCACCGAGGAACAGGTCCAGCAGTTCTTCGCCATCGGCATGCTCTGTCATCTGCTGGTCTCCATCGACGCCGACGCCGTGTCGGCACCCTGGACCCGCACCCTGACAGCGGGCATCACGCACTACTGAAGACGCCCCGCGGGCGGCCCTGTGTCGGCGTACCGGCGGCCGCCCGTTTTTTCGCCCCCACAAGTGAGTGTTCAACCACACACAATTAGGAGACTGCCATGAACAACCCCTTCACCCGTGTCCCCGCCGGCCCGACGACCGTCACGGAAGCGGTGCTGCCCGGTGTGGTCGAGCCGGACGGCATTCAGCTCCGGTCCCGGCCCGCGCGTCCGGCCGGCCCTGGGCAGGTGGTGCTGGCGATGGAGGCCGCCGGGGTGTCCTTCGCCGAGCAGCAGATGCGGCGCGGCAAGTACTACGACCAGCCGCCTTTCCCGTTCGTCCCCGGTTACGACCTGATCGGACGGGCCGTGGACGCGGGGGAGGGCGTGCCCGGCGGGCTGCTCGGACGGCGCTTCGCGGTCCTTACCAAGACGGGTGGCTGGGCCAGCCATGTCACCGTCGACGCCGGCGACCTGACCGAGGTGCCCGAGGGCGTCGATTCCGCCGACGCGGAGACGTTCGTGGTCAACGGGATCACGGCCTGGCAGATGCTGCACCGCCTGGCGAGGGTCCGCGCCGGCCAGACGGTCCTGGTGCACGGCGCGAACGGCGGTGTCGGCTCCACTCTGGTCCAGCTCGCCCGGATCGCCGGGGCCCGGGTCGTCGGCACGGCCTCGGCCAGGCATCACGACGCCGTCCGGGCACTGGGCGCCGAGCCCGTCGACTACCGCGCCCCCGACCTGGCGGACACCTTGCGCGGACATGCGCCGCAGGGCTACGACGCGGTGTTCGACCACGTCGGCGGCGAGGGCATCGTCACCTCCTACCGGCTGCTCGCCGCGAAGGGCACCCTCGTCTCCTACGGCACCGCCTCCACCCGCGACGTACAGGGCTCCTCCAAGGCGCCGGTCCTGAAGCTGCTCACCCGCCTGACGCTGTGGAACGCGCTGCCCAACGGCAAGGGCGCCCACTTCTACAACATCTGGGCCGGACACCGCCGGCTCGACACTTTCCGCGCCAGGCTGCACACCGACCTGGGCCAGGTCTTCGCCCTCCTCGCCGAGGGCCGCCTGGCCCCGCAGATCGCCGCCCGCATCCCGCTCACCGAAGTCGCGGAAGCGGTACGCCTGGCGGAATCCGGCACCGTGGTCGGCAAGGTCGTCCTCGTACCGTAACCACCCGAGCCCCGCCGGAGCATCAAGTCGTCCGCCCCCTCATCGTCAGCCGTGGCCGAGTCCGTGCGGAACCGCCTCCTCTTGATCGCCCCGCTCACCTAGAATGTCGGCCGAACATCTCAGCGGCCCGACGGGCTTCCTGATCCGCCCCGTACCCGCCTTCGCGGCGGCGCGCGGTGGACACCGGAGGACATGCCCCCACCCGCACGAGTCTTCTTCGTGCTGCCTGGGGGCATTTCCTTGCTGTTCCGTGAGTCCGCGGCGTCCGTGGCCGCCCGCATCCTCGAAGGGTCGCTGGCGCTGCACCTGACCGAGAACTTCCGCCACCTGCACGGCCGGACGCCCGCACAGGCGGAGATACGGTCCTGGGAGCGCAGCCTCCCCGCTCTGGTCAACGCCCTCCTGGAGGCCGGGCTCGACGAGGTCGAGGTCGTCATCGAGTACAGCCTGCCCCTCACCAGCAAGCGCGCCGACGCCGTCCTCGCCGGTGTGCACCCGGCCACGGGGCAGCCGTCGTACGTCGTCGTGGAGTTGAAGCAGTGGAGCGCGGCCCGCCCGGACGAGGACGACCCTCTCCTGTGCCGGCTCGACGCCTATCCGCAGCCCGTCCTCAACCCGGTCGAACAGGTCCGCGGCTACTGCGAGTACCTGCTGTCGTTCAACGCGGCCCTGGAGCGCAGGCCCGAGTCCCTCGCCGGTGTGGCCTTCCTGCACAACGCGACCGAGTCCCGTATCGCCGGGCTCCGGAGCGTCAAGGAGGACCAGTACGGCCGGATGTACACGGGCGACCAGCGCGGTGCCTTCCTGGACTTCCTGCGCTCCCGGCTCGCGGCCAAGCCCGGTGCCGAGGCGGCCGACATGCTGGCGGAGGCCAGGATCAGGCCGTCCAAGCAGCTGATGGCCGTCGCAGCGGCCGAGATCCGCGACCGCGAGCAGTTCGTCCTTCTCGCCGAACAGCGGGTCGCCTACGAGATGGTGATGTCCGCCGTGCGCAAGGCCAGGCGCGGCAACCACAAGCAGGTCGTCGTGGTGACCGGCGGTCCCGGGTCCGGCAAGAGCGTCGTCGCGATGTCGCTGCTGGGCGAGCTGTACCGGCGCGGGGTGTCCGCGCTGCACGCCACCGGGTCGGCGTCGTTCACCAAGACGATGCGCAGGGTCGCCGGGCACAAGAAGCGCGAAGTGCAGCAGTTGTTCAAGTACTTCAACAGCTTCATGGACGCCGAACCGAACGACATCGACGTGCTGATCTGCGACGAGGCGCACCGGCTGCGGAAGACCTCCGCCAACCGCTACACCAAGGCCGAGCTGCGTACCGGCCGGCCGCAGGTCTCGGAACTCATCGATGCCGCCCGGGTGCCGGTGTTCCTGCTGGACCAGCACCAGGTGGTGCGGCCCGGCGAGATGGGCACCAAGGAGGAGATCCGGCGGGCCGCCGCCGCGCAGGGACTGGACTGCACGGTCGTCGAACTGGACGGCCAGTTCCGGTGCGGCGGCAGCGACGCGTACGAGAAGTGGGTCGTCGACCTGCTCGGCCTGGAGGGCGGCACGCCCAGCCCCTGGGAGCCCGACGGCAAGCTGGAACTGCGGACCGCCGAGAGCCCTCAGGAGTTGGAGGACTTCCTCGTCGCCAGGCGCGCGGAGGGCTACAGCGCCCGGATGTCGGCCGGTTACTGCTGGAAGTGGACGACCAGGGTCACCCCGGAGATGACGGCGCTCCCCGCCGACGTCGTCATCGGCGACTGGGCGCGGCCGTGGAACGTGTACGGCGACCGGTCCGTGTTCGGGGCCCCGCCGGCGCCCCTGTGGGCCACGGAACCGGAAGGATTCGGCCAGGTCGGCTGCGTCTACACCGCGCAGGGCTTCGAGTACGACTGGTCGGGCGTGATCATCGGCCCCGACCTGGTGTGGCGTACGGACCGCTGGGTCGTGGACCGCACCGCGTCCAAGGACCCCGTCTTCACGAAGGCCACACCGGACAGCGAGATCGACCGGCTCGTCCGCAACACGTACAAGGTGCTGCTGACCCGGGGCATGGTCGGCACGGTCGTCTACTCGACCGATCCGGAGACACGGGAGAAGCTGCGGTCGCTCGTCCGGCCGGCCTCCGGGGCGGAGGCACCCGCGCCGGTCTAGCCGGGCGTCGAGGCCGCGTTGGGACGGTTCCGGCGGAGCGGCCGGGCGCGTGGCGGGTCGTGGACGAGGGGCCGTACCGCGGCCGGGAGCCCGGTCCGCGTCCTATGCCTCGTTCGTCCTGGGACGTGGTCCGGTTGCGGGGGATGCCGGGCGGCGTAGCCTGGAGTTGATCTGTCGGGCCAGGCTCTGGAGGTAGGCGATGTTTCTCCGATTGCTGCGGCGACGCACGTCGCGCCGGCTGGTCCGGCTCGGCAACGGCCGGCTGATCCGGGGTTTCAGCGGCGGACTCTACGACGGTCACGGGTACCAGTCCTGACACCGTCCACGGCAACACCCTGGAGGATGCGCGGTGGCAGCGGACGGTGACGGCCTGGCGGCCGTGGCGAGGATCCTGTCACCGCACTGCCGTGTCACCCGCATGTCCGACGGCGCGCTGATCGCCGACTGGAAGCGGACCCGTTTCCTCGGGATGGCGGCGGCCGACGTACGGAAGCTCACCACGGGAAGCCCGGAGGAACGCGCCGAACTCGTCACCGCTCTCACCCGGGCCGGGTGTGTGCCGGGCCGCCGGAGGAGGCGCGCGGACGCCGGTGTCGGACTCTGGCTGCGGGGGGTGCACCTGCTGATCCGGACCATCGGGTTCGGGCGCGTCCTGCGGCTGCTGTCCCTGGCCGCTCCGGGGTACGCCCGGGCCGACCGGCCCTCCGCGGCGGAGGTCGGACGGCTGAAGCGGGCGGTGCTGCGGCACAGCCGCGGCAGTTGGCTCGTCGACGGCGACTGCAAGTCCGAGGCCGTGACCGCCTTCGTCCTGCTGCGGCGGCGCGGTCTGGCGGCCACGCTCCACATCGGAGTGCGCGAACACCCGCTGGCCCTGCACGCCTGGACCGACTCGGCCGGCGTGTGCGTCCCGGACGCCGACCCGCGCGGACACTCCTTCACCCCGGTGCTCGTCATCGACGGCGGGGGACGGTGACATGGACGCGCTCCGCCTCGACTGGGACGGCGGCGCACCGGCCTTCCGGGCCGCCGGCGCCATGGCGCGCCGGGGACTCGTGACGACGGTCTCCTCACCGGCCGGCACCGCGGCCGTCGTCGGCTGGGTGGGCTCGGCCCGCGACCGGACGGCGGGCGCCCATCGCCTCCTCGACGCTTTCGGCCGCCGGGGAGCCGCCCCGGCGCCGCCGGCGGGCGACTACGCGGCCGTGCTGGTCTGCCGCGACCGCGTCTTCCTGCTCCGTGACGGACAGGCCCGCATCCCCCTGTTCTTCCGGGCGTCCGGCGGCCGCGTGCGGGCCGTGAGCACCTCCGCCCGCAGCCTGGGAAGCGCCACCGGGCTGGAACCGCGCTACTTCTGCCGGTACCTCACCGGGAACCTGGCACAACCGCACACGGACCTCACCCCGTTCACCGGGGTGCACCGCGTGCTCGGCGGGGAAGTGGTGGAGCTTGCCCCGGACGGGCGGCTGCTCAGCCGTACGCGCCCCGCCCGCCCGGCCGCCGACCCGCCGGAGCCGGCGGCCGGCGACCTCCGCCAGGCCGCCCGCGAGCTGCGCCGGGCGCTGGAGGACGCCGTCGGACGCCGGATGGGCACCACGACGGCCTGCCATGTCTCCGGCGGCACCGACTCCACCAGCGTCGCCCTGCTCGCCGCCCGCCTGCTGGCCGAAGGGCGGGCCGGCGCCGGGGACCTCGTGCTGCTCGCCGGGCGCTTCTCCCGCGGCGAACTGGCGGCGGAGCGGCCGTACCTCGACCTCGCGCTGGCGGAGATCCGCCGGCAGGCGCCCGCCGCCCGCCCGGTCGTCGTGGACGCCGACGACGTGTGCGACTTCGACGACTTCCGGCACCACGCCGGCGACACCCAGGAACCCCACGCGCACGCCTTCCGCGCCCCGTTCTGGAGCAGACTCCACTCCGAGGCCGCGCGACTGGACTGCGACACCCTCCTGACCGGCTGCGGAGCCGACCCCGTCGCGGACGCCAACCCGTTCCACCTGCACCGGCTCGCCCGCACCGGCCGGCTCGGGGAACTGACCCGGCAGGCCCGCGCCTGGGCCGCCGGGAGCGAACGGGGCCTGCGGGAGGTCGTCCGGGCCTACGTGGTCCAGCCGGCCCTTCCGCTCACGGCCGAACGCTGCACCGCACTGGTGCGCGGCCGGACGGTGCTCGGCGGCCTCGGCACCTTCGGCCGGCCCCCGTGGCTGCGGTCCGGCTTCGCGCGGGCGCACGGCTACCGGCAGGCCGGTGCCGCGGAGAGCCGGTTCGTCTTCGGGCGCAGACCGGAGCAGTCGCTGTACGAGGCCGCCAACTACCTCGCCGCTCCCGACCCGCTGTCCTGGCACCGCGCGCGACGGGACGGGTTCTTCCTCTCGCACCCGTTCCTCGACCCGGAGGTCGTCGCCACGATGCGCCGCGTCCCCCTCGCGGCCGCGTTCCGGCCGGGCCGGCCCAAGGCCGTCCTCCGCGAGGCCATGGCGGACCTGCTCCCCGCGCCGATCGGCGGCCGGTCGTACAAGGTCCCCTTCAACGACCTCTACGCCCGCGGCCTGCGGACACACGGCGACGAACTCATCGCCCTGTGCCGCTCCGCCCGGCATCCGCTGGTCGCGGAGATGTTCGACGTGGAGACGCTGTGCCGGGCGGTGCACGAGGCCCGGCTCGGCATCGGGGACGCGTACTCCTGGGACCGCATGAACAGCTCGCTCGCCCTGGTGGCCTGGCTGGAGGGACTGGAGCGGCACACCGGCGGGACCGGAGCGGCGGCAGCCGTCAGCGCTGGTTCTTGATGTCCCACAGGTTCCGCTCGTACGGGCCCGCCATGAGGTCGACCAGGCCGTACCGGTTCAGCGTCTCGGTCGCTTGCGACGGGGTGAGTACGAGTCCTTCCTCACCCCGTGGCACGACGGACGTCGCCAGACTCGCGCCGTTCTTGCCGAACTTCCAGAGCACGTTGACGAAGCGCGCCCTTCTCGTGCGCTCGTCGATCGCGTTGTTCTCGTGCACTCTGGCCTGGTAGATGAGGAAGTCGAGGCCGTCCTTCTCCTGCTCCTTCACCCAGTCCGGAGCATGGGGCATCTCCCACGAGGAGGTCACGAACTTGAGCGGGGGCTCCATCGCGAGCCGGTCCTTGCGCGCGAGGCTCGCGGTGCTGTAGAGCGCCACCTGCTCGTACGGAGTGGTGATGGGCAGTTGCAGCTCCAGTCGCGTGGTGAAGGTGTCACTCGCTTCGATCCACTGGCCGAAGGGCATCCACGGTTTCGCCTCCAGCAACTCGCCGGGCTGGTGGACCGCCTTGCGCGCGAGGGGATTGATTTCCTCGGATTTGGACCACTGCTTGGCATCGGCACGCCACTGCTGTTGCAGCCGGTCCTTGGAACTGAGCCTCACCCGTTGCCCCATCGCGTGGAACTCGGTGCCGAGCACGTAGAAACCCGCGTCACTGTGGTTCTGCAGGGTGATGTCGACCGGAACGGCGAACGCCTTGCGGTCCTTGCTCAGCACCGCCTTGCCCATGGACAGCGAGATGACGGGCTGGGTCTGCCGCTGGTAGGGCAGGTAGAGGGTCTGGTAGCCGAAGTTGCCGATCGCGATGACGGTGGGGACGACCACCGCGACAGCCAGCCGCTTGGGCGCGGGGACCGTGACCGAGGCCCGCCACACCGCGAAGGCAGCCCATGCCGAACCCGCTGTGAGCATGCCGAACAGCAGCGGATAGACAAGGGACTCGCCCTCCTTGAGGATCTCGGCCAGCAGCAGGGCGTTGGTCAGCAGGGCCGCGAACGCACCGATGAGCGCGACCAGGCCGGAGAAGGGGAAGCAGCGCCCGACCCAGTGGTCCACGACGGCGGCGGCGGCCAGCAGCGTGGTGCCCGAGACCACGATGAGGACCGCGCCGGTGACGCGACCGGGGAAGGTCAGGGCGTGCGCGAAGTCCTCCAGGCCGAACAGGCTCAGCAGGACCGTCGTCGCCAGGAGCACGAGCACGATCACCACCACGGTTACATGCCCGTGCCAGGTCCGCTGCGCGGGCTGTCGTGTTCTCGGGCCCACGTAGGTGTGCCACTTGGGGGGATTGCGCACCCGATCACCTCCTGAGGCCGCCGGCCGTCACCCGCAGGTGTGCGGCGGGCCGCTGCGTGCCGGGGGTTCGGCACCATCATCGGGGGCGGCCCGCCGGGTCGCCATCGGTGTCGGGCCGGACGTGGGACCCGTGCGGCCGGTCGGGTGGGCGCCGAGTCCGCCCGGCGGGAAGCGTGCAGGGCATCGTCGTAGGACCGGCGGAGGTTTCGCCCCGGCCCCGGCAGGCGGACGCGGCAGCGCCGGCGCGCGGTGGCGGGAAGCCGGCGCCGGGGCGAAAATGGAGGGACGAGGGGAGGGAGCGGCGGCGTCGCCGCACGCGCTGTGCACGATCCTCACGACCTCGATCGAGGCGTTTCCCCATGGCCATCCACATCGCCCGCCCCGTCGTCCCGCGGCTGCTCGGGCAGCGCGGCCATCCCGGCGGGGACCACGGCGGCGGTGGACACGGCGGCGGCGGGGACCACGGCGGCGGGGACGGCGCCTTCGGCGGGCACCGGCACGGCCCGGGCGGGCCCCGCCGCGGAAACGGAGACCGGCCGCCCGGTCCGCCCGGCCCCGGCCCGGAGAGGCCGCCGCGGCCCGCTCCGGGCGAAGTTCAGGACCTCGCCGAGGGGCCCTTCCGGGTGGTGCGGCCGGCGGACATGCTCGTCGTCGACATCAGCCTGGTCAATCTGCGCTACGACGGTCACCGCCTGGTGCCACGGGTGCCGGGCACGCCGGCGTTCGTCCTGGCCGTGCTGCCGCCGCAGCATGTCGTCGAGCAGTCCTTCCTCCTGGGGAGCCCGCTGCCGCCCGTTCCCGTCGCAGCGGTCACCGCCGGTCCGACGACGCTGGCCTTCTCGGTGCCGGCCGGCCTGGACGGCCTGGCCCTGTCACTGGACGCGCTGCTCGACTGGCAGCACCTCGTGCCGCTGACGGTCCCGCCCGGCGCGGGGAACCCGGACCCCGCCGGGTCGACGGTCTTCCACGGGCTTCCCGGAAGCGTCATCGAGTTGCCCCTCCGGCTGCTGGTCACCTACGACGATCAGGTGGACTGGCTGAGCCGGCCAAAGCCCCACCAGGCCGACGGGCGCACCGCGCTGTGGCACGCGCGGCTGCACGGCGCGCACGGCGCGGACGCACTGCTGCGGGCCGTCGCGGCGCTCCCGGGCCGGGGCTTCGCGGACACCCCGCTCACCGCCCGCAACCTGGACGACCTCGTCACCCTCACCAGCCGGACCGAACTCGTCGTCCCGGGCGACGGCCCCATCGACGTCCCGAGCGCGCCCCTGCACGCCGAACAGTTCATCGTCACCCCGCTGGGCGCGTCGGCCCATCTGCACGGAGCCTGGGAGCTGGAGAGGGTGTCCGAGGACGACAAGTCCCGGTACCCGTTGGCCGGGCGGCCCGTCCCGGTGCTGGAGGCGTACGACCACATCACGGCCCTGGGCCGCGACCAGTACCTGCGCGTGGTGACCCGCGGCGTCGTGACCCCCGGTCACCTGGCCGCTCACGTGCGCGAGTTCCGCCGGGTGTTCGTCGCCTCCCCGAACGACGGCATCACCGCCTACCTCCAGCAGGAGGAGCACATCATCATCAAGCAGCCGGAGGTCCGGTACGGGCCGGACACCGGATTCCCGCACGCCGGACGGGAGATGCCCTTCCGTGCCCTGCGGATCACCGACCGCGTGACCCCGCCGATCAAGTCGCCTTCGACGACGGCGCCGCGCCCCAGCGATCCGAGGAAGCCGCTGGAGGACACCGACGCCTTCTGGGTGCAACTCCTCGACGAAACCGACCACCAGTTCACCCTGATCGGAACGGACTCGGAGGGCCGGGCGGTCAGCTTCAAGATGCCCCTGATCTTCATACCCGACGCACTCGAGAACCCGGAGCCCCGGGTGGCGGAGCTGGTCCGCGAAATCCCCAGCCGCATGCAGGTCGGCCTGCGCGGCCAGGTGATGGCGATGGCGCAGCCTCCGGCCGGTGCCTCCGGCAGCACCAGCCACGCGGTCGACACCCTGACCTTCGCCGTCGAGCGCACCTCGCAGCAGAACGGGCGCGTCGCCGTCCGGCCCCACGTGCGGTCGGCGACGGTGCGGGTCCCCGCCGTGGAGCAGTTCCTCGCGAACGCCGGCGCGGTGCCGGTCGAGTTCGACGACACCTACCTCAAGCAGGGCATGGAGAACCACCCCGCGGGCGCCTACCTCGGGCTCAACCCCCCGATTCCGCTCACCGTCGCCGGAGAGCAGGCCGGTGGCGTCGCCAGCCCCAAGACCGAGCTGAGCCTGATCACCACGCAGGCGGGTGTCGTTCCGGACGTGTTCCAGACGGACCCCACCGGGGCGGTGACCGGCGCCCGGAGCGTCGTTGAGATGCGCAAGGCGTTCGGCGGGGCCAGACTCCTCGGCAAGATCTGCCTGGACCGGTATCTGCGCGACGCGGCGGGCGGCCTCGACACGCTCCGCGAGCTGAGCGAGGAGCGGATCGAGGCGATCCTGAACGACCCCGCCGGCCTGTTGCCCGCGCCCGTGCTGCGGGTGCGCGACCTGCCGGGCTCAGGGGGCAAGGAGCTGCGCTACGTGTGGAAGACCAGGCTGGGGGAGCCGGGACCGGCGAACCCGGGCGAACCGGACGCGTTCCCCGTCGATCTGCACGATGCCGTGCTGACCCTGGACGCCCGGACCGTCCGCGCGAAGGACGCGGTCGACCAGGCCGTCGTGCGGGGCAGACTGAACGGCTTCGCACTCGCCTTCTTCGAGATCGCGCGCGTGGACATCGCCGAGCTGGCCTTCGAGACCGGCCCCGGCAGGAAGCCCGAGATCACGGCCAGCGGACTGACGCTGACCTTCGAGAAGGACCTGGAGTTCATCAACACCCTCCGCGACGCCCTGCCGGCCGACGTCTTCGGCTCCGGCGCCTACGTGGACGTCGACGACAAGGGTGTCCGGGCGGGCTACAAGTTCGCGCTCCCGGCCCTCACGATCGGCGTCTTCACCCTGGCGAACGTCTCCCTCACGGCGGAGCTGGCCATCCCCCTCGGCGACGCGCCCGTCACCTTCCGCTTCTCCGTCTCCGAGCGGGAACACCCCTTCAACGTCACCGTGTCCCTGCTCGGTGGCGGCGGCTATTTCTCCATGCTGCTCGACACGACCGGGGTGCAGCGGATCGAGGGGGCCATAGAGTTCGGCGGCGCCGTGGCGCTGAACCTCGGGGTCGCGAGCGGCGGCGTCTCGATCATGGCGGGCATCCGCTTCACGCTCAAAAAGGTCGAGAAGCAGCCCGACGAGGTCTCCCTCACCGGTTATCTGCACTGCAGCGGATTCCTGTGTGTGCTGGGCATCGTCACGGTGTCCGTCGAGTTCTCCCTCGAACTGACGTATGTGAAGAGCGGCCACCAGTCGGTGGTCCACGGCAAAGGCACGCTCACGGTCAGCGTACGGATCGCCTTCTTCAGCAAGTCCGTCACGCTCGAACTCGAACGGAGCTTCTCCGGTGCCCCGTGCGACCCGACCTTCGCCGAGTGCGTCCCGCGGGAACCGTACTGGCGCCAATTCTGCGAGGCGTACGCCCCCCAGCCCCACGGGTGATGTCCATGCCCCTTGAACAGCACATCAACTGGACGGTCCTCCCGGCCGGACTCCCGGACGACGGCACCGGGGTGCGTGTGTCGGTGTTCGTGGCCCCGCGGCTGCTCCCGGCCGAGGCGGTGAACGCCACGCTGGCCGGCTTCCCCGACTTCCTCGGGTGGCCCGAGAAGGTCAAGGCGGCCACCTTCCAGTTCGCCACCGCCGACGGCACCGCGACCCCGCCCGTGCCCGTGCCCTTCACCGGTCCGCTCAAGCCGCGGGGACCGGCGCCGGACACGGCCCTGTGGACGAGTCTCTTCCACGAGGCCACCCCGCTGGAGCACTACACCTGCGAGGCCCCCAGGAAGGAGATGCGCAGCTACTCGGCGCGGCAAGTCCGCGACTTCACCCAGCGCGTCTACGCCAGGGCGGCGAAGGACTCGCCCGGGACACCGCCCCCGACGAACGACATGCTGCGGCGCGCCCACGCCGAGATGCTCGCGGGCCAGCCGGGGACCCACATCCTGGAAGCGCAGACCGACAACGCCGTGCCCGTGGAGCTGGCGGAGCTGGACGCCTTCCACCGGCCCTCGGCCGCCGGCCCGTCCGCGACCGACGGGTCGCCGCCCGGGGGTCGGTCGCTGGCCGCCGGGGAGCCGCCGGCCGACGGACAGCCGGCGGCCGGACCCCACGCGTCCCCGCCCGGGCCACTGCTGGACTTCCATACGATGCTCACCTCGCTGGGCGACCACCCCGTGCTGCTGCGGCGCCTCGGACTGGTGCTGGACTTCGTCCTGCCGGCCGGGCTCCCCGAGTCCGACGGCCGGCAGGTGCTGACCGTCCTCCCCGTGTGGCACCCCGAGCCGGGCCCCCAGACGTACAACGTCTCCTGCCTCACCCGTTACTACTTCGGCCTGGACCCCCTTCCCCCGGTTCCGCCCGCGCCCGCCCGCCGGATCTTCCTGCCCGCGGCGCCACCGCCTACCGTCCCCGACCCGTCGACCACCGCCGACCCGCCGGCCGCCGGCGACCCCCCGCCTCCCGCTGACCAGCCGACCGCCGCCGACCCGCCGGCCGTCGCCGATCCGCTGGCGTCGCCGGCCCGCGGTCTCGTCGCGCTCGCGGGCGACTTCTCCGTCGAGCAGGCGGACGTCGACGGAGCCGCCCTGAAGCTGCTGCAGGTCCACGAGGAGGCCACCGGGCTGTCCCCGGTCCGCGCCCATGGGATCGCGCTGGTCAGACACCACCGCATGGCCGGTCTGCGGTCGGCACTCGACCGGGCGGCCGACCAGGACAGGACCTTCGGCGACGTGGTCGCACACCAGCGCGAGCAGCGGACGCGGCCCCCGCACGGGGAGGCGTCGCCCCCGCACGGCGAGGCCGTGTCCCCGCACGGCGAGGCGGCCGGTCCGCAGGCCGCGGGGTCGGCGCCCCAGGCCGCCCAGCAGGAGCCGGCCGCCCCCGTGCTCTTCGCCGACGACCTGGTCCGCGGCCACCGGCTGGACATCTGGGACGAGGACCGCGCGCGCTGGTTCTCGCTGCACGCCCGGGAGGTGGAGTACCGGCGGCCCCAGGACGGGCCACTCCTGCTGACGGCCGCCGACGAGGGCTTCTTCCAGGCCCACCTGGTCTCACCCCAGGGCGATCCGGCGCTCTACGTACCCGAACCGCTGGTCGTCTGGCGCGGATGGTCCCTGGCCGCGCCCCTCCCGGGCCTCGTGCTGGACACCGACGACGGGGACCCCGACACCCAGAAGGCTCCCAACGCCCCGGTGCCCCTCAAGAACGAGGCGCCGCCGGGACTGCCGCTGGAGATCACGGTCAGGGCGGCACGCGGTTCGCTGCCGGCCCTGCGCTACGGCCGTCGCTACCGGCTGCGGCTGCGTACCGTCGACCTGGCGGGCAACGGACTCGACCTGGCGCAGGCCGATGCCCTGATGCGGCTGCCCGGTGTGGCGGTCCCCGATCCGCCGCTGGTCTTCCGCCGGTTCGAGGCCGTCCCGGCGCCGGCGGTGGTACCGAGACTGCCGCTCGCCGAAGGCGCCTCCACCTTCCGGATGGTGCTCCGCAGCAGCCCGGGCGACCAGCCGCCACCGGCCGCCCCGGACGAACCCGCGGACAACGAGCCGACCGTCCTCCTGGCCCGTGTCAAGCCCGGCCTGACCAACGACGACATCGCGGTCGTCCAAGCGGCCCTCATGGCCGTGGGCCACCGCCTGGTGGGCGGCGTGGACAGGTTCTTCGGCGATATGACGAGGGCCGCCTATGCCGAGGAACAGCGGCAGCAGGGTTTCTCCGGGGCCGACGCCGACGGCGTTCCCGGCTGTGAGAGCCTCACCAACCTGGGGCGCAAGGCCGGCTTCACCGCCGACTGCGGCCACGGCCCGCAGCCGGCCCCGGGAGCCGGCCGCACGGCGGAGCAGTACGCCGCGGAGTTCAACCGGTCGCCGCTGGTCACCCGCGAAGGACACGTCCCTTACCAGGGCGCCGACGAACGTCACGTCGTGGCACCGAAGACATCGCTGCGGTGTGTGGAGTGGCACGGGCTGCTGGACGCGGCCATCGGCTCCACCGACCACGCCGTGCAGGACGCGGTCTACGAACTGGCCGTGCGCGAGAGCGGCGCCCTGAACGATCCCGGCCCGGGCGTACGGCTGGAGACCGTCGGCTCGTCGGCGGCGGACCCCGGCCACCCGTTGACGGACCCCGGCCACCCGGCGGTGGTCGCCCTGCACACGGGCGAGGACGTCCCCATGCGCGGCCTCCCCGACCCCCTGGCCCGCGGCGCCGCCCTGTGGGACCTGCCGGGCATGCCCCCCGGCACGCCGTTCCTGATCCCCTGGGACGGCGATGCCTGGCACCGCCCGCGGTCCTTCAGGCTGAGGCTGGCCGAAGGCACCGCGCCGCCCCGCTTCGACCGGGCGTCCCGGGTGCTGACCGTGTCGCTGCCACCGGGCGCCGCGGTCACCGTCCGGGTCTGCTCCGCCCTCGACTTCGACGCCGACCTCATGGGCATGGCCGCCTGGTCCCGGGAACCGGCGCCGGGCACCGAGGCCGAGCGGGCGGAAGAGCTGCGCAAGGCCGAGCACGCGCTGGAACTGGCGGCGGCCAACGGCCACTGGATGTTCACCCCCTGGCACGAGCTGACCCTCGTCCACGCGGTCCAGCGGCCGCTGCGGACCCCCGTGCTGACCCTGTCCCCGCCGACGCGGACCCGCGCCAGGAACGCGACGTCCGAGCAGCTCGCCGGCACCATCGCGCTGGACGAGAGCAGCACGGGCCGGATCGACCTGGTCGCGGAGTGGACCGAGGTGACGGACGAGGGGCCCGACGGAATCGTCGCCCGGCCCATGACCGCGCCGGTGTTCGGACTGCTCACGGCGCGGGCCTCCCGGACCGGCATCCCCGGCACGGACCCCGCCGTCCTCCAGGACGGTGTCCTGACCTTCGACACCCAGGCGGCCGAGGACAGGGCCACGGCCGACAAGACGCCGCCCCTGCTCACCCGGCACGAGTTCGGTGACACCAAGCACCGCGAGGTGCGCTACCGCCCGCTGGCCGGCAGCCGGTTCGGTGACTGCTTCCCGCCCGCTCCCCCTCCGGGGTCCGCCGGACCCGGCCCGAACGCGCTGACCGTCCAGGGCGCCGCGCGGGAGCACTCGGTGCCCAGCAGCGCGGCACCCACGGCACCGCGGGTCCTGTACTGCGTCCCCACCCTGTCCCTGGAGCAGACCGCCGGGCCGTCCGGTGCCGTCGTCCGGCGCCGGCGCGGCGGCGGCATCCGGGTGTACCTGGCCCGCCAGTGGCTCTCCTCGGGCCTTGGCGAACTGCTCGGTGTGGTCCTCGGCGAGCCGCCCGGCGGCAACCCCGCGTCCCTGCGCGACACCTGGGTCACCCTGATGGGCCGAGACCCCGTCCACCGCTCCGCGCCCGTCGTGGCACCCACCCCGGACGTGTTCACCAACGCGGTGGGGCAGCCCAGGAAGCTCCTGCTGTCTCTGCCCGGCGGCTCGCTGCCCGTGACGGTCGTGGGCTTCGTCCCGCAGTTCGACGCGGGGGAGCCGGGCGGCCGCTGGTTCTGCGACCTCGAACTGGACACCAAGGACGCCTGCCTGCCCTTCGTACGGCTCGCACTGGTCCGGTACCAGCCCGCCTCGATCCCCGGTGAGGAGGTCTCGTCGGTCGTCCTCGCCGATCTGGTCCGCACCCTGCCGGACCGGCAGCTCACGGTCCGGCCCGGCCCGCCGCTCTCCGTCACGGTCACCGGCCCCTCCTGGGACCCCACCGCGTCGACGCGGCCGCGGATCACCGCCACGCTCCAGCGCCGGCACGACGTCGTCGGCGACGACGACCTCGGCTGGGTGACCCTGGAGGACACCGCCACCGTCCTCACCTCGGCCGAGGCGGAGTCGACCCGCACGCCGTCCTACAGCGGCGCGCTCACCGTACCGGCCGTACGGCACGGAGCACCGCTGCGCCTGCTGGTCATGGAGACGGAGGGCATCCCCGCCGACGGCCCCGCCGCCCCCTCCGCACCCCAGGGACCGGTGATCTACTGCGACACCGTCGATCTCCCGCCCGGCCACCACGGCCATGACGACGACCGCGACGACGGACGTGATGACGACCACGGACACGACGGGTTCGGTCATCACTGACTTCGTGTCAGTGATGGCCGACGGCACCGCCCGTACGGCGCCCGATCAGACGAACTCGTGCGCGATCAGCTTCCGCAGGTCCGGCATCACGCCGATGGAGGCGCCCGGAGCACCCGCCGTACTGTTGCGGGGATCGGTCAGCACCTCGCGCATGCGCGCCGGCCTGAGCCTGCCGGGCCCGCCGGTGCCGGGGTTCAGCGTGGTGAACAGGTTCTGGACGAGCAGGCACACGCCCGCGATGATCGGTGCCGCGCCCGAGGTGTTGCCGAAGAAGGGTCCGGTCCAGTAGGCGTCGGCTTTCGTGGGCGCGTTCGGGTTGCCCGAGGTGACGATGTTCTCGCCCCACGCGTAGCAGTCGACGCGGCTGCCGAAGTTGCTGGACGGCCCGCGGCGGTGCGGCGGCACGGACGCGGCGGCGCCGACCATGACGGCCCGCGAGTCCCGGAACTCACCCTGCGCCGTGCGGTTCAGGGCGTGCCGGCCGAGATGGTCCACGAAGCCGTCCAGGTCGGCGGCGCCGTTTCCCGCCGGCTCCACGACGACGACGCCGAGGGCGGTGGCCAGTCTGATGGTCTCGAAGCAGACCCGGTCGGTCTCCACCGGTACGGGGCGGTCGGTGCCGCCGATCTGTGCCACGAGCTGGACTTCCAGCAAGAGCACGTCGCCGGGGGTGAGTTCCGACTGCGCCCGCATGATCATGTCCGCGACGGTCTGCCGGCTCTTCGGCGAATTGAGCTCCTCCGTGGGGCGGAAGTACGAGATGAGCCGCGCCGAGGTCTTCGGCGCGATCCCGCAGATGCCCCGCGCGTTGTCGGTGCCCGCGACCTCGCCCACGACGGCACAGCCGTGTGCGAAGCTGCTGTTGCGGTTCACCCCGTCGATCAGCCGGAGAGGGGCGGGCAGGTCCTCGTGGCCGACGAACCAGCCCTGTTCGAGGTCGATGAACTGGGTGCCGCCCCCGTCCGCGCCCTTGGCCCAGGCCGCCTGCACGCCGACGCCGTCCCCGGCCGGCCTCAGGTAACCCTGCTGGGCGAAGAGCGGATTCGCGGTACCGACCACCGGATCGGAGGCGACCGGCACGGTGTAGGCGTACTCGACCGTGCCCGGGACCGAGGCGAGGGCGGTGGCGAGCGCCTCGGTGTCGCACCCCGTCGGGCAGTCGATCTCCAGGTAGGTGTTGAAGTCCGGCGGTGTGTAGTCGGGTTCGTCCTGGGTGGCCCGGTCGGTCATCGCCTGGAGCTGCCCGGCGGAGACCGAGTCGAAGACGCGGTGCGCCGTCAGGTCGGGCAGCAGCGCGCGGACCGTCTCCACGGCGGCCTCGCCGTCCGGCCCCAGCACCTGGGACGCCAGCTCGTCGAGGCCGAGGCTGCCGCCCGGTTCGAGCGGCACGGACACCCCGTCCGCGACCTTGACGATCACCTGCGGCAGCACCTCCCGGTCGGTGAGCCGCACCTCGGTCCCGGAGGCCGGGTCGAACAGGAGGGTGCCCTGCTCGAAGCCGTTCACGCGACCGCCGGCGACGTCCGGGGCGTCGGACTCGTCGGTGAGCGGGTAGCCGAGTCCGCTGCGTTCGGCGCCCAGCTCCAGGTAGGTGTCGAGGATCAGGCCGTGCAGCTCGAAGGCGTCACCGATACGGGGGTGGAAGTAGATGCGGCCGAACTGATAGGCCCGGCACGCCCCGCCGTCGTACAGCGGCTCCTCGTCCCCGGTCGCGGCGCCCAGGTCGAGTACTCCCCGGGAGATCAGCGCGTCGTGTTTGTCGTCGATCTGCGACATGGGTCCTCCAGGAGCGACTGCGCGGGCCCCTTCCTCCAGCGTAGGCGCCGACGGCCGGGGGTGCGCGGGCACAGCGCGTCGCCGGTGACACCTCGGCCGGTCCCGGCAGCCGCCGGCCCGGACCGGCGCGGACCGGCGCGGGGGGCACGGCTGCCGGGCCCGTCCGGCCGGTGCCTGGCGGGGGCGGAAGGGCCCGGGGCCCGGGCCGGTGGCGGCGCTCAGGCCGGCCTGTCGGCCGGCGGGACGTTCGACGGGTCCAGGCCCTCCAGTTCCCGTAACTCGCTGACGAGGGCGGCGACGCTGCGCCGGCCGGCCTCGGACAGGGCGCTGGCCCGCAGGGCGAGGTCGGTGATGCCCGCCTTCCTGAGGGCCATGAGCAGGTCCAGTTGCTCGTCGATCCGTGCCGCCTCGACCTCGTCGAAGAAGTAGGCCGCGCTGACCCCGAAATACCGGGCAAGAGCCTCCAGGTGCCGCTTCGTCGGGTTGGCCTTCTTGCCGGTGTGGAGCTGCCAGACGTAGGTCCCGCTGATCGTCTTCTCGCCGGCCGCGATGTTGATCGCGGTGGCGACCTCCTCATGGGAGGGTTTCCGTCCGTTCGCGAACGCTGTGGTGAACAGGCGGTCGATCTTCTGCGCGAGGGTCCGCGCGGAATCCGTCGCGCCGCCCAGTGCCGGCGTGTCGTCGCCCATCGGCCTTGCCCTCTCTTCAACCCCCATCCGCGTCGTCAACTCTAGTGAGGACGGCGGCGGGAACTCCAGTGGCCGCGGAAGCGGAGGGTACCGCGTGGCCGGAAAGGCTCCTGCCGTGCGGCGTTGATCACTGTAGTGTCCACCTGGGTCGTCAACTCATGTGAATGGGCCGAGAGTTCGAGCATGACGCCACGGACCGCACCACCGGGTCATGGCGCTCCTGGAGCCGAGGAGAAGACGCGTTGGTCTGCCTGCGCCGCACGGTCGGAGATCCCACCCACAGCCGCACCGGTCCACCGGGGCTCTGCCCCGGCGCCTCCGGGAAGCCGATGTTTCCGGCCATTCCGAATCGGCGGACCACCACGGCCGTGCGGGGAACGGCATGACCATCCGGGTGCTCGTCTGCGACGAACTGCCGGTCATCGGGCACGGGCTGAGCACACTGCTGGACGCCGTGGCGGACATCGATGTGATCGGCACGACCGGCAGCGGCACGGAGGCCCTCGCCCTGGTGCGCACCGGGCGGCCCGATGTCGTGGTCACCGATCTGAGCCTGCGCGCCCTGTCCGGTCTGGAGCTGATCCGCCGGCTGCGCACCGAGGACGCGCCGCCCCGCACCGTGGTGTTCACCCGGATAACCGACGCCGACGAGACGGTCGGCGATGTACTGCACGCCGGCGCGAACTGCCTGCTGGGCAAGGACGCGAGCCCGCAGGAACTGGTCACCGCGATCCGGGCGGCGGCCGCGGGCCGGACCGTCCTCGCTCCGGACGTCGCCGAACGCCTGGTCACCTGGTTCCGGGCGCAGGACGCCCCGGAGCCCGCGCCGCACCCGGAGGTGACCGAACTGACCCCGCGGGAACGGACGGTGACGCGGATGGTGGCCCGCGGCATGTCCACCGAGGAGGTGGCCCGCGAGCTGACCATCGGCGTGGCCACCGTGCTCACCCATCTGTACCGCGTACGCACCAAGCTGGGCGTCCGCGACCGCGCCCAGCTCGTCTCCCGCGCCTACGAGGTCGGGCTGGTCTGACCGGCCGTACGGCACTCTCGCCCGTCCGGCCGCGCGCCTCCCCGGCCGGCACCCCGTGACGCCCGGCACCCCCGCACCCCGGTTCGCGCGGGCCTTTGTTCCGGGGCCGTTACCCGGGTTCCGGGGGCGTTACCCGGCCGGCTGCCGGCCCGCCGCCGTGCCCGGACGGCGTTTCCCGTCCGCAAACCCCGCCGGCGGGGGCGCCGTCCCGCCGGTGCCCGGGTGCCACCGGCATATGACCTTGGTTCCCGGGAGCCGGCCCGCCTGACGGCACCCTCCCGGTCCGCCGTGTCGGCGGACACTACAGACCCACCCACCCCGCGCGCGTCCACGACGCGCTGACTTTCCCCCTCTGCGGCTGCGCACTTCGCTTACCCGCCCCCAACTCCCCGCATGCCACCCTTGATTGGATTCTGGTGTCGCGGAAAGGAAGGAGATCCACGGCATGTCTGGACACGACGTGCAAGACGAGCAGTGGGCCTATAACGGACGTCGCTACACCATGTACCGCTTCCCCGCCGACGTCGAGGCGGACCTGCGGAAGCTGAACCGCCCGGACAACTGGCACGCGGCGCTCGCCTGGGTGGCGGACGCCGTCTGGATCGCGGGTCTGATCCTGCTGTGTGTCTACGGCTCCTACTGGTGCTATCCCCTCGCCCTGGTCCTGATCGGGGCCCGCCAGCGCGGCCTGTCGACCATCCTGCACGACTGCGCGCACGGGGTGGGCATAGCCAACCGGACGTGGCAGATGGCCATGGGCACCGTCTTCACGGCGTATCCGATCTTCCAGCAGCACTACGCGTACAAGGTGTCGCACGTCTACACCCACCACCCGCGGCTGGGCAGTCCCGACCTGGACCCGGACCTCCGCTTCTTCATCGAGCAGGGTGCCTACCGGCGCGCGGGCAACGGGGCGTACGTGCGGCGGGTCGTCGTCATGCCGCTGCTGGGCTCGCAGACCTGGGGCTATCTGCGCTACCTGGTCCGCAACCGGTACCGCGTGCTGAAGGGCGAGGGCAAGGCGCAGGCGGCGGCGGCGAACCCGGTGCAGCGCCGCAAGCAGCGGCTGGACCGCATCGGCTTCTGGGTCTTCTGGGCCGCCGTCGTCGGCCTCGCGTGGTACGGCGGGTGGCTCGTCGGACTGGTGCTGTTCTGGTTCCTCCCGTACCTGACCAGCTTCCAGATCCTCGGCTGGTACATCGAGCTGTCGGAGCACACCCCGCTGGTCCGGGACTCCCGGGTGGACCTCTACATGACCCGCAACCGCAAGAGCCGGCTGTGGGAACGGCTGCTGACCGGCATCCACAACGACCACTTCCACCTGGAGCACCACCTCGACCCCCGGACCCCCTTCTACCGGCTGCCCGAGGCGCGCGCGATCCGGCTGCGCGACCCCGCGTACGCGGCCGTGGACGCCCAGTTCGGCGGCCTGTTCCACAAGGGGCCGCAGGGCCAGCAGAGCGCCATGTCCGCCATCGTCCGGTACATGACCACGCCCACGGACACCGATCCGAACACGCACCTGAACCCGCCCACCACAGCGACCGGGGAGACCGCGCATGCCACCGCATGAGACACCCGCCCAGGGCAAGCAGTTCCGCAGCCCGCGGACCGCGACCGTGCACGCCGGGTACGAGTGGCGCATGGGGCCCACCCCGCCCGTCGTCACCCCGATCTTCCAGACGGCGGCCTTCGAGCTGCCCAGCACCGCCGCCGCTGCGGACATCTTCGACCTGCGCGAGGACGGCCACGCCTACTCCCGGCTCAACAACCCCACCTGCGACGTCCTGGAAGAGCGGATGGCCGCCGTGGACGGCGCCGCGGCCGGTCTCGCCGTGGCCTCCGGGCAGGCCGCCATCGCGCTGGCGCTGCTGAACATCTGCCAGGCCGGCGACAACATCGTCAGCTCCGAGGAGCTGTACGGCGGCACCTGGAACCTGCTGTCCAGCACCTTCTCCCGGTTCGGCATCGAGACCCGGTTCGTCAGCCCCGCGGACCCGAAGAACTTCGCGGCCGCCACCGACGAGAACACCCGCTGCTGGTTCGGCGAGACCCTGCCCAACCCCCGGCTGCGCCTGTTCCCCATCGGGGCCGTGGCGGAACTCGCCGAGCAGGAGGGCGTACCGCTGATCCTGGACAACACGATGCTGCCGTACGTGTGCCGCCCGCTGGAGCACGGGGCGCACATCCTGGTGTACTCCGCGACCAAGTACATCGGCGGGCACGGCTCCACCCTCGGCGGGCTGATCGTCGACTCCGGCCGCTTCGACTGGGAGCGGCACGCCGCCCGGCACCCGCTGATGACCACCCCGGACGTCGCCCACGGCGGAGCGGTGTGGACGAACACCGGCGGCGACCTCAAGGCCCCGCTGGGACGCAGCGGCTATCTGCTCAAGGCCCGCGAGACCCTGCTGCGCGACCTCGGCCCCGCCCTCAGCCCCTTCAACGCCTGGCTGCTGATCCAGGGCCTGGAGACGCTGCCGCTGCGGATGCGGGCCCACGGCGAGAACTCCACCCAGGTCGCCGCCTTCCTCGCCGGACACCCCAAGGTCGGCTCCGTGCGCCACCCGAGCCTGGTCACCGGACAGGACGCGGAGCTGGTCGAGCGCTACCTCGGCGGCAACGGCGGACCCCTCGTCCAGTTCGAGCTGTCGGCGGGCCGCGAGGCCGGCTGCCGGTTCATCGAGGCGCTGCGCCTGGTCTCCCACGTCACCAACGTCGGCGACGTCCGCACGCTGGCCACCCACCCCGCGTCGACCACCCACGCCCAGCTCCCCGAGGCCGACCAGATCGCCGCCGGCGTCACCCCGGGCACGATCCGGCTGGCCGTCGGCGTGGAGGACCCCGGCGACCTGATCGACGACCTCGCCCAGGCCCTGGACGCTGCATGACGCGCCCGCTCGTCGCCCTCGCCTGCTCCACCGAGACCTGGGACGCGGTGCCGTACGCCACCGTCCGCCGCGCGTACGTCAGGGCGCTGGAGGAGGTGGCCGGCTGCGCGGTGGCGCTGATCCCCGGGCCCGCCGTGGACTTCGCCGCGCTGGCCGGGCGGTTCGACGGCCTGGTGCTCGGGGGACACGAGAGCAACGTGGCCCCCGAGCGCTACGGCGGTCCGCCCGCCTCCGGCTCCCGCGACCCCGACCGCGACGCGCTCGCGCTGGCGGCCGTCCGCCCGGTCCTCGACGCGGGACTGCCCCTGCTGGGCATCTGCCGGGGTCTGCAGGAGCTGAACGTCGCCTTCGGCGGCACCCTGCGCGACCTGCCCACCACCGCGCACCGCGAGGACCTCTCGCTCCCGCGCGACCAGCAGTACCTGCCCGCGCACGAGATACGGCTCGCCCCGGACGGCCGGCTCCGGGACATCCTCGGCGGCCCGCCGTCCGTCCGGGTCAACTCCCTGCACATGCAGGCGATCGACCGGGTCGCGCCCGGACTGCGGGTGGAGGCCACCGCCGACGACGGGGTGGTGGAAGCCGTCTCCGTGGCCGGCGCGCGCTCCTTCGCCCTCGCCGTCCAGTGGCACCCCGAGTGGTACGCGGCCTCGGACCCGGTCTCGCAGGCGCTGTTCCGGGCCTTCGGGACGGCCGCCGGCAAACGCGCCGCAGACCGCTGAAACGACGGACGACAGGGAGATTTCAGCCGTGGACAGCCTTCCCGTGCCGCCTGAGAGGCCCGCGCCGCCGGACGTCGCCGCGCCCCTCAGCCGGCACCTCCGCTTCGCGCACCTCTTCCCGGCCGGCCGCCCGTTACGGCTCCAGGCCGGCGGGACCCTCAGCGACGTCCGCGTCGCGTACGAGGAGTACGGGACACCGGCCCCCTCCGGCGACAACACGGTCTTCGTCTGCCACGCCCTTACGGGTGACGCGCACCCCGCCCGGCACGACCCCGAGGACCTGCCGGGCTGGTGGGAGCCCATGATCGGCCCCGGCCGGCCGATCGACACCGACCACTTCCACGTCGTCTGCGCCAACGTGCTCGGCGGCTGTGCCGGCACCACCGGCCCGCGCACCCCGGGACCGGACGGGCGGCCCTACGGCCCGGACTTCCCCGCCGTCACCATGAGCGACATGGTGCGGGTGCACCGGGAACTCCTCGCCCACCTGGGCGTCGGCCGGCTGCACGCGGTGGTCGGCGGGTCCCTGGGCGGCATGCAGGCCCTGGAGTGGCTGCTGCGCCACCCCGGCGACGCGGCCGGCTTCGTCCTGGTCGCCACGGCCGCCGCCCTCACCACCGACAACCTCGCCTTCAGCGCCGTGGGCCGGGCCGCGATCCGCTCCGACGCCCGTTTCGCGCAGGGCCGGTACGCGGAGGACCCGGACAACCCCGGACCGGTGGACGGCCTCGGCGTCGCCCGGATGCTGGCCCACCTCACCTACATGTCGGCCGAGTCCCTGGACGCCAAGTTCGGCCGGCGGTTCCAGCCTGCCCCCGACGGCACCAGCGCCGCGCGCGGCCCGTTCGCGGTCGAGCGCTACCTCGAACACCAGGCGGGCAAGCTGGTCGCCCGGTTCGACGCCAACAGCTACCTCACCCTGACGGCCGCCATGGACGCCTACGACGCCTTCGCCCGGCCGCACGCCCTCGTCCCCGGCGCCACGCCCGACGTCCACCTGGTCAGCTTCGCCTCCGACCGGCTCTTCGGGCCGCAGGCCGCCCGGGAACTGGACGAGCGGCTGACCGCCGCCGGACTGACGGTGACCCGGTACCACGACACGACGTCGGCCGCCGGCCACGACGCCTTCCTGCTCGACGAGCCCGGCTACCTCGCGCACATGGCCTCGCTGTTCCGCCTCCCCGCCCGCGTCCCGGCCGGCTGACCCGCCCGGCCGCCGCCCGCAGCCCCCGCACCCCGCACCCGAACCCGGAAGGTCCCCGCTCCGTGGCAGACCGCACACCGCCGCTGTCCGTGGACGAACTGACGCGGCTCGTCGCGTCGGGCGCCATCGACACCGTCGTCCTCGCCTTTCCCGACATGCAGGGCAGGCTCCAGGGCAAGCGCTTCTCGGCCCGTTTCTTCCTCGACGAAGTCCTCGGCCACGGCACCGAGGCCTGCGACTACCTGCTGGCCGTCGACGCCGACATGAACACCGTCGACGGCTACGCGACCTCGTCCTGGGAGCAGGGCTACGGCGATTTCGTCGTACGCACCGACCCCGCCACCCTCCGCCTCACCCCCTGGCACGAGGGCACCGCCCTCGCCCTCGCCGACCTCGTCCGGCACGACGGCGACCCGGTCGCCGTCTCCCCCCGGCAGATCCTGCGCCGCCAGCTCGACCGGCTCGCCGAGCGCGGCTGGAGCGCGTACGTCGGAACCGAACTGGAGTTCCTGCTCTTCAACAACACCTACGAGGACGCCTGGCGCGGCGCCTACCGCGGCCTGGAACCGGCCAACCAGTACAACGTCGACTACTCCATCCTCGGCACCAGCCGGGTCGAGCCGCTGCTGCGCCGCATCCGCAACCAGATGAGCGCCGCCGGACTCACCGTGGAGTCCGTCAAGGGCGAGTGCAACCTCGGCCAGCACGAGATCGCCTTCCGCTACGACGAGGCCCTCGTCACCTGCGACCAGCACGCGATCTACAAGACCGGGGCCAAGGAGATCGCCGCCCAGCAGGGCTCCGCGCTCACCTTCATGGCCAAGTACGACGAGCGCGAGGGGAACTCCTGTCACATCCACCTCTCGCTGCGCGACGAACAGGGCCGGCCCGTCTTCGCCGACGAGGACGGCGGCATGTCCCCGGTCATGCGCCACTTCCTCGCCGGACAGCTGGCCGGGCTGCGGGAGTTCTCGCTGTTCTACGCCCCGCACATCAACTCGTACAAGCGCTACCGGCCCGGTTCCTTCGCGCCGACGGCCGTCGCCTGGGGACACGACAACCGCACCTGCGCCCTGCGCGTCGTCGGCCGCGGCGCCGGTCTGCGCGTCGAGAACCGCGTGCCCGGCGGCGACGTCAACCCCTACCTGGCCGTCGCCGCCATGATCGCGGCCGGTCTGCACGGGGTCGACCAGCGGCTCGAACTGCCCGAGCCGTGCGCCGGCAACGCCTACGCGGACCCCGGCATCCCGCGCGTCCCCGCCTCGCTGCGCGACGCGGCCGCCCTGTGGCACTCCGGCGAGCTGGCCAAGGACGCGTTCGGCGAGGACGTCGTCGACCACTACCTGAACATGGCGCGCGTCGAGCAGGACGCCTTCGACACCGCCGTGACGGACTGGGAGCGCTTCCGGTCCTTCGAACGCATGTGACCCCTGAGGAGCTTCCGTTGACACCGCCGATGAAGATCACCGAGTTGCAGGGCGGGGATCTGCGCACCCTTTCCGGTTCCATCCATCTGGATCTGAGCACCTGCGTCAACCGCTACGGCCCCCCGCCGGCCGTGGAGGCCGTCCTGCGGTCCGTCGACCCCCGCGAGATCCTGGCCCACCCCTACGGCATGGAGGAACGGTTCGTCGACGCGTACGCCACGTTCCTCGGGGTCGCGCCCGAGCACCTGGTCCCGGGGCGCGGCATCACCGAGTTCATCCGCGTCCTGGCCCAGTTGCTGCCGACCTCCGAGGTCGCCGTCATCACCCCCGACTACACCGACACCATCCGGTGGTTCCCCGTGCACGAGGGACCGCTGCCGGGCGTCACGGAGACCGCCCAGTCCCGGCTGGACCGCGTCGCGTCGGCCATGGCCAGATACCCGTACGTGTTCTTCTCCAACCCCAACAACCCCCTGGGGCTGTACCTGCACCGCGACCACCTGACCGACCTCTGCCGCGCGCACCCGGACTCCGTCCTCATCGTCGACGAGGCGTACATCGACTTCATGGCGGAGCACCGCGAACTGTCCATGGTCCACGCCGGCCTGGACAACGTCGTCGTCCTGCGCTCGCCCAACAAGCTGCTGGGCGTGGCCGGCACGCGCACCGGAGCGCTGTGGACCCGCAACACGGAGCTGCGCAGGCGGGTGGCCGAACGCAAGATCAACTGGACGCTGTCCTACCTGGACGCCGCCGTCGTCACCGCCTCGCTGTCCGACACCGACTGGATCGACCGGACCCGGCTGGCCCTCCTGGACAGCGCCGACCGCCTGGAAGGTCTGCTCAGCGCCCGCTTCCCCGGCACCATCACCGGGGTCCCGGTGCACTACCGGTTCGTCGAGAGCGACGAACCGGGGGAGATCCACCGGCTGTTCGCCGAGTCCGGCATCGCGGTGCGCGCCTTCGACGGGACCGAGCCCGGCCGCGTCTCCGGGGTGCGGATCACCGCCCCCACCCACGAGGAGCTGACCGCGCTGCCGGCCGTACTGCGGGAGGCGGCGGCCGACAGCGACGCGAAGGCGGCCGTCCCGGCCGGCTGACCGCGACAACGCGACAACGCGACAACGCGCCAACGCGAGAACACGGGGCCGGGCCGGAGCGCCGGACCCGTATGGAAAGACCCAGGGCCTGTCCGGCGAGCCGCCGGACGGGCCCTCGTGGTGTTCCCCCTCCGGGGCCCCGGCCCGCCCGGGAATTACGGAAGCAGACCCTCCGCCGCCACCCCCTTGAAAAGTCGTCGTTCGCCGGTACCTTGATACGGCGGTCGTCGGTGAGGGAAGGGGAATTCGGCCGAACACTGGCCTGATTCGGAGTGGCGGAGGTAGGTTGGACCGGGTGAGGCCCTCCGGGAACGTGTGGGCGATCAGCGACTTGCACGTGTCGTATGAAGAGAATTCCGAGTTGGTCCTCCGGCTCCGGCCGGAGCGCGACGACGACTGGTTGATCATCGCGGGGGACGTCGGTGAAACCGTGGAGCAGCTGGAATGGACTCTGGACGAGCTGGGCCGGCATTTCCCGACACTGGTATGGGTCCCGGGAAATCACGAACTGTGGACCACGCGTGACGACCCCGACCCGGCGCGCGGGGACGCCCGGTACCGACGGCTCGTAGAGGTGTGCCGGCGCCGCGGGGTGTTCACCCCGCAGGACCCGTTCCCGGTGTGGGAGCGGGACGGGGAGCGGGTGGTCGTGGCGCCGCTGTTCCTGCTGTACGACTACACCTTCCTGCCCAGGGGAGCGCGCACGCCCGAGGAGGGGCTGGCCGCCGCCCGGGCGGCCGGTGTGGTCTGCACCGACGAGTACCTCCTGCATCCCGACCCCTACCCGAGCAGGGCCGAGTGGTGCGCGGCCCGGCTCGCCGAGACCAGGCCGAAGCTGGCCGCGCTCGGCGGCAGCCGCACGGTCCTGGTGAACCACTGGCCCCTCGTCAGGCAGTCCACCCGCGTGCTGCGCCACCCGGAGTTCGCCCAGTGGTGCGGCACCGAGGCGACCGCCGGCTGGCACCGGGAATTCCGGGCCGAGGCGGTGGTGTACGGGCATCTGCATCTGCCCCGCACCACCGTGTACGACGGCGTGAGATTCGAGGAGGTGTCGGTCGGTTATCCGCAGGAGTGGCGGCGGCAGACTTTCCGCCGCCCGGGGTGGCTGAGGAAAATACTGTAGTCCCGGCGAAGTCCGGGGATCGGCCGGGTGCACGGCCGGGGAATAAGAGTCATTCGCTTCGGGGAGGGTGCGATGATGGACGGGACAGTGACGGATTCCGCGCTCGAAGACGTCAGCACGAACGGCTCGCCTATTTACACGTTGTTCGATGTGGAGACGACCGACACCCTCACCAGGGACCATATTCTGCGTCTCGCCGCGGGTGTGGTCGGCGCGGTCCGCGTCCGGGGCTTCTCCTCGCTCCAGGACTGCCGGGACGTCATGTCCGCGCTGGAGACCTGCCCGCTCGGAGCGTACGACGAGGCCTTGATTCACCCCCGGATCGCCAAGCTGGGTCCGGCCGCCTACGACTTCTACAGCGCGCACGGTCTGGACGAGCACTACTGGAAGCACGCCGAGGAGTCCGTGCGGACCCGGTCGGCGCTGCTGCGCGGCGGCGACCCGATGGACCTGGCGGCCGGCCGGCTGCGGGCGGCCTGGGGCGACGACCTGGTCCCCGCCACCTCCGGCGGACGCCCGATGTTCGCCGGGATGATCCGGGAGATCACCCACGGCGCCAAGATCCACTTCGACGAGGTGCTCCGGGAGTTCCCCGGCGCCCTGGACGAACCGCCCGCCAGCTTCCTGACCTTCAACTGGTACCTGTCCATGCCGGACGCCGGCGGCGAGACGGTCGTCCACCGCCACCGCTGGGACCCGGCCGACGAGCGCCACCGCGACGGGTACGGCTACGCGGAGGCGTCGGTGGCGCACCTGCCCGCGGCCGTCGTCGCCCCCGAGACCGGGGACGCGGTCCTGTTCGACTCCCGCAACTTCCACTCGGTGCGCCCGGTCGCCGGCGCGGGCCGGAGGGTCAGCCTCTCCTTCTTCCTGGGCGTCACGGGCCGCGGCCCGCTCGCGATCTGGTCCTGAACCGCCGCCTGGCGCGGCGTCCGACTTCTCTGTCCGGTGGGGCGGTGCCTCGCGGGACCACCACCACGTCCAGGGGGGACGCATGCAACTGAACGACGAACAGGTCCGCCGGTACCGGGAGAGAGGCTTTCTGCTCGTCGAGTCGGTGTTCCAGGCGGCGGAACTCGACGCGCTGCGGGCGGCGTTCGACCGCGACAGCCGGATCCCGGGGGACCAGCGCATCCTGGAGGAGCGCGGCGACACCGTGCGCGCGGTCTACAGCTCGCACCTGCGCCAGCCCGAGTTCGCCGCCCTGGTCCGCACCGGCCGGCTGCTCGCACCGGTGCGCCGGCTGCTGGGACGGGACGTGTACCTCTTCCAGTTCAAGGTGAACGCCAAGCCGCCGTTCACCGGCGAACAGTGGGCCTGGCACCAGGACTTCCTGGCCTGGCGGCTCGCGGACAACCTGCCCGAGCCGCGGCTGGTCAACGTCGGCGTGTTCCTGGACGACGTCACCGAGTTCAACGGCCCCGTCATCTTCGTGCCCGGCTCGCACCGGGCCGGGCTGGTGGGCGACGGCCAACGGCGCGCCACGAAGTCCGCGCAGCATCTCGACCCCGACGACATCAGCCTCACGCCCGCGCAGCTCGCCGGCCTGGTGCGCGGGGGCGGCATGGAGAGCCCCAAGGGCCCGGCCGGGTCGGTGGTCTTCTTCGACCCCGAGATCGTGCACGGCTCCGCGCCGAACATGTCACCCTTCCCGCGCAAGCTGCTGATCGCGACCTACAACGCGGTCGGCAACGAACCCCGGCCGGTGGGCGAACCCCGGCCCGACTACCTGATCTGCCGCGACAACCGGCCGCTGCGGGTCAGCGACGAACCCCTGGTGGGCGCAGGCCGAGGAGGCGACGGATGACGGCGGTGCGGACGGACGGCGGGACCACGGCCCGCGCGGTGGTCCTGGAGCGCTTCGGCGAACCGCTGGCGCTCAGACGGTTCGAGGTGCCGCCCGCGCCGCCCGGCGGGCTGGTGGTGGCGAGCCGCTGGGCCGGGATCTGCGGCACCGATCTCCACCTCCGCCAGGGGCACCTGCCCATCCCCACCCCGCTGGTCCTCGGCCACGAGGGCCTGGGCACCGTGACGGAACTCGGCCCGGGAACGGAGCGCGACGCGAACGGCGACCCGCTCTCGGTCGGGGACCTGGTGATGTGGGCGTCCTCCATCGCCTGCGGGGAGTGCGTCCCGTGCCGTACCCACCGCGAACCGACCCTGTGCGAGAACCGGCGGACCTACGGCGTCAACCGGCCGGTCACGGACGATCCCGCGCTGGCCGGGTCCTGGGCCGAGCGGATCGTGCTCCAGCCGCGCACCACCGTGGTCCGGCTGCCCGCCGGGGTCGACCCGCTCGCCGCGATGTCCTTCGCCTGCGCCGGACCGACCATGGTGCACGCGCTGTACGAGCGCAGGCCGGTGCGGCTGGGCGAGACCGTCGTGGTCCAGGGCAGCGGGCCGGTCGGCCTGGCCGCCGCCGCGCTGGCCCAGCTTGCCGGCGCCGGACGGGTGATCCTGGCCGGCGGTCCCGAGCGGCGGCTCGCGGTCGCGGCCGCGTCCCGCATCGCCGATCACCACGTCGACGTGGCCGGCGCCGCCGACCCCGCCGCCGCCCTGGCCCGGGTGCGGGAACTGACCGGCGGCCGGGGCGCCGACCTGGTGGTGGAGTGCACCGGGGTGCCGGCGGCGGTCGACCAGGGCCTGCGGCTGTGCCGGCGCGGCGGGTCGTACCTGGTGGTCGGCCAGTACACGGACAGCGGGGACACCCTCGTCAACCCGCACCAGATCGTGCACCGGCAGCTCGACGTGGTCGGCTCCTGGGCCTTCAGCGGGGCGCACCTGGTGGAGTACGTACGGCTGCTGCCCGCGCTGGTCCGGCGGTTCGACCTGGCCGGCCTGGTCACCACCTTCGCGCTCGCCGAACACGATGCGGCGCTGGACGCGGTCGCGCGTGGTTCCGTCCTGAAAGCGGTCCTCGTCAGCTAGGCTGTCGCGCATCCCTTTGCGCCAACTGCCGTGCGTGGCAAGGGCATTGGATTATCACGTCCCGCGTGGCGGCCGGTCCGGCGAGCGGGCACGGGGCCCCGGGCGGCCCGCCCGCGCGGCCCCGCGTCCGGCGCCCGGGGACGGCCCGCCGGGACAGTCGCCTTCCGAAAGTCAGCGAGGAGTACGTCATGAAGGTCAGCTGGGATCAGGTGCTGGCGTGGCGGCTGCGGCGGCAGTTCCTGGAACCGCTCGCCGATCCCGGCCCGGCCGAGGTGGTCGGCCGGCTGTGCGGGGTGCAGGCCCAGGTGACCTCCTCCGCCGAGCTGGCGATCGCCCTGCGCCGCGCGAGCGCGGACACCGGCCCGCTGGCGGCGGCGCTGCGCGAGGGCGCCCTGATGAAGACCTGGGTGATGCGCGGCACCCTGCACTGGGTCACCCCGGCCCAGGGCGCCGACTTCCTCTCGCTGCTCGCCTCCGCGCGGACCTGGGAGAAACCGGCCTGGACCCGGGAGTTCGGCGCGACACCGGAGCAGGTCGCCGCGCTGGCGGAGAAGGTCCCCGAGATCCTCGACGGGACCGAGCTGTCCCGGGAGGACCTGGCCGCCGAGCTGATCCGGGACAAGCGGTTCGCCGGGATGGAGAAGCAGCTCAAGTCCGGCTGGGGGGCCCTGCTGAAGCCGCTGGCCTGGCAGGGCGCGCTCTGCTATGGCTCCGGCCAGGGCGGGCGGATCACCTTCACCAGCCCCCGTACCCGCGTGGCCGGCTGGAAGGGGCTGCCCGACCCGGCCGAGGCCGGCCCCCGGGCGCTGGCCGCCTACCTCGGCGCCTACGGACCCGCCCGGCCGGAGACGTTCGACGCCTGGCTCTCCCGGGGCAGCCTGCGCAAGACCGTGCTGCGCGCCTTCGTGGACGGACTCGGCGACCGGCTCACCGAGGTGGAGGTGGAGGGCCGGCCCGCGTACGTGCTCACCGAGCACGCCGAGGAGCTGGCCGGCACCGAGCCGGCCCGCTCGGTGCACCTCCTCGGCGGGTTCGACCAGTACATCCTCGGGCCCGGCACCAAGGCCGAGGAGATCCTGCCCGCCGCGCACCGGGCCAAGGTCAGCAAGACCGCCGGCTGGATCTCCCCCCTGGTGGTCGTGGGCGGGCGCGTCACCGGCGTCTGGGAGGTCACGGACCGGCAGCTCGCCGTGACCCTGTTCCCCGGCGCCTCCGCCCCGGCCCGCGAGGACCTCGACGCCGCGGCGGACCGGGTCGCCCGGGCCGCCGGTCTCGGCTCCCTGACGGTACGGGTGTCCTAGGCGCGGCACCGCGCCGGCCGACCGTCCGGCACCCGGCCGTCCGACACTGGGCCGGCCGGTACGCGGCCGGTGCTACCGGCGTAGCGGTGCCGCGGGCGGCCGGTCCGGCCGGCGTACCGGCACCGCGGCCGGACCCCGCGCATCCCCGCACCGCGTCCGACAGCTCTAGAGAGGTTGGGTAGACCCCATGGTTGGCAAGACCAGATCGGTGCTGTTCCGCAACCGGGACTTCGCCCTGCTGTGGTCCGGCGAGACGGTGAGCCTGCTGGGCAGCGAGATCAGCATCATCGCCCTCCCGTCGCTGGCGGTTCTCGTGTTCGGCGAAGGGGCGCTGGGCGTCGGCCTGCTGGTCGCGCTCCAGTGGATACCCTTCGTCCTCCTCGCTCCGCTGATGGGCGTGTACACCGACCGGCTGCGCCGCCGGCCCCTGATGCACCTGGCCAACATCGGGCGGTTCGTCACCCTCGGCTCGCTGCCGCTGCTGGCCGCCCTGGACCACCTGACCCTGACCCACCTCTATGTGGTGGCCGTGGTCAAGGGCGTCTTCGACGTCGTCTACCAGCTCGCCTACCAGGCGTACCTGCCGCAGCTCCTGGAGCGCCAGGACCTGGCGGACGCCAACGCCAAGACCCAGCTCAGCCGGTCGCTGTCGATCGTCTTCGGGCGTTCCGCGGGCGGCGCGCTGGTCGCCGGGATCGGCGCGGCCAAGGCCGTGACGGCGGACGCCCTGTCCTATCTGCTCTCCAGCCTCGCCCTGCTGTCGATCCGCTCCCCGGAACCCGCCCCCGCGCCCGCCCGGCGCGGCCTCGCCGCCACCCTGGAGGACCTGCGCGGCGGGGTCCGGCTCACCTTCGACAACCGGCTGCTGCGCAACCTCACCCTGATGGCCGCCTTCGGCAACACCGCCGTGTCCATGGTCCTCGCCATGGTGATCGTCTTCGCCTACGACGACCTCGGGTTCAGCGCCGGCCAGGTCGGCCTCGCGCTCGGCGCGGGCGGCGTCGCCGTGGTGGCCGGTGCCGTCCTGTCCCGGCGGATCACCGCCGCGCTCGGCCTGGGCCGTTCGCTGATCTTCACCCACCTCGTGCTGGGCCTCGCCTTCGCCCTGCTCCCGGTCGCCGGCCAGGGCGGCAAGACCTTCGCCATCGTGGTGCTGATCGCCTCCCAGTGCGTCTCCTCCTTCACGGTGCCGATCGCCAACGTCGGCATCATGACCCTGATCCAGAAGTCGACCCCGCCGCAGGCGATGGGCCGGGTCGGCGGGGTCGCGCTGCCGTTCGTCTGGGGCGCCAACGCGCTCGGACCGCTCCTCGGCAGCGCGATCTCCGCGGCGGCGGGCACCCCCGCCACCTTCCTCGTGGCCACCGTGCTGGCGTGGGCCGCCACCGTGTGGATCGTGCTCGGCTCGGTGCACCGGCTCGCCGACGACGTGCCCGAGGAGCTTCGCGTCGCTGTCTGAGGCACCACCCCGACGACCTCTCGGAAGGAACGGCTGCCATGCGGGACCCACAGACCCACGACGACATCGAGGACAAGCGCGGACGGCTCGCCGCGCTGCTCGCCGCCTCCGCGGGGACGGAGGGCAACCGCACCGGCCCGGTCTCCTTCGCACAGCGCCGGCTGTGGATCCTCGACCGCCTGGTGCCCGGCAGCAGCGCCTACAACGTCCCGATCGTGCTGCGCAGCCGTACGGCACCCGACCCGGAGGCGTTCGGCCGGGCGCTGGCGGAGGTGATCCGGCGCCACGAGGTGCTGCGGACCGTCTTCGCCGGCACCGACGGCGTCCCCGTGCAGCGGGTCCGTCCGCCGTACCGGCCGCGGATCGAGGTGCGCGACGTCGCCGCCGGGCCGGACCCGGCCGCCCGCGCCGACGCCCTCGTCCGCGACTTCGTACGGCAGCCCTTCGACCTGGCCGCCGGACCGCTGCTGCGGGTGCTGCTGGTCCGGGCCGGCGACCAGGACCACCTGATCGCGCTGACCGTGCACCACATCGTCTGCGACGGCTGGTCGATCGTCACCCTCTTCCGCGAGCTGGACGCCCTCTACCGGCAGGAACGCACCGGCGAACCGGCCGGCCTGGCACCGGTGGAACGGCAGTACCTGGACTTCGCCCGGTGGCAGCGGGCCCGGCTCTCCGGCGAACGGCTCCAGGAGCTGAACGGCTACTGGCGCGAGCGGCTGGACGGCGCGCCCGGTCTGCTGCAACTGCCGCTGGACGCTGCCCGCCCGGTGCACCACCGGGCCAACGGCGGTGTACGGGAGTTCCGGTTCGCGCCCGGACTGCGCGAACGGGTCCTGGAGTTCGCCGCCCGGGAGAAGACCACCCCGTTCGTCGTGGTGCTGGCCGCGTTCGCCGCGCTGCTGCAACGCTTCACCGGCCAGGACGACATCGTCGTGGGCGTCCCCGCCGCCGGGCAGACGCACGGCGGCCTCCAGGACATGGTCGGCTTCTTCGTCAACACCCTCGTCATGCGGCTCGACCTGACCGGGGAGCCGGGCCTGCGCGAGGCGGCCGCCCGGGCGCGGGAGACCGCCGTCGGCGCGGTCGCCCACCAGGACATGCCGTTCGAGAAACTCGTGGTCGAACTCCAGCCCGACCGCAATCCCACGGTCACCCCCGTCTTCCAGGTGCTGTTCAACTTCCAGACCGCCTCCGACGAGCGGGTACGGCTGCCCGGACTCGACGCCGACCTGGTGCCCTTCGACACCGGGATCGTCCGCTTCGACCTGGAGTTCAACGTCTTCGTCGGCGAGCGCGAGATGGGCGGCACCTGGCTGTACAACCGCGACCTGTTCCCGGCCGCGGCCGTCGACCGGCTCGCGGCCCTGCTGGAGCGGCTGCTCACCGCCGCCGTCGCCGCCCCCGACACCCCGCTCACCGCGCTCGACCTGTTCCGCCCCGAGGACCTCGCGGAACTCCGGCGCGTCGGCGGCGCCGCCGAGCCGCTCACCGGCGTACCCGCCCCGCGCCGCCCGGCCGCCACCGCCGTACGGATAGGCGGCGGCGACCGCACCGGATCGCTGCCGCCGCTGCCCGACCCGGCCGCGGACCCCGCCCTGCGGCACGCGGTGGACCGCCGCCGGCGCGCCTTCGACCTGCCTCCCGGAGCACCGGTGCTCATCGCCGCGGCCCCCGGCGAGATCGCTCCGGACGAGGCCCTGTGGGTCCTGGAGGCGGGCGGTGAACTACTCGTCCCCGAACCGGGACGCCCGCTGCGCGAGGCGGTGCTGCACGCCCTCGCCACCGAGGACGTCGACACCCTGCGGCTGGCCCCCGCCCTGCTCACCGAGGTGCTGCACGCCGTCGAGCACGGCGGCCTCGCGCTGAAGCCGCGCCGGATCGTGGTCGCCGACGAACCGCTCGCCCTCGCGCTCGAACGCCGCTGCCTGCGCCTGCTGCCCGGCACCGAACTGTGGACCGTCCACCGCGCCGAGGGCATCGGTGACATCGCCGCCCGGCGCTGCGCCGGCGACGCGCCCGCCGGACACGACCTGGCCGGCACCGTCGACCCGGCACTCGCGGTGCGGATCAGGGACGCGGCCGGACGGCTCGTCCCGGTCGGCGCGCCCGGCCGCGTCTGTGTCTCCCGCCGCGCCGACCTCGGCGACGAGACGCCCAGCGGCAGCCTCGGCCGGTTCCGCGAGGACGGCCTGCTGGAAGTGCTCGGCCCCGAGGACCGGCAGATCCACGTCCGCCAGGTCCGCGTCCCGCGCGGCGAGATCGAGGAGACGCTGACCGCGCACCGGGCGATCGGCGACGCCCGGGTGGTCACCGGCACCGCGCCCGACGGCTCCCCCCGGCTGACGGCCCACCTCACGCCCGCCGCCGGCGAGGCCGGGACCGGCACCGGCGAATGGGCCGACCTCGCCACCCTGCGCGACTCCGTGCGCGCCCACGCCCAGCGGGTGCTGCCCGGCGTGCTCGTGCCGCACGCCTACGTCTTCCACGCGGCGCTGCCCCTCACCGCGACGGGCACCGCGGACCGGGAGGCGCTCGGCGCGACCGCCCCGGCGGAGGAGAACCGGCCCCCGTACGTGGCACCGCGCGACGCCACCGAACGCCTGCTGGCCGACATCTGGCGCTCCGTGCTCGGCACCGGACGCGTCGGCGTCCACGACAACTTCTTCCTGCTCGGCGGTCACTCGCTGCTCGCCATCCAGCTGATGACCCGGCTGCGCCGGGCCACCCGGGTCGACCTGCCGGTGAGCGTGCTGTTCCGCTACCGGACCGTCGCCGACCTGGCGGCCCGGGTGAACAGCGTCGCGGGCGGCGCCGGGGCGGAGGGCAGCCTGGTGCGGATGCAGTCAGGGCCGGCGCCGCTTCCGGTGGTCGCCGTCCACCCGGCCGGCGGCGGGGTGTTCTGCTACGGGCCGCTCGCCACCGCGCTGACCCACCGCACGGTGTACGCGTTCGAGGGCCGGCATCCCGGCGAGTCGCTGACCGCCCTCGCCGAACGCTATCTGGAGCGGCTTGCGGCCGAACTGCCCGAGCGGAGCCCGTTCGCGCTGCTCGGCTGGTCCTTCGGCGGGGTCGTGGCGTTCGAGATGGCCCGGCTCCTCGCCGAGCGCGGCCGGCCCGTGCCGCCCCTGATCATGCTCGACTCCTTCCTGTTCGAAGGAGACGTCAACGACCCCCGGGCCGAGACCCGCATCCTGGAAGGCTATCTGGAGGGCGTGCGCGCCGACTTCGACCTGGACCTGCCGGTGTCGGCCCCCGACCGGCTGACGCCCCGGCGGGTCTTCGCGGACCTGCTGGAACGGCTCGGCGCGGACGCCCCCGAGGTCCTGGACCTGGAGGAGATGTCACGGCAGTACGCGGTGTACCGCTCGCACATCCTCAACCTGGCCGCCTACCGGCCGCCGGGGCCGCTGCCCGGCCCGGTGCACCTGATCAAGGCCGAGCGCTCTCCCGAACGGGTGGACACCTGGACGGAGTTCGCCCCGGGGCTGACCGTCGACCGGGTCGCCGGCGACCACTACTCCCTCATGCGCAACCCCGGTCTCGCGGCGGTGGCCGCCCGGGTCGAGTCCCTCCTCGCCGACGCCACGGCCGTAAGGGGTGAGCGGCGATGACCCGACGGACCGACGCGGCGACGGTGGTCGGCGCACTGGGCGAGGCGGCCGCCGCGCACGGCCGGGTCCCGGCGGTCGTGGACGGGGACCGGAGCCTCGACCACGCGACGCTGTGGCGGCAGGCGGGCCGGGTCGCCCGGCGGCTGCGGGCCCGCGGCGTGCGCAACGGCGACGTCGTCGCCCTGGCCGCCGACCGCAGCGCCGGGCTCCTGGTCGGGCTGGTCGGTGTCCTGCGGTCCGGCGCCACGGTGCTCCCGCTGGACGTCACCTATCCCCGGGCCCGGCTGATGATGATGCTCCAGGACAGCGGCGCCCGGATCGTCGTCGGGCACGAGCACACCGTCGGGCCGTTCGCCGGCGAGGGCCGGGAGTCGGTCGTCCTCGCCGACGCGCTGGCCGGCGAAGAGGTGCCCGCCGACGCGGAACTGCCCGAGCCGCACCCCGGGGACGGCTGCTACCTGCTCTACACCTCCGGCTCCACCGGAGGCCCCAAGGCCGTGCTCATGCCCCACGCCGGACTGGCCAACCTGGTCCGCTGGCAGGCCGGCGCCTCCGGGGTCGGACCGGGGTCGCGGACCCTGCAGTACGGCGCGATCTCCTTCGACGTGGCCCTCCAGGAGATCTTCTCCACGCTCGCCACCGGGGGCACGCTGGTCTGCGTCGACGAGGACACCCGCCGCAACCCGGTCCGCACCTGGGAACTGATGATCGAAACCGGGGTGGAACGCATCTTCCTGCCCTACGTCGGACTCCAGGCGCTGGTGATGGTCGCCGACGACGTGCCCGTCGAGCGGTCGGCGCTGCGCGAGATCATCCCCGGCGGCGAACAGCTCCAGTGCACGCGGGCCCTGCGGGAGCTGCTGCGCCGGCTGCCGGAGTGCCGGATCAGCAACCACTACGGCCCGGTCGAGACCCACGCGGTCACCTGCCATCCGCTGGAGGCCGACCCCGGGCGCTGGCTGTCCCTGCCCCCGATCGGCAAGCCGATCCCGGGCAACCGGGTGCATGTCCTGGACGAGGAGGGCCGCCCGGCCGCGGTCGGCGAGATCGGCGAACTGTACGTCGCGGGCGACCAGGTCTCCTACGGCTACTGGCGCCGGCCCGGCCTGACCGCCGAGCGCTTCCTGCCCTCCCCGGACGGCGACGGCGGGCGCGTGTACCGCACCGGCGACCTCGCGCGGCTGCGGCCCGACGGCTCGCTGGACTTCCTCGGGCGGGCCGACGACCAGGTCAAGATCCGCGGTTTCCGGGTGGAGCTGGCCGAGGTGGAGGCGGCGGTCAGCGACCATCCCGAGGTCGCCGCGTGCGGGGCCACCGTCGCCGGGGACGAGGGCATCGACCGGGTCCTGGTGGCCTTCGTCGTGCCCCGGCCCGGGTTCGACGCGGACGAGGTCCGCGCGGAGCTGCGCGGGAGGCTGCCCGGGCATCTGGTGCCCGAGGTGTTCCACACGGTCGACGCGCTGCCGCAACTGCCCAGCGGAAAGCTGGACCGGCGCGGCCTGCGGCTGCTGGCCGAACGGGAACCGACGGCCGGCCCCCGCTGACGGCCGGAGGAACCGGCGGGCGGACGCCACGCGTCCGTCCGCCGGTTCCTCCGTGTCCGGCCGTTACGCCGAGGGCGCCGGGCGGCCTGCCAGCGCGGACAGCCGGAGGGTCGGGTCGGCGGTGGCCGCGGTCAGCAGTGCGGTCAGGCGGCGCAGGTGGCGACGGCCGGTCTCGGGCTTCCACAGGCCCGTGTCCAGCTCCAGCA
This sequence comes from Streptomyces sp. NPDC027672, assembly GCF_055566335.1. Taxonomy (NCBI): domain Bacteria; kingdom Bacillati; phylum Actinomycetota; class Actinomycetes; order Kitasatosporales; family Streptomycetaceae; genus Streptomyces; species Streptomyces sp. NPDC027672. The sequence goes on along the minus strand of NZ_JBVHSO010000004.1, from coordinate 340,783 downwards.
TCACCTGGAACCCGTCCGCGCGGACGAGGCCGTGGAAGGAGAGGTCGTAGCGGGCGGTGCCGTGCGAGAGCAGCTCGTAGTCCACGCGGCAGCCGGGCAGGTCCACCGGCATCCAGCCGTCCAGCTGGAGTTCGCAGGTCACCTGGTAGAGCGGGTGCCGGTCGGCGGGGCGCTCGGCGCCGGCCGCCTCCAGGATCTCCGGGAACGGCAGCCGCTGGTGGTCGTAGGCCCGCAGCAGGCTTGCCCCGACCCGCTCCAGCAGCTCGGTGAAGCGGGGGTCTCCGGAGCAGTCCGCGCGGACCGGGACCACGTTGAGGAAGCAGCCCATCAGGTGTTCCGCGCCCCGCCGGCCCCGGTTCTCGGTCGGCACGCCGACCACCAGGTCCCCCGGGCCGTCGCCGAGGTGGTGCAGCAGGGCCACGACGGCCGTGAGGAAGACCGCGTACGGGGTGGTGCGCCGCTCGGCGGCCAGCGCGAGCACCGCGTCGGCGAGCGCGCGGGGCGCCGGGTGGGCGAGGAACTCACCGGTGTGCGAGGGCCGTTGTGGCCGCGGATGATCGGTCGGCAGCTCCAGCGCCGGCGCCCCGGCCAGCGCGCCCTGCCAGTACCGGCGCAGCCGGTCGCCCTCCGGGCCGGCCAGCATCTCCCGCTCCGAGGCGGCGAGTTCCGCGAAGTCCAGCTCGAGTTCCGGCAGGCCTGCGGTGTCCTGGCCGGTGCGCCGCCGGTAGTGGACGGACAGCTCGCGCATGAACACCGTCATCGACACCTCGTCGGTGACCAGGTGGTGGAAGAGCAGGTGCAGCACGTGCCGCCGCTCGTCGAGCCGGACCAGCCGCGAGCGCAGCAGGGGACCCGTGGACAGGTCGAAGCCGCCGTACGCGGTCTCCTCCTCCAGGGCCCGGTTGCGCGCCGCGCGCTCCTCGGCGGGCAGCGCCGACAGGTCGGTGACCGTGACCTCCGCTCCCCGGAACGGCAGGATGCGCTGCACGGGCTCGCCGTCGGCCTCGGTGAACACCCCGCGCAGCCCGTCCTGGCGGGCCACCACGTCCCCGACGGCGGCGCACAGCGCGGCGGCGTCCAGCGGCCCGTCGATGCGCAGCAGCAGCGGGATGGTGTGGGTCAGCCGGCCCGGGTCGAGCTGTTCCGCCAGCCATAGCTGGCGCTGGGCGGCCAGCAGCGGGACGGTCCGCTCGACGTCGGCGCGGGGCCGCGCGGCAGCGTCGCGCGCGCCGTCGGGACCGGCGGCCGGGTCCTGTTCGCCGAGCAGCCGCAGCATGTCCGCGAGCCGCGGCTCGCGGTGGTGCAGCTCCTCGGCCAGCAGCGCGGGCGTGGAGTTCTCGAACAGCACCCGCAGACCGATCTCGACGCCCAGGCTTTCCCGGAGGTTCGCGGCCAGCCGGGCGGCGAGCATCGACTGGCCGCCGAGGGCGAAGAAGTCGTCGTCCGGGCCGACCTTGGGCAGGCCCAGCGTCTCCGCCCACAGCTCGGCGACGACCGGGACCAGCACCTGCGCCGGGTGGCCGTCCGGGGCCGGGCCGCCGGGGGCGCCGGCCCGCTCCGGCGGGTCGAGGAGCCACAGTTCGCCCGCCGGACCGCGCCGCACGGTCAGCCCGGTCGGCTCCGTCCGGCCGTCGACGTCGAGCACGAGGGGCGCGGGGGCGCAGGCGGCCAGCGGGGCCGGCGGCGGGAGCGGGGTGCCGCCGACGGGCCGTACGGCCGGGAAGGTGCCGGACGGGCCGGTCAGGTCGACGGCGAGCAGGGCGGAGCAGCCCGCCGGGCGGACGAGGCGCAGGACGCGCGTGGCGCCGGCCGACCGCAGCCGGGAGACGTCGCCCGGGTCCAGCGGGCCGTCGACCAGCACGGTCCCGGCCTCGGGCAAGGTCTCCGGCCGGCCGGCGGGGCCGATGTGCACGGCCGCGACGGCGGCCCGGGCGCCGGGCGCGCCGGCCGCGGCCCCCGCCCGCCGGACCGCCGCCGTCAGCGCCCCGGCCTCGGCGAAAGCGGGGCCGGCGAGCACGGTGTCGGCGGGACCCAGCCCGAGCAGGCCGGCGAGGTCGGCGGCCGGGGCCTCGCCCGGCGGCGGGGAGGTCAGCGCCGGCCGTGAGGCGGGCCGGCCGGGGTCCGCCAGCCAGTCGGCGAGCAGCCGTTCGTAGTCGGCGGCCAGGGCGGCGACGCCGGCCTCGGTGTACAGGGCGGTGTCGTACTCCACCCACAGCCCGCACGTCTCCTCGGTCGCCTCCAGCTCCACGATGGTGTCGAACCGGCCCCGGGTCCGCTCCACCTCGACCGGCACCGCCGCGAGCCCCGCGAACTCGCCGGTGCCGACCGCGTCCACGAGCGGGATGAACAGATGCTGGATCAGCGGGGTCCGGCCGGGGTCGCGCGCGGGGCGGGCCAGGTCGAGGATGCGGCCGAAGGGCAGCCGGCCGTGTTCCACCGCGCCGGCCACCGCGCGGGCGCAGCGCTCGGTCAGGCGGTCCAGCGTCGGATCGCCGGACACGTCCAGGCGCAAGGGGAGGGTGTTGGCGAACTGGCCCACCAGACCGGCGGTCTGCGCGGAGGTCCGGTTCGCGGCGAGCACGCCCAGCACCAGGTCCTCGGCGCCGGTGGAGCGGGTGATCAGGGCGGCGAAGGCGGCCAGCGCGACCGAGTAGACCGTGGTGCGCCGTCCGGCCGCGTAGGCGTGCAGGGCGGGGGCCAGTTCCGGCGCGAACCGGAAGCGGGTGCGCCGGCCGGCCGTGCCCTTCACCCGGGGGCGGGGCCGGTCGGTCCGCAGGTCCAGGGCGGCGGGCGCGCCGTCCAGCGCGGAGCGCCAGTAGGGGCCGTCGGTCCGCTCGGCGGCGGGCAGCAGGTGCTCCCGCTCCCAGGCCGCGTAGTCGCCGTACTGGAGGTCCGGATCCGGTACGGCCGGTGTGCCCGGGCCGGCCGCGCAGTCCCGGCTCAGCTCGTCCCACATGATCCGTACGGCGGTGGCGTCGGCGACGAGGTGGTGCACGGCGAGGGCGAGGACCTGTGCCCCGGCGCCGAGGCGGACGAGCAGCAGCCGGAACAGCGAACCGGCGACCGGATCCATCTCCCGGGCCGCGAACGCGGCCAGGGCCGCGGTCAGCGCGTCCTCGCGCCCGGCGGCGGGCCGGCCGGACAGGTCCAGCACCTCCAGCGGCGGGTCCTCGGGTGCGGGGGACACCCACAGCGTGGTCGTGCCGTCCGCCGCCGTGACGGTGCGCGCGCGCAGGATCTCGTGGCGGCGCAGCAGCGCGAGGGCGGCCCGCCGCAGGTCCGCCACGTCCAGCGCGCCCGCCAGACGGACGGCGACGCACTCGCCCTGGGCGGTGCCGCCGGCGCCGGCGCTCACGAAGTGCTCCTGGATCGGCGCCAGCGGAATGCTGTAGCCCGCCTCCTGCATGGGACCCCCTGGTGTTCCGCGAATCACTGACATACCGTCAGTTACGTGAGAAATGAGGCTGGTTGAGCTGATGACAGAACAAAAGCCGCTCGTTACGATCGGCGGCGTTCCAGCTCCCTGTGACTTCCGGCCGAACGGTGGTGGGCGTGATGGCGATTCCCCGGTGGTTCCTGCGCAGTCCCTCGCCCGACGCCGAGTTCCGGCTGCTGTGCTTCCCGTACTCCGGCTGCGGCGCCTCCATGTACGCCGGCTGGCCGCAGTGGACCGGCCCGGTGGAGGTGCTGCCGCTGCAGCTCCCCGGCCGGGAGAACCGGATGCGCGAGCCGCACTACGGCACCTACGAGCAGCTCGCGGACGACGTGGTGAACGGCATCGCCGCCTATCTGGACCGGCCGTACGCGGTGTTCGGCCACTGCGGCGGGGCCCTGCCGGCCTTCGAGACCGTGCTGCGCGTCCAGGAGGCGGGACTGCGCCCGCCCGAGCGGTGTTTCGTCTCCTCCCAGGTGGCCCCGCAGGACGGGCCGTACGGCCGGTTCCTCGGCCTGTCCGAGGAGGGGCTGCGGGGCGAGCTGCGCGGACTGTTCGCGGCGCTCGGCTCCGCGGACCCGCCGCCCGACATGCTCGACCTCTTCCTGGAGGTGATGCGCGCCGACCTGGAGGCCAACCGGAAGTACCACCGCCCGGTGACGGCCGGCGCCTCCTGCCCGCTCACCGTGATCGGCTGGGACCAGGACACGGAGGTGCCGTACGGGCTGATGGGCGGCTGGGAGCGGTGGGCGGACACCTCCACGGTGGTGCTGCCCGGCACCCACTACACCTTCCTGAGCGCCCCGGACGCGCTGCTGGAGCGGCTGCGGACGGACCTGACCGGCGGCTGAACCGGCCGGCCCGCCGGCGGCGCCCGCGCGGCCGGTCCCGGCGGCGGTCGCGCCCGCCGTCCCGCCGGACCCGGCGCGCGCCGCCCCGGTGGTCACTCGCCGAGGCCGGGGGCCGCGCGGTCCCCGGCCGCCAGATGCGCGCCCGCCTCCTGCCACAGCAGGCGGGGCGTGCCCAGCCGGACCGCCTCCACGGAGGCGTGCCGGTAGGCGGTGGCGGCCGTCGAATGGGCCAGCATGCCCCGCACCCCGTGCAGTTGGACGGCCAGCCGGGCGCAGGCGAGGGCGTGTTCGGCGGCGGCGGCGAGCGCCTGGGCGGCGACGGCCCGGCAGTCCTCGCCCCGGTCGTGCCGCCATGCGGCCTCGTGCACGAGCAGGTGCCAGCCGTCACCCTCCCCGGTCAGCCGGGCCAGCCGGTGCGCCACCGACTGGCGCTCCACCAGCGGGGTGCCGAACTGGCGCCTCGTGTTGACGTGCGTGCGCGCCGCCGCGAGCGCGGCCTCGGCGATCCCGGTCAGCACCGCGGCCTGGCGCACCCGGGCCGCGGCCAGCGCCGGGTGCGGCACCGTGCCGTCCACGGCGAGCGGCTCGGCGGGAGCGCCGGTGAAGCGCAGCAGCCGGCCGGGCAGCCCGAGCAGCGGATGGTCCACCGGCTCCACGCCCGGCCCCGTGGGCACGGCCGTGCACCACCGGGCCGACCCGTCCGGGCCGGTCGCCCGGACCACCGCGAGCGCGGCCTCCTCGACGGGCAGCGGCCCGCTGTCCCCGAACAGCCGGCCCCGCTCGTCCAGCCGCACGGTGGGCGGGCCGTGCACGCCGACGGTGACGAGCTGGGTCTCGCCCTTGGCGCACCGGGCGGCGAGCGCGGCGGCGGTGCGGTCCGCCGGCAGCAGGTCGAGCGCGAGGCGCGTCTCGCGCCGGGCGGGCAGCGGGCACAACTGGCGGCCCAGCTCCAGATCGACCATCACCTCGGCGCCCAGCCCCAGGCCGTAGCCGCCGAGACGGTCGGGCAGGCCGAGTTCGGGCACCCCGATCGCGGCCAGCTCGGCGTGGGTCTCGCCGGTGCGGCTGAGCGCGGCCCGTACCGCCTCCGCGAGCCGTATCTGCACCGGGTCCAGGGTCAGATCCACCGGTCAGCCTCCCGTTCCCACGTCGTCGAGCAGCCGTGCGCCGGTGACGATGTCGAGCAGCACCTCGGACGCGCCGCCCGAGACGGTCATGCCGGGCGCCTCCCGCAGGGCCGCCTCCAGCACCCGGTCCGGCGCGTCGGCGCCGTCCGGGCGGACGGCGGACAGGCCCAGCACCTCCAGCGACCACCAGGACACGGCCTGCGCGGTCTCGCTCGCGTGCCACTTGGACAGGGAGGCCGTGGCGATGTCCGGCCGGTCCTCCTGGAGCTGTTGCAGTGCCCGGCAGGTCAGCAGCCGGGTGGCGGCCAGCCGCGCCTGGTGGCGGGCGAGTCCGGCCCAGGCGTCGGCGTCCGGTACGGGTGCGTCCGGCAGGTGGGCGCCCGGTGCGGGTGCGGTCGGCAGCCGGGCGTCCGGTGCGGGACCGGCCGGCTGCTGGGCGTCCGGTGCGAGTGCGGCCGGCATTCGGGCGTCCGGTGCGGGTGGGGACGGCAGCCGGCCGGCGGTCAGGCCGAGCCAGTGCCGGGCCCGCGCGTAGTAGTCCAGGCCGCTGCGCTCGGCCGCGAACATCCGGGTGATCAGGGACCAGCCGTCGCCCGGGGCGCCGAGCACCGCGTCCGCCGCCACCCGCGCCTCGTCCAGCCGGACGTCGTGGAACTGCTCGTCGGCCAGGCTGGGCAGGGGCCGCACGCGCACCCCCGGCGCGTCCAGCGGGACCAGGAAGAGGGAGATGCCCTCGTACCGGCTCCGCTCCGGGGCGGTGCGCACCGCGCACAGCGCGAGATCGGCGTACGCGGTCTTCAGGTTGTAGGTCTTGCGGCCCGTGACGGCCCAGCCGCCGTCCGGCAGCGGCCGGCCCCGCGTGGTGATGCCGGCGAGGTCCGAGCCGTGCTCCGGCTCGGTGAACAGGATGCAGACGGACAGGTCCCCGGCGGCGAGCCGCGGCAGCAGAGCCGCGCGCTGCCCGGGCGTCCCCGCCTGGAGGATCAGCGAGCCGACGATCTGCACGGAGATGTAGTACAGGCTCTGCGGCACGCCGTGCGCGACGAGTTCCTCCAGCAGGACGACCGTCTCGGTGAAGTCCCCGCCGCGCCCGCCGTACTCGGGCGGCCAGGACGGGGCCAGGACGCCCGCGCGGCCCAGATGCCGGTACAGGGGCCGGACGTCGCCGTCCATTCCGTCGGCGCGCGCCCGGACCTCCGCCAGCAGGGTCCGGGTGTCGGGAGAGGCGAGCAGAGCGCGCAGCTCTTGTCTGAAGTCGAGGGTTCTCCGGGTGACGCTCAAATCCATGAACGCGTCCTTGTCGAGACTCGATGGCCGCACTACTGTGGCACACGTTGTCCGTCCTTGAATAGTGCCGCATCGGCCCGTCGACGGGTGAGCGCCGGGGGGATCCGGAGCGTCGGCGATGTGTCGGCCGAGTTCGCCGGCCGAGCTTTTTCTCGCGGTGTATCCGACGTAGTCCTTGTGCCGTTTTTGCTGTGGCGCCGGCTGTGCGCCTGGTGAAGTGGGGGATGAATTGGCTGGACAAGGCGAGTTGCTCCGAAGACTGCGCGGCCTTTCCGCGGAGCGCCGGGCCGAATTGCTGGCCCGGCTGGACGGAGCGGAACCGGGGGTGCGCACCGCGCCGCTCACCTTCCGGCAGGAGCAGCTCTGGCTGTTCGACAAGGTGTCGCCCAGCAGCACCGCCTACGGACTCGGCTTCGCGCTGCGGCTGAGCGGCCCGCTCGACCTGCCCGCGCTGCGGGCCGCGCTGGACGACCTGACCGCCCGGCACCCCGCCCTGCGCACGGTCTTCCCCCGGGAACACGGCACCGGTGCGCAGGTGGTGCAGGCCGCGCGGGCGGTCCGGCTGGAGCCCGAACCCTGTGCCCCGCAGGATGCGGCGGCCAGGGCCCGGGAGATCGTGACGGCCGAACTGGCGGACGGGTTCGACATCGACGCGGCCCCGCCGCTGCGGCTGCGGCTGCTGCGGCTGTCGGCCGCCGAGCACGTCCTGCTGCTCGTCTCCCACCATCTGATCCTCGATCCGCGCTCCGTCGGCGTACTGGTGGCGGACCTCGTCGTGGCCTATCCGGCCCGGCTTGCCGAGCGGAATCCCGAATTCCCCGCCGAGGCCCACCCCTTCGGCGAGTACGCCGCCTGGCAGCGGAACTGGGCCGAAGGCCCCGAGGCGCGCGCCGGAACGGAATTCTGGCAGCGCGCCCTGGCCGCCTGGGAGAACACCGAGATTCCCGCCGACCACCCTCGGCAACGGGTTCTCGACCTCACCGCGGATACCGTCGAATCCCGCATTCCGGATGAACTCCTGAAGCGCGTGCGTGATTTCGCCGAGAAATCCGGGAACGAAGTGGAGGACGTCTTTCTCGGCGCCTTCTTCGCGCTCGTGTCCCGGCATGTGCCGGGCACCGACCTCACCATCGGCATACCGCACCGCGTGCTCGGACCGTTCCCCTCCGCCCGGCTGGTCGGGGACTGCGGCAACCTGCTGCCCCTGCGAGTGGAGGTGGCCGGCGATCCCGCGTTCGCCGAGGTCGTACGGCGGGTGCGGGAGCGGCGCGCTCAGGCCCTGCGGCACGGCGCCACCCCCTTCCGCGCCATCCTGGACGGTCTCGGCCTGGAACCCGACCCCTCCCGGCTGCCGCTGGTCCAGCTCGGCTTCGACGCCTGGGCCGAGCCCGTGCACAGCGCCGTCGCCGACGGGCTCGCGATCCGCGCCGAACGCGTCGACACCGGCGCGGGCAGCTTCGAACTCGCGCTGGAAGTGACGTCGTTGGACGGTCCGGAGCCGGCGGTCCGGGTCCGCTACGCGACCGCGCTGTACCGCGCGTCCACCGCGCGCCGGCTGGCCGGACGTTTCCTGCTGCTGCTCGCCCAGGGCTGCGCCGAGCCCGCGACCCCGCTGCACGCCCTGGAGATCACCGCGGCGCAGGAGCGCACCGCCATCCTGACCCGGTGGAACGCGCCCGTCGGCAGCCGCCCGCCCGAGGTGCTGCACCGGGTCTTCGAGGACGTCGCCCGGGCCCACCCCGAACGCGTCGCGCTGGCCGGCCGCGGCGGCCACCTCACCTACGGCGCACTGGAGTCCCGCGCCAACCGGCTGGCACGGCACCTGATCGCGGCGGGCGTGGCGCCGGGGGACCGGGTGCCGGTGCTGGTGCGCCGCGGCCCGGTCGCCGTCACCGCCATCCTCGCCGTGCTGAAGGCCGGCGCCGCCTACGTCCCCGTCGACCTCGGCCAGCCCGCCGACCGGGTCCGCACCATCGTCGAGGACTGCGGCGCCCGGCACGTCCTCGTCTCACCGGAGGCCGCCGAGGCGGCGGAGGGCGGCCCGGCCGGGCTGGTCACGGTCACCGGCGAGGCGGACGAGTACCCGGCGTACCCGGACTCCCCGCCCGACGCGGTGGTCTTCCCGCAGTCGCTGGCGTACGTCATCTACACCTCCGGCTCCACCGGCCGCCCCAAGGGCGTCCTGGTCGAGCACCGCAACGCCACCGGGTTCGTGCGCAACGTCCAGGAGATGTTCGGCCTGGACCCGTCCGACCGGGTCCTGCACTTCGCCTCGCTCGGCTTCGACGTGTCCGTCTTCGAGATCTTCGGCGCGCTGCTGACCGGGGCCCGGCTGCACGTCGTCGACGAGGAGGAACGCTCCTCCCTGGACGCGCTCGACGCGATCCTCGCCGACGAGCGGATCACCGTGACCGACCTCCCGCCGGCGATCATGGAACTGCTCGACCCCGACCGCTACCCGGCGCTGCGCGTGGCCTTCGCCGGCGGCGAGGCGTTCTCCGGGGAACTCACCACCCGCTGGGCCCGCGGCCGCCGGTTCACCAACGGCTACGGCCCCACCGAGACGACCGTCACCGTGGTGGCCAAGGACTGCGCCGGGCACTGGTCCGCCTCCCCGCCGATGGGCCGGGCGATGACCAACCACCGCGCCTACGTCGTCGACGGCGGCCTCGGCCTGCTCCCGCCCGGAGCGGTCGGCGAACTGGCCGTCGCCGGGCTCGGCGTGGCCCGCGGCTACCTGGGCCGCCCCGACCTGACGGCCGACCGCTTCCGCCCCGACCCGTACGGGCCCCCCGGCTCGCGCATGTACCTCAGCGGCGACCTCGCCGGCTGGAACGACGACGGGGACCTGGTCTTCCACGGCCGGGCCGACCGGCAGGTGAAGGTCCGCGGCGTACGCGTCGAACTCGGCGAGGTCGAGGCCGCCCTGCGCTCCCTGCCGGGCGTCGCCCAGGCGGTCGCCGACGTGGCGGCGGACCCGCACCGCGGCACCCTGCTCGTCGCCTACGTGGTGGCGCAGGAGGACGGCGGGCCGGAGCCGGACGGACTGCGCTCCGCCCTCGGCCGGCTGCTGCCGCCGACCATGGTGCCCAGCGTGTTCGTGCCGGTCCCGGAGATCCCGCTCACCGCGAGCGGCAAGGTCGACCGGCGCGCCCTGCCCGCCGTCGAGTTCGCCCGGCCGGACGGCCCCGACGACACCGGCATGGACGACGGCACCCCCACCGAACGCACCGTCGCCACCGAGGTCTTCGGCCCCCTGCTGGGCACCCGGATCGGCCGCCACGTCAACTTCTTCGCGCTCGGCGGCACCAGCCTCCAGGCCATCCGGATCGCCCCCCGCGTCAAGGCGGTGTTCGGCGTCGACGTCTCCATCGCCGAGTTCTTCGCCGCCCCCACCGTCGAGGGTCTCGCCCGGATCGTCGACGAGGCACTGGCCCGCCGGGACCAGCGCCGCGACCGGCTGGCCGCCGCCCTCGAACTCGTCGAAGGACTCGGCGACGACGAGATCGCGGCCCTCGCGGACGAGCGCCCCGGGGACGCCTGATGACCGACGCCGTGTTCACCGCCGAGTCCCCCTGGATCCGGCGGGCCGCCCGGCCCGCCCCCGCGCTGCGGCTGATCTGCCTGCCGCACGCCGGGGCCGGCGCCTCCGCCTTCCGCACCTGGCCCGCACTGCTGCCGCCCGCCATCGAGATGATCGTCGTCCAGCTCCCCGGCCGGGAGGACCGCTCCCGGGAGGACCCGCCGACCCGGCTGCGGGCCCTCGTGCGGGCCTGCGCCGTCGCGCTGCGCCCCTTCTGCACCGGCGACTTCGCCTTCTACGGCCACTGCGCCGGCGCCCTGCTCGGCTGGGAGGTCGCCCGCGAACTGGGCGAACGGCACCGGCTGTGGCCGCGCCGGCTGCTGGCCGCCGCCCAGCCCGCCCCGCACCTGCCGCCGCCCGCCCGCCCGCTGCACGCCCTGCCCGACGCGGACCTCGCGGCGGAGGTCGAACGGCGCGGCGGGCTGCCCCCGGCGGTGCGCCGCAACCCGGCCCTGCTCGACATGCTCCTGCCGCTGATCCGCTCCGACTTCACCCTCTGGGAGACCTACCGGTACGAGCCCCGCCCGCCGCTGCCCGTCCCGGTCACCACCGTGCGCGGCACCGAGGACACCACGGTCCCGGCCGCCGCGCTCGGCTCCTGGGCCGAGCACACCACCGCCGGGCACACCCACCACGAGGTGGACGGCGGCCACTACTTCGTCAACCAGCCCACCGAACGGACCGCCCGTGTCCTCGCCCGCGCCCTGCTGGCCAGTGACACCCGCTGAGGGGGAGACCATGGCGCACCACACCGGCGCCGCCCGAACCGGCGCCGACGACCCCGGCGTACTGAGCCGGCTGGCCGAGGCCGTGCCGGGCGTACGGGAGGCCGCCGTCGTCTTCGACCGGCGGGTCCGCACCGCCCCGACCGCCCCGGCGGCCGGACCGCGCACCGCGCCGCCCGCCGGCACCCCGGTCCCGGGCGACCGGCCCGCCGTCAGCGCGGGCCCCCCGGCCGCCGTCCCGCCGGACGCCCCCCGCACCCTCACCGAGGCCCTGCTGCGCGCCGCGGACCTCGCCCCCGGACGCGGCACCACCTATCTGCTGCCCGACGGCGGCACCGACCGGCAGACCTACCCGCAACTGCTGGACGAGGCCCGCCGCGCCCTGACCGGGCTGCGCGCCGCCGGACTGGGGCCCGGTGACCCGGTGCTGCTCCAGTGCGCCGACAGCCGGACCTTCCTGACCGGCTTCTGGGCCTGCGTCCTCGGCGGCATGGTCCCCACCCCGGTGGGCCCGGTCCTCGACCACACCACCGACAACGCGGGCACCCGCCGGCTGCGGGCCGCCTGGGACCTGCTCGACCGCCCGCTGATCCTCACCGACGAGGCGCTGCGGGCGCCCACCGCCGCGCTGACCGCCCGCTGGAGCGCGGGCGCCCCGGCCCGGGTCGCCTCGCTCGCCGCCCTCACCGCCGCCGAGGCCGCCGCGCCCCACCCCGCCGGCCCCGACGACCCGGCCGTGCACCTGCTCACCTCGGGCAGCACCGGCACCCCCAAGTGCGTACGCCACGCCCACCGGTCGATCGCCGCGCGCACCCACGCGGTGGCCGCCGCCAACGGCTTCACCGAGCACGAGGTGACCCTCAACTTCATGCCGCTGGACCACGTGGGCGGCATCGTGATGTCCAACGTCCGGGACGTCTTCCTGCGCTGCGAGCACGTCAACGCCCGCACCGAGGCGTTCGTCCGGCGCCCGCTGGCCCTGCTGGACTGGCTGTCGGAGTACCGGGTGACCAACACCTGGGCGCCCAACTTCGCCTACGCGCTGGTCTGCAAGGAGGCCACGGCGATCCGGACGGGCGGCTGGGACCTGAGCGCCGCCCGGCACCTGTGCAACGCCGGCGAGGCCGTGGTGGCCCGCACCGCCCGGCGCTTCCTCGACCTGCTGGTCCCGCACGGCCTGCCGCCCACCGCGATGGTCGCCTGCTGGGGCATGTCCGAGACGTCCTCCGGGGTGACCTACTCCGCCCTCGACGCCCGTGACCCGTCCGTCGGCACGGCCGTGCTGGACCCGCGCTCGCTGGACGGCCCGCTCGCCACGCTGCCCCCGGACGCCCCCGGCGCCGTGCTGCTCACCGAGGTCGGCCCGCCGGTCGCCGGCGTCACCCTGCGGATCGTCGACGAGCACGGCGAGGTGCTGCCGGAGGGCCGTATCGGCCGGCTCCAGGTCACCGGCGACACCCTGCTGCTGGAGTACCACCGCAACCCCGGGGCCAACGCCGCCGCGTTCACCGGCGACGGCTGGTTCGACACCGGGGACCTGGCCTTCCTGCGCGACGGCCGGCTCACGCTGACCGGCCGGCAGAAGGACATGGTGATCGTCAACGGGGCGAACTACCCCGTCGCCGACGCCGAGGCCGTCGTCGAACAGACCCCCGGCGTCCGGCCCGCCTGCGCCGCCGTGTGCGGGGTCCGCGACGAGGAGCGCGGCACCGACACCATCGTGGTCTTCTTCGTCCCCGACGACGAGGCCGCCGGCGACCTGGACGGCACCGTCGCCGCCGTGCGCGGCGCGCTGGCCCGGGAGCTGGCGCTGAACCCGGAGGCGGTGATCCCGCTCACCGCCGAGGAGTTCCCGCGCACCGCCAGCGGCAAGGTGCAGCGCGGGCTGCTGCTGGAGGAGCACCGGGCCGGCCGGTTCGCCGACCGCCGCTACGACGACCGGGCCGGGGAACCGGACACCGCCGGCGCCCCGGTCCTGGAGCGGGTGTGGCTCCCGGTCCCGGACCCCGCGCCCGTCCCCGCCGACCGGCCGGTGCTGCTGCTCGCCCCGCCGGACAGCCCGCTGCCCGCCGCCCTCACGGCCCGGCTCGGCAGGTCCCTCCGGATCGTCACGGGACTGCCCGCGGCTTCCCCTGCGGGGCCACGGGACACCGGCGCCGTACCGGACCGGTCGGTGGAGTCCGCCGCGGACCCGGTTTCGAGGCCGGCCGCGGAGTCCGCTGCCGGGCCGGGGGATGCCGGCGCCCTTCCAGGACGCACCACGGATTCCGCCGCCGGGCCGGGGCACGCGGGCGCCGTTGCGGGACCGGCCGTGGAGTCCGTCGTAGAACCGGTTCCGGGGCCGTCCGGAGAGCCCGGCGCCCCGTCGGTGGACGCCGTCGCCGATCCGTTCGACCCGGGCGCCCTGGTCCGGGTCCTGGAAGGGCTCGCGCCCGCGCTCGGGCCGGACCCCCTGGTCGTCTGCGCCTGGGACAGCGGACCGGAGCACGACGGGCCCGCCGACGAGCCCGCCGTCCGGCTGCTCGCCACGCTGTCGGCGCTGGCGCGCACCCTGCCGGGCGCCGGCGTCACCGTGCTGACGCGGGGCGCGCTCGGCGTCGACGGGACGGACCCGGTCGCACCCGGCCGGGCCGCGCTCGCCGGACTGGTCCGCACGGCCGCCGCCGAGGGCCTGTGCGCCGCCGTCCGGCTGGTGGACGCGCCGGCCGGCGCCGGGCCCGCCGAACTGGCACGGCTGGCCCTGCTCCCGTACCCGGAGGACCTGGCCGCGGCCCGCCCGGGCGGGACCCGCGCACCACGGCTGCGGCAGGTGGAGACGGACGCCGGGCTCGCCGTCCCGGCGGACGCGCTGCCGCCCGGCGGCACCTGCCTGCTGATCGGCGGTCTCGGCGGGCTGGGCGCCGTCCTCGCCGAGTACCTGCTCGCCGCGCTGGGCGCCCGGCTGCTCGTCACCGGCCGCACCCCGGAGGAGAAACTCTCCGCCGAGCACACCGGGGTGCTCGCGGACCTGCGCGCGCTCGGCGACGTGCGCTACCGGGCCGCCGACGTCGCCGACCCGGCCGCGCTCGCCGCCGCCCTCGCCGAGGCCGAGCGGGACTGGGGCGCGCCGCTCGACCTCGCGGTGCACGCCGCCGGCGCCTCCCCGGCACCCCAGTGGACCGACCTCACCGCGCACGAACTGCGCCGGGAGACCCCCGGGTGGCTACGGCACATGCTGCACGCCAAACTCGCGGGCGGCGCGGCGCTGGAGACCGTCCTGCGCACCCGCCCGCGGACCGGCGTGGTGCTGTTCTCCTCGGTCAACGGCCACCTCGGCGGCGCCGCGTACGGCGCCTACGCGGCGGCCAACGCGGCGCTCGACGCCTACGGCCACCGCTGGAGTGCCGAGGGCCGGTACGTGCGCTGCCTGGCCTGGAGCATGTGGTCGGGCACCGGCATGAACGACGGCAGCCCGCTGGTGGCCGCCGCCGAGCGGCGCGGGCTGCGCTCCCTGGACCCCACCGAGGGACTGCGCCTGCTGCTCGGCGCGCTGGCGGACCCCCGGCCGTACCTGCTGCTCGGCGTCGACCCGCGCAACCCGCATCTCGCGTCCGAGCTGGCCCCGGACCAGTTCGCCGGCGGCAGCGTCGTGGTGGCCCTCGTGGTGGCGGAGGACGCCGACCGCGACGCGGTGCGCGGCGCGGTGGCCGGCGCGCTCGCCGCGCACGGCGCCCTCGCCCAGCTCGTCGTGGTGCCGCGGCTGCCCCGCACCCCGGCCGGGGAACCCGACGTCGTACGGCTGCTGGCCGAGCGGGCCGAGGAGCGCCGGCCGAGCCGCTACGCACCGCCGGCCGGCCCGGCCGAGACCACGATCGCCGAGGTCTTCGGCGAGCACCTGAAGCAGGAACGGGTGGGCCGGGACGACTCGGTGTTCGCGCTGGGCGGCGACTCCATCGTGCTGCTCCAGATCGCCGACGCGCTCGGCCGGCGCCTCGGCCGGGAGGTCCCGGTGCCGATGCTGTACCGGCACGCCACCGTCCGGGAGCTGGCGGCGGCGCTCACGCCCGCCGCCGCGGACCGCTGACGCGGCGGAGCCGGGACCCGGGAAGGAGACCCGGGCCCCGGCTCCGCCGGCTGCTCAGCCGGCCGCGCGCAGCACCGACTTCGCGACCAGCTCGTGGTGGTCGGACAGGAAGAAGTGACCGCCCGGCAGGACCGTCAGCTCGAACGGGCCGGTGGTCTGCTCGGCCCACGGCGCCATGTCCTCGGCCCGGACCTCGGGGTCGCCGTCGCCGCACCAGGCGTGCACCGGGCAGTCGAGCGGCGGTCCCGGAACGTACGCGTACCGTTCGATCAGCGCGAAGTCGGCGCGCATCATCGGCAGCAGCACATCGAGCAGTTCCTCGTGCGCGAGCACCGCCTCGGGAGCCGACCCGTACTCCCGGAGCATGCGCACGAACTCCGCGCGCGGCAGGTCCGACACCGGCGTCAGCGGCCGGGTGATCGGCGGTGCGGGCCGCCCGCTGACGAAGAGCGCCCGCGCCGGGCGTCCCAGCGCGGCGAGCCGCCGGGCCACCTCGAAGGCGGTGATGGCGCCCATGCTGTGCCCGAAGAGCAGCGGCCGGGTCGGCGCCGCGGCGATCAGCGGCGCCAGCGCGTCCGCCATCTCCGTGATGCTCGCCGGGCCGGGCTCGCCCATCCGGGGCCCGCGGCCCGGCGGCTGGACGGGGACCAGCTCCGTGCCGGCGGCGAACACCTCGGCCCAGGGCGCGTAATAGGTGGCCGTGCCGCCCGCGAACGGGAAGCAGTACAGCGTGGCCGACGCCGCCGGACGCCGGAACCGGTTGTCGAACCAGGCCCCGGCGCGGGCGCTCACGCCGGCCCCCGCACCGGCGCGCGGGGCGTCAGCCGGACCGGCAGGTGCTTGTAGCCGGCGACGAAGTTCGAGGCCAGGTGCACCGGTTCACCGGCCGGCTCCACCCGCTCCACCAGCTCCAGCAGCTCGTCCAGGAACACCTCCAGGCCGAGGGTGGCCAGCCCGGCGCCGACGCAGTAGTGCGGCCCCACCCCGAAGGCGAGGTGCCGGTTGCCGGTCCTGGTCCCGTCGAACTCGTACGGCCGCTCGAACACCCGCTCGTCGCGGTTGGCGGAGCCCAGCCACACGCTGACCGGCTCGCCCTCGCGGATGGTGCGCCCGTGCAGCTCCACGTCCCGCAGCGCGTAGCGCATGAAGTGGCTCGCCGGGGACGACCAGCGCAGCGTCTCCTGCACCAGGGGCCGGCGCAGCTCCGGGTCCCTGCGGGCGGCCTCGAACTGCTCCGGGTGCTCGGCCATCGCCAGCACGAGGGTGGCGGTGGCGTGCGGTGTGGTGACGTTCGCGCCCAGCAGCAGCGCGTAGCAGTTGAGGATGAGCTGCTGCTCGGTCAGCCGCTCGCCGTCCACGGTCATCGACCGCAGGATGCCGATGAGATCGCCGGCCTGTCCGCCGGCGGCCAGGCGGTCGCGGACCTCGGTGCGGAACAGGTCGAAGAGTTCGTGGTGGGCCAGCCGGAGGGTCTTGCGCGGATCGCCCAGGGAGTAGTCAGGGTCGTCGTAGGCGATGGTCGTCGTGGTCAGTTCGGCCATGCGCCGCCAGTGGTCCCGGGGCAGCCCCATCAGGGTGCCGGTGAAGGCCATCGGGAACATCAGCGCGGCCTGCGCCAGGTCGAACACCCCGCCGTCCAGGGCCGGTCGGAGCAGTTCGCGTACGATCCGGCGCAGCGCGACCTCCTGGGAGGCCACCGCGCGCGGGGTGAGCGCCCTGCTGACCGGCTCGCGCAGCAGCCGGTGGCGCGGCGGATCGGTGTCCGGCATCATCTCGTCGGACGCGAAGTCCGGCATGCTGAGGTCGATGATGCACAGCATGGTGCCGCGCCGCGAGGAGAAGGTGCGGTGGTCCTTCAGCACCCGGGCGACGTCCTCGTACCGGGTGAGCACCCAGAAGGGCTCGCGGCCGTCCCCCGGGTCGCAGCGGTAGGCCGGGTCCGTCTCCCGCAGCCCGGCCCACACCGCGTGCGGGTCCCCCGCGGCGTAGTAGGCGGAGTCGAGCAGGTCCGCGTCCTTGAACGCCACCGGTGCGAACGGCGGGCGCGACAGCCGCATCTCAGGCTCCTTCCGTGGGCACGGCGAGCCGGGCGTCGATCTCCTCGGCCAGCTCGGACACGACGGTCGCCCAGTAGAGCGTGCGCGGCGGCAGACGCACGCCGAGGGTCTCGTCGATGGCGTCGAGCAGTTCCAGCGCGGTCAGCGAGGTGCCACCCAGCAGGAAGAAGTCGTCGCTGTCGGTGACGTGTTCCTTGTTCAGCACGCGTGCGTACAGTTCGGCGACCCGCAGGCTGGTGCGGTCCGGCATCGGGGTCTCACCTCTCAGGACGTCTGGATACGAACGGCATTCCGCCGGGGACCGGAGAACGGCATTCCGCCCACGGACCGGAGAACGGGATTCCGCCGGAGGCCGGCGGGCGCGGTTTCCATGAGCCGACTGTTCCCCCCGAGACGTGTATTCATCCGCCTCGCGGATTCCTTCGGCCGGCACGAACGGCATTCTCTAAGCGGAATCGGATCGACCGCGATCATGGTGGGGGCACGACCGCGGATACCGGCGGGAATTGGCGCACCGACGGAACTCCCGGATTCGGGTGGAGGCGTACCGTGCCGTCTGTGTAGACGGCGAGGCTAGACGGCCGATGTCCGTCGCGCAAGGCTGTCGCGGGGCCCGCCGATGACCTTGACGGCCCCTGGGGCACCTGTTCTACTGGCGGCTGTCACTGCGTGCTGTGGCCTTCGAAGGGCCATTTCTGAGCGGACGTTGAGGACGTGCGGGCGGGGGGAGCCCAGATGGGTTGAACGTGCGAAGTGTGCCCCGGTGTTCCGTGGCCCGGGAAGTCCTTTCCGCGTATCCGCCGATCGAGAGCCAAGCCGTACGGCCGTCCGATCCTCTGGTCATTGTCACCACCGGAAAACACAGGGTCGAGGAACGCATGCTGATCGAGGCGCCGAAACACCGCCGCCCGCTTTATCCGCCCGAAGACGCGCACCGGTCCGTCCACCGCAACGAAGTCGCGCCGCCGTCCTGGCGGACCGTATTCCCCCGTGTTCCCCTTCCGTTTCCCCTTCCGTGCGCCGCCGTGCGCGCGGCGGGCTGAACGGACGGGGGGACGGGCATGCGGATCGAGGGACGGATCGCCGCGATCACCGGCGCCGCACGCGGGCTGGGCCGCTCGCACGCACTGCTGTTCGCCCGGGAGGGCGCGGACCTGCTGCTGCTGGACCGCTGCCAGGAGGACGGGCCCCACGCGAGCGCCGGGCGCCGCGAACTGGAGGAGACCGCCGCCGAGTGCCGGCGCCTCGGCGCGCGGGTGGTCACCGCCGTCGCCGACGTCCGTGACCAGGCCGCCGTGGACGCGGCGGTCGCCGCCGGACTCGACGAGTTCGGCCGGATCGACATCCTGCTCAACAACGCCGGCCTGCTCACCCCGGGCGGGGTCCGTTCACACGAACTGACCGAGGAGGACTGGACACTGGTCGTGGACGTCAACCTCAACGGCACCTGGCGGTGCTGCCGGGCCGTGCTGCCGGCCATGGCCGCCCAGCGCTCCGGTGCCATCGTCAACACCGCCTCGGTGGGCGGGCTGGTCGGCTACGAGATGTACTCCGCCTACGTCGCGTCCAAGCACGCGGTGATCGGCCTGACCAAGGCCCTCGCCCTGGAGTACGGCCGCCTCGGCATCCGCGTCAACGCGGTCTGCCCGAGCACGGTGGCCGCCGGGGACCGGGCCGAGCCGTCCAGCACGGCCGCGGTCGCCGCGGCCATGGGCGCCTCGCTGGAGGACTACGAACGCAGCTCCGCCTCGTTCCACCCGATCGGCCGGCTGGTCTCGGCGGAGGAGGTGTCCGCGGCCTGCCTCTGGCTGGCGGGCCCGGAGTCGGCCGGCACCACCGGCGCGGCGCTGACGGTCGACGGGGGCTTCACCGCGCGGTGAGGCCGGGGCGGTGACACCGGACCCGCGGGTCCCGGTGGGGTGGGACGGCGCGGTGCGCGGGGCCGGCACGCGCGCCGGAGGACGGCGCGCGCGCCCGGGGAGAGCGCCCGCGTCCGAGGACGGCGCCCGCGCCCGGGGGCGGTCCGGCACGGCGGGCACAGAACCGGAAAGGAGTGGGGGGATGACCGGGAGACCGGACGACGCGCGCCTCGACGAGGCGCTGGAGCGGCGGCTGGCCGCTCTCGCACCCGAGCGGCGCGCACTCGTCCTGCGCCTCCTGGCGCGGGACGACGAGGAGGACCAGGACGAGCTGCCCGGCCTGAGCAGACGGCCGGCCGGACTCACCGACATACCCGCCTCCTTCGAGCAGGAGCGGCTGTGGTTCATGAACGAGCTGCTCACCCACCGGGAGATCTTCCATGTGCCGACCGCGCTGCGCCTGCGCGGCCCGCTGGACACCGGGGCGCTGCGCGGCGCGCTGACCCGGGTCACCGCACGCCACGAGGGACTGCGCACGGTCCTCAGGCCCGGCCCGGACGGCCCCCGCCAGGTGGTCCTGGAGACCATGGACACACCGCTGGCCGTCGAGGACTGCCGGACGGCCGCCGACCCGGAACGCGCGGCCCGCGAGCGCGCCTCGGCCGCCCTCGCCGAGCCCTTCGACCTGGCCACCGGCCCGCTGCTGCGCTGCCGCCTGTACCGCCTCGGCGACGAGGACCACCTGCTGCTGATCGTCCAGCACCACATCGTCTCCGACTACTGGTCGCTGGGCATCCTGCTGGCCGACCTGGGCGAGGCGTACGCCGTGGAGCGCGGCGCGCCCGACCGCTCGGAACCGCTGGAGCTGCACTACCCGGACTTCGCGTACTGGCAGCGCCGCACCCTGGACGGCGACCGCCTCAAACGCCAACTGGACTACTGGCGTGAGCAGTTGGCGGACCCTCCGGGCGTACTGCACCTGCCCGTCGACCGGCCCCGGCCGGCCGTCCGCGGCAGCCGGGGCAGCTTCCACCGGGTGGAGTTCCCGCCCGGTCCGGTGGCCGGGCTGCGCCGGCTCGCGCGGGAGAACGACACCACGCTCAACGTCGCCTTCCTGGCCTGCTACAGCGCCGCGCTGGCCCGCTTCACCCGCCAGGACGACCTGGTCGTCGGGGTGCCCGTGGCCGGCCGGCTCGGCGCCGCGCAGCAGCGCATGGTCGGCTACTTCCTCAACTGGCTGCCGGTCCGGGTACGCCTGGACGGCCGCCCCTCGCTGCGCGAGCTGATCCGCCGCACCCGGGACGCCTTCACCGGCGCCCTGGCCCACCAGGACCTGCCCTTCGACATGCTGGTGCGCGAACTCCAGCCGGACCGGGCGCCCGGCGTCACCCCCGTCTTCCAGACCTCCTTCAGCCTCCGCGACAGCGCCCCGACCCCGCCCCGGCTGCCCGGACTCGACGTGGAGTTCGCGGACCTGGACGGCGGCGCCACCCACTTCGACCTGATGGCCGAGCTGTGGTGCGAGGACGACCGGGTGGTCGGCTATCTGCCCTACGACGACGAGCTGTTCGACCCGGAGACCGTCGCCGCCCTCGCCCGCTGGACCACCCGGCTGCTGACCGCGGCGGCCGCCGATCCCGACCGTCCGCTCGCCGCCGTACCCCTGCTCGACGCCGCCGAACGGGCCGCCGTGACCCGCGGCCCCGACCCGGCCGCCCAGCACGTCACCGGCACCCTGCACGCGCGGTTCGCCGCCCAGGCGGCGCGGCGGCCGGACGCCGTCGCCGTCAGCGACGAACACGGCGGCCTCACCTACCGGGAACTCGAACAGCGCGCGGGCCGGCTCGCGCGGGTCCTGCGCTCGCGGGGCGTCGGCCCCGGCAGCGTCGTCGCCCTGCTGACGGACCGCACCCACGACCTGGTCACCGCCGTCCTCGGCGTCCTCGCCAGCGGCGCCGCCTACCTGCCGGTCGACCCGGACAACCCGGCCGAGCGCACCGCGCGCCAGCTCGCCGACTGCGCCGTGCCCCTCGTCGTACACAGCCCCCACCTGGCCGGCCGGCTGCCCGAGTCCGCACCCGCCGCCCTCGCCCTGGACTGGGCGGCCGCACCGCTCGCCGTCGCCCCCGTGACCTGGCCGGCCACGGACACCGGCCCCGGCGATCCCGCGTACGTCATCCACACCTCGGGCTCCACCGGCACGCCCAAGGGCGTCGTCGTCACCCACGGCAACGTGCTGCGCCTGTTCGCCGCCGCGGAACCGGAGTTCGCCCCCGGCCCGGACGACGTGTGGACGCTGTTCCACTCCTACGCCTTCGACTTCTCCGTCTGGGAGCTGTGGGGCGCCCTGCTGTACGGCGGCCGGCTCGTCGTCGTCCCGCAGTGGACCAGCCGCGCCCCCGACGCCTTCCTCGACCTGCTCGACCAGGCGGGCGTGACCGTGCTCAGCCAGACCCCGTCCGCCTTCCACCAGTTGGCCACGGTGGCGGTCGCCGCCGGCCGGCTGCCCGCCGCCCTGCGCACCGTTGTCTTCGGCGGCGAGGCCCTCGACCCCGCCGCCCTCGCCGACTGGTTCGCCGCCTTCGGCGACCGCCGGCCCCGGCTGGTCAACATGTACGGGATCACCGAGACCACCGTGCACGTCACCGTCCGCCCGGTCACCGCCGCCGACACCGCCCGGGCCGCCTCCCCGATCGGCGGCCCGCTGCCCCACCTGTCCCTGTACCTGCTCGACGACGAACTCCAGCCGGTGCCCGACGGGCTGCCCGGCGAGATCTTCGTCGGCGGCGGGGGAGTGGCCCTGCGCTACCAGGGCGCGCCCGCGCTGACCGCCGCCCGGATGCTGCCCGACCCCTACAGCCCCGTCCCCGGCGCCCGGATGTACCGCTCCGGAGACCTCGCGGTGCGCCGCCGCGACGGCGAACTGGTCCACCTCGGCCGGACCGACCAGCAGCACAAGATCCGCGGCCACCGCATCGAACTCGGCGAGGTCCGGGCCGCGCTGCTCCGCCTGGACGGCGTGGCGGCCGGCGCGGTCTTCGTCACCGACGACCGGCGGCGCGGAAAGACCCTGCTCGCCTGCGCCGTCCCCGCGGAGGGCGCCGGCCTCACCCCCACCCGGGTGCGCCGCGCCCTGCTGCGCACGCTGCCGGAGTGGATGGTCCCGGCCACCGTCCTGGTGGTCCCGGAGCTGCCCCTGACCCGCAACGGAAAGCTGGACGAACGCGCGCTCCTGGCGCTGCGCCGGGAGGAGGAACGCGCCCACGAGCCGGTCACCCCGCCCCGGGGGCCGACCGCCGAGGCCCTCGCGGCGATCTGGGCCGAGCTGCTGGACACCGGCGGCCGCGGCATCGGCGCCGAGGACAACTTCTTCGAACTCGGCGGACACTCCCTGATGGTGGTCCAGCTCGTCTCCCGCATCCACACCGAACTGGGCGCCCAGATCCCGATGGAGACGCTGTTCCTGCGGCCCGGTCTCCAGGAGATGGCCGACGCGCTCGACGAGGCGGGCCGCGCGCCCCGGGCCGGGATCGACGTCCCGGACGCGGACTGGCTCGGCACGCTCTCCGAAGCCGAGATCGACGCCATGCTCGCCGCGCTGGACGACGACCAGCACTGACCGGCCGCACGGTACGGCCGGACCGGTGCCGGTGCCGTACCGCCGACTCCCGGGCCCCACCGACCTGCACCGCCCCGGCCGTACCGACCAACGCTCCGGCCGTACCGACACCGGCAGCACTCCGGCCGTACCGACCGGCACCGCGCGGCCGGACCGCCGCGTTTCCGACACCCCCGCCGACCGAGGGAGCACGTCCCATGCAGCGCACCGTCCCCGCGATGGTCGAGGAGCACGCCCGGACCCGTCCGCGCGCCCTCGCGATCACCCGCGGCGCCGAGCGGCTCGACTACGGCGAACTCAACCGCCGGGCCAATGTGCTGGCCGCCCGCCTGACCGCGCACGGGGTGCGGCGCGGCTCCGTGGTGGGGGTGCACCTCGGCCGGTCCGTCGAGTGGGTGGTCGCGATGCTCGCCGTCCTCAAGACCGGTGCGGTCTGCATGTCGCTGGACCCGAAGGCCCCCGCCGAGCGGACCGCCCGGGCCCTTGCCACGGCGGCGCCCGCCGTCGTCCTGACCGGCGCCCGCGACGGCGGCGACCCGCCCCGGACGGTGCCGCTGCTGCCGGTCGACGACCTGGCCGCCGACCCGGGCGACCCCGGCGACCCCGGCATCGCGCTCCACCAGGACGACCTGGCCTTCGCCATGCACACCTCCGGCTCGTCCGGCCGCGCCAAGATCGTGCTCGCCCAGCACCGCTGGCTCACCCACGGGGTCGCCACCGGGGTCGCCGTCAACCGCACCACCTCCGCCGACCGCGGCTCCTGGCTGGCGCCCGCCGGCGCGGGCATCGCCGTCCACGAGGTGTGCATGCTGCTGTGGGCCGGCGCCTCCCTGCACATCGCCGAACCCGAGACGGTCGCCTCCCCGCCGGCCCTGCGCGCCTGGCTGCTGGAGAACCGGATCACCCAGGCCTTCGTCATCACCCCGGTCGGCGAGACCCTCCAGTGCCTCGACTGGCCCGCCGGCACCGCGCTGCGGCTGATGACCCTCGGCGGCGACAAGCTCAACGGCTGGGCGCCCGCGGGCCTGCCGTTCGAGGTGGCCGTGTCCTACGGCTCGCTGGAGGCGTTCCAGATCGCCAACTCCCTGCACCCCTGGGAGGACCGCCGCACCCCGGCGACCGCCACCGCCGCCGAGCGGACCGCGCCGCCGCCCGTCGGCAGGCCGCTGCCCGGCGTCACCGTGCACCTGCTGGAGGAGGACGGCATCACCCCGGTCGCCCCCGGCGCCATCGGCGAGGTGTGGGTGGACTCGCCCGCGCTGTCGCTGGGCTACCTCGGCAACCCCGCGCTCACCGCGCGGAAGTTCCGCCCCAACCCCTACGGACCGCCCGGCGGCCGGCTCTACCGCACCGGGGACGCCGGCCGGCTGCGCCCCGACGGCGTCCTGGAACACCGCGGCCGCATCGACGACGTGGTGAAGATCCGCGGCCACCGGGTGGAGGTCGGCGAGGTCGAATGGGCGCTCGCCCGCCATCCCCGCGTCACCCGGGTGTGCGTGGTGGGCGTGCCGGAGGACGGCCAGCACCAGCTCGTCGCCTGCCTCGTCACCGACGGACCGGTGGGGCTGCGCGACCTGCGCGCGCACGCCGCCCGGCACCTGCCGGACTTCATGGTCCCGGTGGCGTACGTCCTGATGGACGCACTGCCGGTCAACACCTCCGACAAGATCGACCGCCGGGCCCTGCCGCCCGCCGACTGGCGCACCTGGCGCCCCTCCCGCCCCTACCGGGCACCGCACGGCGAACCCGCCCTCGGGCTGGCGGTGCTTATCGCCGGCCTGCTCGGCGTCGAACGGGTCGGCGCCGACGACAACTTCTTCGAGCTGGGCGGCGACTCGCTGCTCGCCGCCCGGCTCCAGACCCGGATAGAGGAACGTTTCGCGGTCCGCCTGCCCCTGGACGAACTGATGGCGGCCGACACCCTCGCCGACCTCGCCGAGCGCGTCGCCCGCGCCGGCGAGCGGGGCGGCCGGACCGACCGGCTGCCGCCGATCGTGCCGCGCGCCCGTTCCTGACGCCCGCCAGCCCCCCGACCGCCCCACACACCGGAAGGTGCGCACATGACCGACGAACAGCAGTACCACGTCGTGGTCAACGCCGAGGAGCAGTACTCGATCTGGCCCACGGACCGCGAGGTCCCGGCGGGGTGGACCCGGACCGGCTTCGACGGCCCCCGGCAGCTCTGCCTCGACCACATCGCCGAGGTCTGGACGGACATGCGTCCGCTCAGCCTGCGCCGGCGGCTGGACGCGAACGGCGTCTCGGCGTGAACGGAACGGACGAGAACACCAACCGGAGCGGAGGGCACGTGAACGAGTACGAGGCTCGGCAGCCGGAGGAGCCCATCGCGATCATCGGGATGAGCTGCCGGTTCGCCCCCGATCTGACCGGCCCGGCGCTCCTGTGGGAGTCGCTGCTCGCCGGGCGCGGCTCCGTCGGGGAGATGCCCGCCAAGCGCTGGGACCCGTACGCGGCGCAGAGCCCGGACGCCACCGCCGTCCTGCGCCGGACCACCCGCAAGGGCATGTACCTCGACGACATCGAGGGCTTCGACGCGGAGTTCTTCCGGATCACGCCCCGCGAGGCGGAGTACCTCGACCCCCAGCAGCGTATCCTGCTGGAGCTGGCCTGGGAGGCCCTGGAGGACGCCGGGGTGCCGCCGCTCTCGCTGAGCGGCACCGGCGCCGGGGTGTACATGTCCGCCAACTCCAACGACTACGGCAGACGGCTGCTGGAGGACCTGTCGCGCACCGGCGCCTGGGCCGTCAACGGCACGACGTTCTACGGCATGGCCAACCGGATCTCCTACTTCCTCGACGTCAAGGGACCGAGCATGGCGGTCGACACCGCCTGCGCCGGGTCGCTGACCGCCCTGCACGTCGCCTGCCAGGGCCTGCGCCTCGGTGAGGCGCCGGTCGCGCTCGTCGGCGGCGTCAACATCATCGCCAGCCCCGCGCTGAACGTCGCCCTGGACGCGGCGGGCGCGACCTCCCCGGACGGCCGCAGCAAGGCGTTCGACCGCGCCGCCGACGGCTACGGACGCGGCGAGGGCGCCGGCGTCGTCGTCCTCAAGCGGCTGTCCGACGCCCGCCGCGACGGCGACCCCGTGCGCGGTCTCGTCATCGGCAGCGGCGTCTACCAGGACGGCCGGTCCGACGGCATGATGGCGCCCAGCGGCGCGGCCCAGGAGCACATGCTCCGCGAGATCTACGCCCGCGCCCGGATCTCCCCGCGCTCCGTCGACTACGTCGAGGCGCACGGCACCGGCACCCAGGCCGGCGACCGCGCCGAGATCCACGCGCTGGCCGCCGTCTTCGGCGCCGAACGCACCGCCGGCGACCCCTGCCTGGTGGGCACCCTCAAGCCCAACATCGGTCACGTCGAGGCCGCGTCCGGGATCGCCGGAGTGATCAAGACCGTGCTGGCCATGGAACACCGCGCGCTGCCGCCCAGCGTGCACCGGGAGCCCGACCCGGAGCTGGGCTTCGGCGACAACGGACTGCGCCTGCTCGCCGAGACCACGCAGTGGCCCGCCCACGACGGCCCGCGGCGCGCCGGTGTCTCCAGCTACGGCGTCGGCGGCACCATCAGCCACGTCATCCTCCAGGAACCACCGAGCACGGGGACCGCCGCGCAGCCGTCGCCCGCCGGCACGGCCGCGGAGCCGTCATCCGTCGGCACGACCGCGCGGCCGGCAGCCACCGCCGGGGCCGTCCCGGAGCCGGCAGCCACCGTCACCGTCGAAGAGCCGGCAGCCATCGCCGCCGTCCCGGAGCCGGTCGCCGGTGAGGCCGGGCCGGAGGCGGACGGTGGGGCCGGGCCGCGGGTGTTCCCGTTGTCCGCGATGTCCGACGCGGGGGTGCGGGATCTCGCCGGGGCCGTCGCCGGCTGGCTGCGCGCCCATCCCGGGGCCGCCCCGGACGCGGTCGCCCACACCCTCGCCCACCGCCGCTCCCACCTCGACGTGCGGGCCGCCGTCGTGGCCGGGACGGGCGCCGAACTCGCCGCCCGACTGGACGTCCTGGCCGCCGGCGGCCGCGCCCCCGAGGTGGTCACCGGACGCGCCCTGCCCACCGCCGAGGGCCCCGTCTGGGTGTTCTCGGGCCACGGCGCCCAGTGGACCGGCATGGGCCGCGACCTGCTGCGCGACGAACCCGTCTTCGCCCGCGCCGTCGACGCCCTCGCCGGGGTCTTCCAGGAGGAACTGGGCTGGACCCCGCGCCAGGTGATCGAGGACGGCGGCCCCTGGACCGTCACCGTCGTCCAGGCCATGACCTTCGCCGTCCAGGTCGCCCTCGCCGAGACCTGGACCGCGCGCGGCCTCGTCCCGAAGGCCGTGATCGGCCACTCGGTCGGCGAGATCGCCGCCTGCGTCGCCGCCGGCGCCCTCGATCCGGCCGACGCCGCCCGCTTCGCCTGCCGGCGCGCCCGTGCGCTGGGACGGATCGCCGGCCGCGGCGGCATGGCGCTGGTGGGCGAGGCGCTGGACGACGTCGAACAGCACCTGGAGGGCTGGGACGGCCTCGTCGCCGCCATCTGCGCCAGCCCCCGCTCCACCGTGGTCTCCGGGGACGCCGACGCCATCGGGGACCTCGTCACCGAGTGGACCTCGGTCGGCATCGAGGTCCGCCGCGTCGACACCGACGTGGCCTTCCACAGCCCGCACGTGGACGAGGTCCTGGACGAGGTCACCGAGGCGGCCCGGCAGCTCACCGCCCGCACCCCGCACACCACCCTCTACAGCAGCGCCCTCACCGACCCGCGCGGCACCGCACCGCGCGCGGGCGACTACTGGCGCACCAACCTGCGCGCGCCCGTCCGCTTCGCGCAGGCCGTGACCGCCGCCGTCGAGGACGGCCACCGGGTCTTCCTGGAGGTCTCCTCGCACCCCGTGGTCGCGCAGTCCGTCCGGGAGACCGCCGAACACCTGGGCGTCGACGACCTGCACGTCGCCGTGTCCATGCGGCGGGACACCCCGGGCGTGCCGACCCTGCTGCGGGCCCTGGCCGAACTGCACTGCCACGGCGTCGCCGTCCGCTGGCCCGGCCGGCACGGCGAACTGCTCCCGCTGCCCACCACCCGCTGGCAGCACCGGCCGTACTGGATCTTCCCGGAGAGCCCCGCCGAGAGCCACGGCCGCGGCCACGACCCGGACACCCACACCCTGCTCGGCGGCCGGATGACCGTCGCCGGCTCGCCCGCCCAGCAGGTCTGGCAGACCCACCTCGACATGGACTGCCGCCCCTACGCGCAGAGTCACAAGGTCGTCGGCGTCGAGACCGTGCCCGCCTCCGTGGTGCTGCACACCTTCGTCACCGCCGCCACCGACGGCGACCGGCGCCCGGGCCTCAGGGACATCGTCTTCCGCACCCCGCTCGCCGCCCAGCCGCCCCGCGTCGTCCAGATCGTGCTGGACCAGAACCAGGCCCGGCTCGCCAGTTGCCTGCGGCGCGACGCGGGCGACGACGCCCACCAGGAACTGGAGTGGCTGACCCACACCACCGCCACCGTCGACCGGGGCGCCGTCGTCGGCGCCCGCCCGCTGGAGGACGTCCAGGCCATCAGGGACCGCTGCCCCGAGGAGTGGACGTGGACCCGGGTCGACACCATGTTCCGCAACATGGGCGTCGACGGCTACACCTTCCCGTGGGTGGTCACCGAACTGCGGCGCAACGACCGCGAACAGCTCGCCACCGTCGTCATCGACCACGAGCCCAAGCTGCACCCCAGTAGCTGGACCGCCGTCATCGACGGCGCCCTCACCGTCAGCGGCGTACTGGTCACCAAGGAGGACGCCACCTCGCTGCGCACCTCCTCGCACATCGAGGCGATCGCCTACCGGGGCGACCCGCCGCCGCGCATCACCGTGCACACCGTCCGCTCGGCCACCGACCCCGACACCACCATCGACGTACGGATCGCGGACGACAGCGGCCAGGTCGTCTGCGAGGTGACCGGACTGCGCTACACCGTGGTCCAGGACCGCCCCGGCGGCATCATGGCGCCCCGCGAGCTGGTGCACGAGATCGCCTGGCGGCCCGTGGAGGCCAAGGAGGGCGTCCGGCCCGCCCGGCTGCTGCTGCTCGGCGACCCGGCCGTCACCGAGGCCCTCGCCCGCGACCTGGGCGACTCCGGGGTCCGCTGCCGCCGCCTCGCCTCGGCCACCGAGATCGCCGAACTCTCCCTCGACGAGCCCGGCGTGCTGCTCGTCGCCCCGCCCCGCCAACTGCCCGACGAGACACCGGAGGAGGCCGCCGAGCGCTGCTCCTGGAGCCTGATCGAGGCGGTCCAGGCACTCGGCCGCCGGCTCGCCGAACGGCCCGACCCCGATACCGAGTCGCCGCTGCGGCTGTGGTGCCTCACCCAGGGCGTCCGCCACCCCGGCCGGCAGAGCTCGCTCGCCCACGCCCCGCTGTGGGGCATCTCCCGGATCACCGCGGGCGAACGCACCGACCTGTGGGGCGGCGTGCTCGACGTCGACGCCGAACTGTCGGACTTCGACGGCGACACCCCCGCCCGCGTCCTGCGGGTGCTGTCCGCGCTGCCCGGCGCGGAGGACGTCGTCTCGCTCACCAAGGACGGCGTCTTCGTGGCCCGGCTCACCCGGATCGACCGGCCCGCCGGGTCCGGCGGGGTGCGGTGCCGGCCCGACGGCACCTACCTGATCACCGGCGGTGTCGGCGCGCTCGGCCTGGAGGTCGCCCGCTCCCTGGTCGAACGGGGCGCCCGCCGGCTGGTCCTGGCCGGCCGCGGCGGTCTGCCGCCGCGCTCCGGCTGGGACCGGGTCGAGGACCCGGCGGTGCGCCGCCGGATCGACGCCGTCCTCGCCCTGGAGGCGCTCGGGGCCACCGTCCGGGTGCTCGCCCTGGACATCGCCGACGCGGACCGGGTCGCCGCCGCCCTGGACCCCTCCGCCCTGGACCTGCCGCCGATCCGCGGTGTCGTGCACGCCGCCGGCGTGGTCGCCGACGCTCTGGTCGACCACGTGGACCGGGCCGGACTGCACCAGGCCATGGCCCCGAAGATGCTCGGCGCGATGAACCTGCACCGGATGTTCCCGCCCGGCACGCTCGACTTCATGGTGTTCTTCTCCTCCTGCGGCCAGCTCGCCCGGCTCACCGGCCAGGCCAGCTACGCGGCGGCCAACTCCTTCCTGGACGGACTGGCCGCCTATCGCGGGGCGCAGGGAGCCACCGAGACCGTGAGCCTGGCCTGGACCTCCTGGCGGGGCGCCGGCATGGCCGAGACCACCGCCGGCACCACCACCATCGAGGCGGAGTCCCGGGGCCTGGGCAGCATCTCGATCGCCGAGGCCTTCCGCGCCTGGTCGTTCGCGGACCGCTTCGACAGCCCGTACTACGCCGTCCTGCGCGTGCTGCCCGAGCGGCGGCTGCCGGTCTTCAGCGAACTGACCAGTGCCGCCGAGGACGACGCGGCGGTCCCGGGCGGCGCCGTCGACTGGTTCTCGCTGACCGGCGACGAACTCGCCGAGCAGGCCCTCGCGGAGGTGAACGAGCAGGTCGCCGCCGAACTCAACCTGCCCGCCGCGGACATCGACGCCAACCGCCCGCTCGTGGACCTCGGCGTCGACTCCGTCCTCACCGTCGGCCTGCGGGTCCGGCTCAACCGCCGGTTCGGCATCGACCTGCCGCCGACGATCCTGTGGAGCAACCCGACGGTCGCCTCGCTCGCCGGCTTCCTGGCCCAGGAACTGGCCCGGCAGGCGGCCGAGACGGCCCAGTCCGCCGAGACGGCCGAAACGACCGAGACGGCCGAGGCGGCCACCGTGACCCGGGCCGACGAGGAGGAGTAGCCACCGATGACCACGGCACGACAGGACGCCGTCGACCGCCTGGTGCGGGAGTTCGACTGGCACGACCCCGAGTACACCCCCGACCTGGCCGAGGACGTCAACCGCCTGATCCGGGAGCGCTCAGCCGTCGGCTGGACCCCGGCGCACGGCGGGCTGTGGATCCTGTCGCGCCACGACGACGTCCGGGCGGCCCTGAAGGACCACACCGTCTTCAGCTCCGGCTCGGGTGTGTTCCACCCGAGGGCCGCCGGGATGCCCCTGTTCTCACCGATCGAGTTCGACCCGCCCGAACACGGCGAGCTGCGCCGGCTGATGGCGCCGCCGCTGCACAACGAGGAGGTGCGCCGGCTGGAGGACGCCGTCACCGCCCTGGCGGCCGAACTGATCGGCCCGATGGCCGCCCGCGGCCACGGCGACTTCGTCTCCGAACTGGCCCACCCGCTGGCCATCGGGGTCCTCGCCCTGGCCATCGGGCTGTCCGGCAACGCCCGGGACAAGGTCCGCGATCTGACCAGCAACCTGTGGCAGCGCCTGTCCCGGGACGGCGACGCGGACGGCTTCTGGCCGCAGTTCCGCGACCTGCTGGCCGAGGAGGTCCGCGCGGCCCGCGCCGACCCCGGCGACCACTACCTGGCCCGGCTCGCCCGCACCACCGTCGACGGCGAGCCGCTGGAGGAGGAGCGGCTGCACTCGATCATCGTGTCGCTGTGCATCGCCGGCCACCAGACCACCCTCAACACGATCAGCCGGATGCTGTGGAACCTGGCCCGCAACCCGCACGTCCAGCGCCGGCTGCGCGCCGAACCCGAACTGATCCCCGTGGTCGGCGACGAGACGATGCGCCGCTGGTGCCCGACCGACCGGTTCACCCGGGTCACCACCCGTGACGTGGAGATCGCGGGTACGACGATCCCGCGCGGCTCCCGGGTCGTGCTGCTGCTGGACGCGGCCAACCGGGACCCCGCCAAGTTCCCCGACCCCGACCGCTTCTCCCTCGACCGGGGCACCTCCCACCAGCACCTGAGCTTCGGTCACGGCATCCACCACTGTCTGGGCGCCGGCCTGGCCCGGCTGGAGTTCCGGGCCGTCCTGGCCGAACTCGCCCGGCACCCCGTCTACCACCTGGCCGGCGAGTCCGAACGGCACTTCGAGAACGGCCGGCACGTGGTCTTCGACCAGGTGCGGGTGCGGTTCGGCGGCCCGGCCGCGGAAGAGGAGAACGATGACTGAGCCGACGAGGTCCCCGGACGCCGCGCCACCCGGCCCGGCCGGGCTGCTGCGGATCACCAGCGGCATGTGGGCGGCGCAGACCCTGGCCGCCGCGGTGGAGATCGGCCTGTTCACCCGGCTCGCCGCCACCGACGGCGCGACCGCCCCGGAAGTGGCCGCCGGGCTCGGCCTGGGCGCGCGCCCGGCCGAGGTGCTGCTGACCGCCTGCGCCGCACTCGGCCTGCTGCGGACCGACGGCACAGCGCCCCCGGACGGCCCCGCCGCGGGCCCCCGCTACCGCAATGGCCCGGACGCCGACACCTACCTGGTCCGCGCCCGCCCGCACTACCTGGGCGACTACATCCTCATGGTCCGCGACCACACCACTCCCGGCTGGCTGCGGATCACCGAGGCCCTGCGCTCCGACACCCCCAGCCGTTGGGCGCCCGAGCAGCAGGACCGCATCTTCGACGAGGAGAACCGGTCCACCGCCTTCTGGGACGGCCTGTTCCCGCTGTCCAGCCTCACCGCGCGCGCCCTGGGCGCGGCCGTCGACCTGACCGGGAGCCGCCGGCTGCTCGACGTCGGCGGGGGCGGCGGCGCCTTCGCCATCGAGCTGTGCCGCCGCTTCCCGGACCTGCGCACCACCGTCTACGACCTGCCGCACGTGTGCGCGTACACCGGGAAACGGGTGGCGGCGGCGGGCCTGTCCGAACGGATCTCCACGCACCCCGGGGACTTCTTCGCCGACCCCGGACTGCCCGCCGGACACGACACGGTGCTGCTCTCCATGATCCTGCACGACTGGGACGAGCCGCGGAACCGGCGGCTGCTCGCCGCCTGCCACCGGGCGCTGCCGCCGGGCGGACTGATCGTGATCAGCGAACTGCTGGTCGACGACGACCGGACCGGCCCGCTGGACGCCGCCCTGATGAGCATGAACATGCTGGCCGGGACCTGGGGGCGCAACTACACGGCCGCCGAGTACGGCGGCTGGCTGCGCGACGCGGGCTTCCGCGCGGTGCGGACCGTGCCGTTCGACGGACCCGGGGCGAATGGCGCCGTCATCGCCCGAAAGGAGTAGCGGCGTTTGGGCGGTGCCGCCCGGCGGTGCACGATGAACGGGTCAGGCCGGCCCGGCCCCGCCGGGGCCGGGCCGTTCCCCACCACACCCTGGACATCGTCATGGCGATCCGCGCACAGGTCACCTTCGACGCCCGCAACCCCCGCGAACAGGCGGAGTTCTGGGCCGTCGCACTGGACTACGTGGTGCAGCCGCCACCGCCGCCGCACGCGTCCTGGGAGGAGTTCGCGCGCTCCATCGACCTGCCCGAGGACCGCTGGGACACGCTCGCCGCCGTGGTCGACCCGGACGGCGACGGCCCCCGGGTGCTCTTCCAGAAGGTGCCCGAGGACAAGGAGGTCAAGAACCGCGTCCACCTCGACGTCCAGATCAGCCACCCCGACGGCCACCGCTCACCGGCCGGCCAGGAGCGGATCGCCCGGCACGTCGCCCGGCTGGTCGACGCCGGCGCCAAGGTCGTCCGCGAGGTGGACGAGCCCATCGGCTTCTGGGTGCTGATGCGCGACCCCGAGGGCAACGAGTTCTGCGTCGGCTGACCGAGCCGTCACCTGCGCCTGTGGCGTTCCCCCCAGTTGGCCGATAAGGTCCACGCCGTGATGTGGCGCTGACGGGGGAGGCGGAGCATGTCTGACCGATGGAGTCCCGACACCATCTCGCGGGCCGGCTGGGACCAACTGACGGGACGCAACTTCTACTCCAGCGCCGACTGGCTCGACTTCTGCGCCACCGAACACGCCGGAGAGGTCGAAGCGGTGGTCGCCGGCGACGGCCCGGACGCGCTCGCGCTCCCGCTGTTCCACGGGACGGACCTGAAGGGCTCGCCGTACGACTGGAACGCCCAGCTCGCCGACCGCTCCCTGCCGCTGCTCGCCGCCGACGGACTGCTGGCCGGCCCGCGCGAGGGCTACCAGACGCACCTGCTGCGGGCCACGCCCGAGCCGGACCCCGGCGCGGTCGCCCGCCTGCTCGCCGGCGTCCGCGCGCGGGCCGGGGAGCGGGGCTGCGTGGCGATGTACCTGAGCACCGAGGACGTCCGGCTGCTCCGGGCGGCGGGCGTGCCGGCGCCCGCCGTGCTGCTGGAGGCCGACGCTTGGCTGCCGGTCCCCGAGGGCGGGTTCGACGCCTGGATCGCCACCCTGACCGCGAAGCGGCGCACCGCCGTCCGCAAGGAGATCGCCGCGTTCGGCGCGGCGGGCTACCGGATCCGGCACCTGCCGCTGCGGGAGTGCAGCACGGACATCGCGCCGCTCGCGGTGCGCACGGAGGCCAAGTACGGCTTCCAGGCCACGCCGGACGAGGACCTCACCTCGTTCCGCAACCACGAGCGGTCCCTCGGCGACGCCGCCATGGTCGCCCTGTGCACCCTGGACGACACCCCCGTCGGCTTCTGCCTGTACTACGTGTGGGGGGACACCGTCTTCCTGCGCTGGGCCGGCTTCGACTACACGCGGCTGCGCGGCGCCTACGAGTACTTCAACGTGCTGTACTACGAGCAGTTGCGGTGGGCGGCCGGGCGGGGCGTGCGGTGGATACACGCCGGGCTCAAGGCGACCAAGGCCAAGGTGTGGCGCGGCGCCGTCCTGCGGCCGCTGTGGCTGCTCGACCTCGCCGCGGACAGCCCGCTCACCGCCGCGCGGGAGGACGTCCACGCCCGCAACGAGGAGTACCTCGCCGCCCTGCTCGCGGACAGCACGCTCGCCGGCGGCGTCGCCGACCTCACGCAGTGGCGTCTGCCGGCCCGGCCCTGACCGGCGGCACCCCGCTCAGCCGCTCTCGCCACCGCTCTCGCCGTCCGACCCGTCCGCCGGGATCTCGGCGTGGCGTACCGCGCTGAACCAGAACAGCACCGACAGCCCCAGCAGCGGTACCGCGCCCAGCGTGATCGCCGTGCGGATGCCGGCCAGGTTGCCGAGCGCGCCGGCCAGCAGCGCGCCGACCGGGATCGTGGCGTAGATCATCAGGCGGAAGGTCGCGGTGATCCGGCCCAGCAGGCCGGCCGGGGCCAGCGCGATGCGCACGGTCAGCGAGTGCACGTTGAAGATGCCCAGGCCGAACCCGTACACCACGAAGCCGCCGATCAGCAGGGGGATCGCGACCGCGGGCCGGGCCGGGGCGAACGGGACCACCACCAGACCGGCCGCGGCGACCACCATCGAGCCGACGATGCACCGGCCGATGCCGAGGGCCTTCGCCGCCCGCCCGGCGAGCAGCGCGCCGCCCAGACCGCCGACGCTGGCCGTGGTGAGGATGACCCCCAGCTCGCCCGCCGAGAGCCGCAGTTCGCGGACACCGAACAGCAGGTACAGCGTGAGCACGATCTGCTCGAACAGGTTGTAGGCCGCCGACTGGACGGCCAGCAGCCGCAGCACCCGGTGGCCGAAGATCGCCCGCAGCCCGTCCGCGATCTCGGTGCGCAGCCGCGGCCGTTCGCGCTCCGCCTCCGCCACCGTCTCCGGGGCGCGGATGCCGAGGAACGTCAGGGCGGCGAGCAGATAGGTCCCGGCGTTGGCGAGGAGCGCCACCGGCGCGGTCACCCACTGCACCAGCACACCGCCGAGGCCGGGCCCGCCGATCTGCGCGATCGAGTAGGCGCCCTCCAGTTTCGCGTTCGCCTCGATCAACTGCTCCCGCGAGACCAGGGAGTTCAGATAGACCAGGTACGCCACGTCCGAGACCGCGGTCAGCAGCCCGATCACGAACGTCACCAGGTACAGCAGGCCGAGCGAGAGGGAATCGGTCAGATAGCTGACCGGGATCAGCGCGATCAGCAGGAAACGCACCAGGTTGGTCGCGACGAGCACGGGCCTGCGCCGGTGCCGGTCCAGCCACGCCCCGGCGAACAGCGTGATCAGCAGCACCGGCGCGTACTGCAACGCGGTCAGGAAGGAGACCTCGGTCGGTCCGGCGTGCAGGGCGCTGATCGCGGTCAGCGGCACCGCCACCAGCGAGATTTGCGCCCCGGTCTGGGAGACCGTCTCCCCGGACCAGAGCAGCAGGAAGGAGCGGTGCCGCCACAGACTGCTCCGCGGCGGCCGGGCGGCGGCCTCGGGGCCGGTCTGTTCGGCGGACTGCTGGCTCATCATGCTGCTCCGGGTCGTACGAGGTCGTCGGCGGCGGTCCGCCGCGAGGTTCCCGCGGGTCTACTGTCCGGCGGGCGGGCGCAGCCGGATGCCGTGCATGCCGCCGTCCACGGCCAGGACGGTGCCCACCGAGGCGCCCGACAGCGGGCTCGCCAGATAGGCGATCGCGCCCGCCACCTCCTCGGCCGTGACCAGACGGCCCATCGGCTGGAACGCGTTCAGCGCGTCCCGCGCGGCCTGGAGGTCCGGTGCCTGGCGGAGCGACCTGTCGATCCACGGGGTGTCCGCCGAGCCCGGGGCGACGCAGTTGACCCGGATGCCCTCGCGGACGTGGTCCGCCGCCATGGCCAGCGTCAGCGCGTACACCGCGCCCTTGCTGGCCGAGTACAGCGTCCGCTGCTGCATCCCGGCCCAGGCGACGATCGAGCAGGTGTTCACGATCGCCGCGGCCGGCGAGCGCCGCAGGTGCGGCAGCGCGTGCCGGGCGACCCGGACCATCCCGACCACGTTGACGTCCAGGACGCGCAGCCACTCCTCGTCGCTGTTCGCGGCGACGTCCCCGACCGCGCCGATCCCGGCGTTGTTCACCACCACGTCCAGTCGGCCGAACCGCTCGGCCACCGAGTCCACCGCGGACTTGACCTGGGCGTCGTCGGTGACGTCGGCCTGCACGCCCAGGATGCCGTCCGGCAGCCCGTCCGGCTTCAGGTCCAGCGCGGCGACCCGGGCACCCCTGCTGCGCAGCAGTTCCGCCGTGGCCAGCCCGATGCCCGAGGCACCGCCGGTGACGAGCGCGACCAGTCCTTCGAAGTCACTCACGAGTTCACTCCTGTCCGTTCAGGACCATCAGGGATACGACCCCCAGGTCAGGATTCCGGTTCGGCCACCGCGGCCGCCGGACGGCGGCGCGGCAGGCAGAGCTGGGCGGCCACCAGCCCGGCCGCACCGACCAGGGTCCACAGCGCCCACGGCCCGATCGCGTACACGGCGCCGCCGACGAGCGGTCCTGCGCCCGTACCGGTCGTGTACGCGACGCCGTACAGGCCCTGGTAGCGCCCGACCAGCCGCGGCGGGGCCAGGCTGCCCAGGTACGCCTGGGCGACGGAGGTGGAGATCATCTCGCCGAACGTCCACAGCAGCACCGTCGCCGCGAGCAGCCCCATGGTGGTCATGAGCCCGGTCAGCGCGAGACCGGCGCCGATGAGCAGGTTGCCGACGGCCAGCACGTACTCCGGCCGGAACCGGGCGACCAGGCCGGTCAGCGGCAGTTCGAGGATCAGCACCAGCAGGCCGTTGAGCCCGATGAGCAGGCCGAAGTCGCGTTCGCCCAGGCCCACGGCGTCGACGTGCAGCGGCAGGGCGACGGTGGACTGGACGTAGACGAACTCGGCGAACACGGTCATCAGCAGGAAGCGCACCAGGGCGCGGTCGGCGAGCGCCCGCCGGTACCCCACCGCCTTGTCGGCCCGGGCGTCCGCGTCGTCCTGCCCGGCCCGCGGCCCGGGAGCGTCCCGCAGCAGCAGCCCCACGACCACGCCGAACAGCAGGCACGCGGCGGCGTTGCCGAGGAACAGCTCCGTGTACGAGGTGCTGGCCAGCACGCCGCCGATGACCCCGCCGAGGGCGGAGCCGAGGTTCATCGCGAACCGGAACACCCCGAAGGCGGCGAGGCGTTGCTGGTTGGTCGAGACCGAGTCGACCAGCACGGCGGACGCGGCCGGCCGGTAGATCTGCGAGGTCACGCCGATCAGACCGACCACCACGACGATGAGCGGCAGCGGGCCGAGGGACGGCACGACCGCGGTCAGGGCGGTGGTGGTCACCGCGGACAGCACGATCGTCCACCGCCGGCCGATGCGGTCGGCGAGCGAGCCGCCGACCGCGTTGCCGAGCACCTTGCCCACCCCGGAGGCGCCCAGCACCAGCCCGGCGGCACCGGCGGAATAGCCCCGCTCGGTCAGGTACAGCACGATGAAGACGGGCAGGAAGTTGCCGACCTGGTTGACCAGGATGCCGAGACTGATGATCCACACCCGGCCGGGCAGGCCGCGCAGCGCGTCGCGGAATCGCGGCTCGGCGACGCTCGACCGGTCCGGCGCGGTGTTCACGTGATGGGCTCGGTGCGCACGTGGATGGCCTCGGCCAGCCGCTTGCTGTGGGCGATCGCCTCGGCGGCGTCGGCGCCCCGGGCGACGACGTACCCGCCGATGTCCTCGTTCCAGGTCAGCGGCCGCACCTCGTCGCCGGGCCGGACCTTCAGATGCAGGTCGACGAAGGCCGGGTCCGCGCGTACGGCCTCGACGCCGGTGATCTCCACGACCCGGCCGGGCTCCGGGGTGAGCGCCCGCAGGGCCGCCCCGCCGCGCGGCGTCGGCGACTCGGCCAGCGGCTCCACCAGGCCGAACCTGATGCCCAGCGCGTACCGCTCCATGTCGACGCCGTAGGCGGACTCCACCATCTCGTTGAGCGCGTAACCGCCGATGCGGTTGTGCGACTCGATGATCCGCGGGCCGCGCGAGGTCAGCCGGATCTCGGTGTGCCCCGGTCCGTTGCGCAGCCCCACCGCGTCCAGGAAGTCCGTCACCAGCCGGGTGACCTCGCGCAGCGTCTCCTGCGGGGCGCGGCTGGGCTGGGTGAGGCCCAGCTCCACGAAACCGGAGCCGCCGCCGAAGGCCTCCTTGTCGGTCACCGCGACGACCACGTGCCGGCCGTCGAAGCTCAGCGTCTCCACGCTGACCTCCGGGCCGTCCAGGTACTCCTCCATGAGGAACTCCTCGAAGGAGTCGTCGCTGAACAGGTCCCCGGTGGCCCAGTCGGCGTCGTCCAGGGAGCGGTACCGCTCGGCCACGGCGTCCACGTCGGCCGGTTCGCGGACGCAGAACACGCCCACGCTGCCCGACTCGCGGACCGGCTTGACGATGACCGGGAAGCCGTGCGCCGCGGCGAACTCCCGCAGGTCCTGCGGGGAACGGCCGATCGCGGAGGCCACCGGGCTGATGCCCTTGGCGGCCAGGTGCCGGCGCATCCGCCACTTGTCCAGCAGCAGTTCCACGGTGTCGACGGACTCGCCGCTCAGGCCGAGCGCCTCGTTGATCCGCGCCGCCGGCAGCAGCCCCAGCTCGAACAGCGACACGGCCGCCTGGAACGGGTACGCCTCGTGCAGCGAAGCGGCCAGCGGCAGCAGCCGGTCGATGTCGCCGTAGTCGACCAGCAGCGCCTGGTCGACATAGGGCCAGTGACCGCTGTCGTAGGCGTTCGGGTACTGGGCGTGCACCACGTCCAGACCCAGTTCGCGGGCCTTGCGCACCAGCTTCAGCTTGCCGCCGATGACCAGCACGCGCGGCCGTTCGGCGGCATCCGCCGGGGACCGTTCGCCGTTGGGCGCGACATCGTTCGACAAGGTGGCTCCTCCTGTCATGTTCAGACCGGCGATCCGGCCGGGCGCCGGGGACGGCGGCACGGCTGGGGGAGAGGATCAGTCCGGCACCTCCATGCGGTGCGCCGGGCGCGGGCTCGGTGGCCTCATGGCCGCCCGCGTGCGATCGGGGCAGTCGGACTTCGGCGCGGGATCCCCGACGATGGCCCAGCCGGACGGCTCGTCCCCTGTCGGCTGGGCCAGACGGAGTGCTGGTCCTCGTGGTACGGGATCACCGGCCGAAACAGTATCACGGTCAACTCCCCCTGAACGCTGGAGTTTTGAGCGTTCCGGAGGCCGTCCGCGCGAGGACTCGCACCCGGCGGGCGGACCCGTCAGCCCAGCACGCCGGCGATGGCGTCGACCCCGCGGTCGATCTCCTCGCGGGTGATCACCAGCGGCGGCGCCACCCGGAGATGGCCCTGGTTCTCCTTGCACAGCAGCCCCCGTTCGGCCAGCGCCTCGGAGACCCCGTGCCCGGCCGCGCGGCCCTCGGCGATCTGCACCCCGGCCCACAGACCGCGGCCCCGGACCTCGGCGACACCGTCCAGCTCCCCGAGCCGGGAGTGCAGGTACGCGCCCAGTTCCCGGGACCGCTCCTGGAACTCCCCGGTGGCCAGCAGCCGTACCACCGCGCGGCCGACGGCGCTCGCCAGCGGGCTGCCGCCGAAGGTCGAGCCGTGCTCGCCGGGCCTGAGCACCCCGAGGACGTCGGCCCGGCCGATCACCGCGGACACCGGGAACAGTCCGCCGCCCAGCGACTTGCCCAGGGCGTACAGATCCGCGCGGACCCCCTCGTGGTCCAGCGCCAGCGTCGCGCCGGCGCGGGCCAGCCCGCACTGCACCTCGTCGGCGACGAACAGCGTGCGGGTCTCGTCGCACAGCCGGCGGACCTCGGCGAGGTAGCCCTTCGGCGGGACGACCACACCCGCCTCGCCCTGGATCGGCTCCAGCAGGACCGCCGCCGTGTGGTCGGTGATCGCCGAGCGCAGCGCCTCGGCGTCGCCGAACGGCACCACCCGGAAGCCCGGGGTGAAGGGGCCGAACTCGTGGCGGGCGGTCGGGTCGGTGGAGACCGACACCATGGTCGTGGTGCGGCCGTGGAAGTTGGCGCCCGCGACCACGATCTCGGCGGCGCCGTCCGGCACGCCCTTGACCTGGTAGGCCCACTTCCTGGCCACCTTCACGGCCGACTCGACCGCCTCGGCGCCGGTGTTGGCGGGCAGCACCATCTCGGTGCCCGTCAGCTCGGCCAGTTCTTGGCAGAACAGCCCGAACTGGTCGTTGTGGAACGACCGGCCGGTCAGCGTCAGCCGGTCGAGCTGCGCCTTGGCGGCGGCGACGAGGTCCGGGTGGCGGTGGCCGAAGTTCAGCGCGGAGTACCCGGCGACGAAGTCGAGGTAGCGCCGGCCGTGCGCGTCGGTCACCCAGGCGCCCTCGCCCTCGGTGAGCACCACGGGCAGCGGGTGGTAGTTGGGCGCGGCCCAGCGCTCGGCGGCGGCCGCGTGGTCGGACGGGGAACTGGCGGTGCCGCTCACAGTGGTGGTCATCGCGTCGTAACACCCTCTCGGCAGTGGATCACTGACTGGCTGGCTGGTGGTCCGCCCTCGCGTCGATCATTCCGGCACTGAGCGTAGCCCCGTCCTGCGGATCGATCAGCAGGAACGAACCGGTGCGTCTGTTGTCGGCGTAGTCGTCCACGGCGAGCGGCTCGGCGGTGCGCAGGCGCACGCCGCCGATGTCGTTGGCGGACAGCCCGTCCGCGCACGGCAGCCGGCGGGCGACGGTGACGTCCATGCGGTAGTCGATGTGCTCCACGACCGCCGGCACCGTCCGCGTGGTGTGCCGCAGCAGCACCCGCTGACGCGGCCGCAGCGGACGCTCGTCGAGGTGGCACACGGTGGCGTCGAGCTGCCGCAGCGGGGCGGCGGCGGGCTGGGCGGCGAGGACGTCGCCCCGGGCGATGTCGAGGTCGTCGGCGACGCGGACCGCGACCGACTGCGGGGCCCAGGCGAGGCGGGCCGGCCGGCCGAGCACGGTGAGACCGACGACCGTACTGGCCCTCCCGGCCGGCTGGACGACGATCCGGTCGCCGACCTCCAGCACCCCGGAGGCGAGCTGTCCGGCCAGCCAGCGTTCCACCGTCCGCCGGTCCTCGGAGGGCGCGCGGATCACGTACTGCACCGGCAGCCGCAGCGGCTTGCCGGTCGGGTCCGCGCCGAGCGGCGCGCTCTCCAGGTGGGACAGGAACGTCTCGCCGTCGTACCAGTCCATCGCCGCCGACGGCGCGACCACGTTGTCGCCGGCCAGCGCCGACATCGGGATGGCGGTGACCCCGGCGAGGCCCAGTTCGCGGGCCCGCTCGGTGAACTCGGCCGCGATATCGGTGAAGACGGACTCCCGGTAGCCGACGGCGTCCATCTTGTTGACCGCCAGCACGACCTGCGGGACCCGCAGCAGCGCCGTGATCGCGCAGTGCCGCAGGGTCTGCGCCACCACGCCCTTGCGCGCGTCGACAAGGATCACCGCCAGGTCCGCGGTGGAGGCGCCGGTCACCATGTTCCGCGTGTACTGCACATGGCCCGGCGTGTCCGCGAGGATGAACCGCCGCCGGGGCGTCGCGAAGTAGCGGTACGCCACGTCGATGGTGATGCCCTGCTCCCGCTCGGAGCGCAGGCCGTCGGTGAGCAGGGCCAGGTCGGGTCCGTCCTGGCCGCGGCGGCGGGACGCCTCCTCGACGGCCGCCAGTTGGTCGGCGAGCACGGACTTGGTGTCGTACAGCAGCCGTCCGACCAGGGTGGACTTGCCGTCGTCGACCGAACCGCAGGTGGCCAGCCGCAGCAGGCCGCCCGACGGCCGGGGCGACGGGCCGGTCCGGCCCTCCGCTTCCGCAACGTCCGTTGACACGTCTAGAAGTACCCTTCTCGCTTGCGGTCCTCCATGGCGGCCTCGGACAGCCGGTCGTCGGCCCTGCTCGCGCCGCGCTCGGTCACCCGGCTCGCCGTGATCTCGGCGATCACCTCCGCCACCGTCGAAGCCGAGGAGTCGACCGCGCCGGTGCAGGACATGTCGCCGACCGTGCGGTACCGCACCCGCCGCTCGGCCACGGGCTCGCCGGCGCGGGGGCCGCCCCAGTCGCCGGGCGCCAGCCACATCCCGTCGCGCCGGAACACCGACCGCCGGTGCGCGAAGTAGATCGCGGGCAGCTCGATGCCCTCCTGCTCGATGTACTGCCAGACGTCCAGCTCGGTCCAGTTGGACAGCGGGAACACACGGACGTGCTCGCCCGGCTTGTGGCGGCCGTTGTAGAGCTGCCACAGCTCGGGCCGCTGCCTGCGCGGGTCCCAGG
Source organism: Streptomyces sp. NPDC027672 (assembly GCF_055566335.1). Taxonomy (NCBI): domain Bacteria; kingdom Bacillati; phylum Actinomycetota; class Actinomycetes; order Kitasatosporales; family Streptomycetaceae; genus Streptomyces; species Streptomyces sp. NPDC027672. The sequence continues at coordinate 298,229 of NZ_JBVHSO010000004.1, read as the reverse complement.
CGCCGAACTCGTCGCGCAGACTGAACACGCGCTCCTTGGCGCGGGCCTTCTCCTCGTCGCGCCGGCCGCCGCCGAACACCGCGCCGAACCGGCCGTCGCGGATCGCGTCCAGCAGCGGCACGGTCTGGAGCGGATTGCGGGTGCCGTCCGGCCGTTCGTGCAGCAGCCCGTCGTCGATGTACGCCTGCACGGACGCCACGTCGAGCCGCAGGCCGTGCCGGGCGACGATCCGGTCCCGGTAGGCGAGCACCTCGGGGAAGTTGTGGCCGGTGTCCACGTGCAGCAGCGAGAACGGCAGCGGCGCCGGCGCGAACGCCTTCAGCGCCACGTGCAGCATGACGATGGAGTCCTTGCCGCCGGAGAACAGCAGCGTCGCCCGGTCGAACTCGCCGGCCACCTCGCGGAAGATGTGCGCCGCCTCGCTCTCCAGCATCTCCAGGTGGGTCAGCGGCGCGGTCCGGGCAGCGGGCTCCCGGCCGGCGCGTGCGGGCGGGTCGCCGACCACCGCCCGGGCGGCGGCGCTCACGACAGCCCGCGTGCCGTGAGCAGGGCACGCAGCCGGCCGACCGACTCCTGGACCGTCCGGCCCCCGGTGTCGATCCGCAGGTCCGGGTCGACCGGCGCCTCGTAGGGGTCGTCCACCCCGGTGAGGCCCTTCAGTCCGCCCGCCGCCTGCCTGGCGTACAGGCCCTTCACGTCCCGTTCGGCGCAGAGTTCCACCGGGGTCGCCACATGCACCTCCAGATAGGGGACACCCTGTGCCGCGTGCCGCTCGCGCACCGCCGCGCGCGAGCCGGCGTACGGCGCGATGACCGGCACCAGCACGGTGACGCCGTGACCGGCGAGCAGCGCGGCCACGTAGCCGATCCGCCGCACGTTGGTGTCCCTGTCCTCCTTCGAGAAACCCAGTTCCGCGGACAGCGCCGCGCGGACCTCGTCGCCGTCGAGCACCTGGACGCGGTGCCCGTCGGCCCGCAGCCGCTCGGCGAGGCCCCGCGCGAGGGTGGTCTTGCCCGCGCTCGGCAGTCCGGTCAGCCAGACCGTGCCGCCCTGCCACACGGCGGGTGTGCCGTGGGGTCCGGTCATGTTCGGTGCCCCCTTTCGTCCATGCGGGTGGTGTCCGGTTCCGCGGGCGCCATGGTCACCGTGGTGCCGGCGCCGGCCAGCGCCCGGCTCACCGGGTCGGGCACCCGCCCGTCCGCGACGCGGACCGACGCCACCCGGCCGGCCAGCGCCTCGCGCGCCGCGACGAGTTTCAGCGCCATGCCGCCGCCGGCGAACCGGCCGGGCGCGCCGGTCGCCGGCACCTCGTAGGCGTCGAGCACGCTGGTGTCGTCGCCGGGGTCGGCGAGCACGCCCGGCGCACCGGTCAGCAGCACCAGCCGGTCGGCGCCGAGGGCCGCAGCGAGCGCCGCCGCGACCCGGTCGGCGTCGACGTTCACCGGGAGGCCGTGCTCGTCGGCCGCGGGCGGCGAGACCACCGGCACGAAACCGGAACGCAGCAGGGTGTCGGGCAGTTCGGTGCGCACCTCGCCGAGCCGGCCGCTGTGGTTGTCCCGGACCAGGGTCGTACGGCCGTCCACCACGGCCCGGACGGCGGACTTGCGGCGGGCGCGCAGCATGCCGCCGTCCAGGCCGGTGAGGCCGACCGCGGGCACCCCGAGCCGGGACAGCTCCGCGACCAGCTTCGGTTTGACCCCGCCGGCCAGCGCGAGGACGACCACCTCCAGCGTCGCCGGGTCGGTGTACCTGGTGGTCACCTTGTCCGGGGAGACCAGAGTGCGCTGCGGTACGCCGAGCCTGCCGGACAGCCGGGCGATCTCGCCCGACCCTCCGTGCACCAGCAGGACGCGCTGGCCGTCCTGGACGAGCCCGGCGATGTCGGCGCAGATGCCCGCCGCGTCGACGGCGGGGTTGCCGCCGCACTTGACGACGGTCAGCGGTCTGGTGGTCACAGTGTCTCCAGTCACCGGGGCTCAGACGGGATGCAGGCCGGGGAAGGACAGGCCCAGGTTCTCCGGCCACCCCCTGCGGATGTTCAGGCACTGGACCGCGTTGCCCGCGCCGCCCTTCACGAGGTTGTCCAGCGCGGCCATGGTCACCAGCCGTCCGGTCCCCTCGTCCACGGCGTACCCGACGTCGCAGAAGTTCGAGCCCAGCAGGATCTTCGGCTCCGGGTAGCGGAACGTGCCGCGCTCGTAGGCGACCAGCCGCACGAACGGCTCGTCCCGGTACTGCTCGCGGAACGCCCGGCGCACCGCCGGCTTGTCGACGCCGGGGCGCAGCGTGGCGTGGCAGAGGGTCTGCACCCCGCGCACCGCCTCCACCCCGGTCGCCGTCATCGCGGCCGTGATGCCCAGGTGCCGGGAGATCTCCGCCTCGTGCCGGTGCCCGGTCGGCGCGAACACCCGCATGGCGCCGCTGCGTTCGGCGTGCAGGTTGGCCGGGCCCGCGGTGGCGCCGGACCCGCTGGAGCCGGTGCGCGCGTCGAACTGCGCGACTGGTTCCACCAGGTCACGGACCGTCAACGGGTACAGCGCGAGCACCCCCGCCACCGCCATGCAGCCGGGCACGCTGACCAGGTCGGCGGTGCGCAGGCGCTCGCGGTGCAGCTCGGGGATGCCGGGCACGAACTCGCCGAGCAGCTCCGGCGCCTCGTGCTCGGTGGCGTAGTAGCGCCGGTAGACCTCGGGGTCGTCCAGCCGGAAGTCCCCGGTCAGGTCGATGACCTGCCGGGCGCGTTTCGTCCAGTGGCCGATCTGGCCCATGGCCGCCCGGTGGGCCGTGGCGAGGAACACGGTGTCGCACTCGTCCACGTCCTCGGCCGAGCAGAACACCAGGTCGGTGGCGGACCGCAGGTTCGGGTGCACCCCGTCGACCCGCTTGCCCGGGAACCGGGACGACACCGCGCCGACCACCTCGACCTCGGGATGGCCGATCAGCAGCCGCAGCAGCTCCCCGCCGATGTAGCCGGCCGCGCCGACCACCGCGACGCGGATCACGGCCCGGCCCCGGTACACGTCGTGTGTCCGCGCACGCCTACTCTCCCCAGTCCTCTTCGACCTCGGGCGCCAGGGCGAGCACCGGCGGGTCCAGCGCCACGACCTCCAGCTCGCTGCGGCAGCCGGGGCACTCCACGATCTCGTTGAGCCGCACCGACTCTCCGAGCCGCACGTCGTCCTCACACTTCGGGCAGGTCTGCGGGGTGGTCATACGGTGATGTCCTTTCGATCGGTCGGGTGGGAGGGGGCGGCTGTGCCGAGGGCGGTACGGACCGTCCTCACCACCCGCTCCGCGGTGAGGTCGTAGTGTTCGACGAGGTGTTCCTGGTTGCCGACCGTGTCGACGAACCGGTCCGGCACGCCCAGCCGCAGCACCCTGGTGGGCGCGGCCTCCGCGAGCGTCTCGGCCACCGCGCCGCCGAGGCCGCCGGCGCGCCAGTGCTCTTCGAGCGTCACCACGAGCCGGGCCGGCCGGGCCGCGGCCACCAGGGCCTCGGTGTCCAGCGGCCGCAGCGTGTGCAGGTTCAGCACGGTGGCCTCGACGCCGTGTCCGGCCAGGGCGTCCGCCGCGGCGAGACAGGCGAGCACCGGGTAGGGACCGCAGCACGCCAGCACCACGTCGTCGCCCTGCCGCAGCGTCTGCGCCTTCCCGATGACCGGGGGCGGGGCGGCGGGCAGCGGCGGTGTCGCCTTGCGGCCGAGCCGGACGTAGAGCGGTCCGGGCAGGTGCACGCTCTGCTCGACGAACGCCTCCGTGGCGGCGGCGTCGGCCGGCACCACCACGGTCATGCCCGGCAGCACCCGGAGCACGGCGAGGTCCTCCAGCGCCTGGTGCGTCGGACCGAGGTGGCCCGCGGCGAGCCCGCCGTGGGTGGCCATGATGCGGACCGGCAGCCGGTTGTAGGCGATGTCGATCTTGATCGCCTCCAGTGCGCGGGACGCGGCGAAGGCGGCCATCGTGTTGACGAACGGCATCCGCCCGCACGCGGCCAGTCCGGCGGCCATGCCCATCAGGTTGTGCTCGGCGATGCCCAGGTTGAGGTACTGCTCGCCGGCCGCCGTGGCGTGGTCCGCGCTGAACAGGCCGGTGTCGCTGTCCAGGCAGATCAGCTCGGGGTGCCGGCCCAGCAGGGCCAGCAGACGGTCCCGGTACGCTTCTCGGGTCGCGCGGCTCATCCGGTCGTGCCCCTCGTCCGTAGGGCGGCCTTGGCCCTGGCGTGGTTGCGCTCCGACAGCGTCACGTAGTGGCCGGCCGCCCGGCCCGCGAGGAACGGCAGCCCGTGGCCCTTGACCGTGCGGGCGATCAGCACGCTCGGCTTGCCCGGCTCCCACGGGGCGGCGGCCAGGTGCTCCGCCAGCCCGGCCGCGTCATGGCCGTCCGCCTCGCGCACCGCCCAGCCGAAACTGCGCCAGCGTTCGGCCAGCGGCTCCATCGGCGCGATCCGCTCGGTGGACCCGGTTAGCTGCAGCCCGTTGCGGTCCACCACGGCGACCAGCCGGTCCAGCCGCAGCGACGCGGCCGCGATCGCCGCCTCCCAGACCGAACCCTCCTGGAGTTCGCCGTCGCCGAGCAGGACGAAGCTGCGCGCGTCCCGGCCCGCGTACCGGCCGGCCAGCGCGAACCCGCAGGCCAGCGCCAGTCCGTGGCCGAGCGACCCGGTGGGCAGCTCCACCCCGGGCACCGCGCGGACCGGATGGCCCATCAGCCTGCTGCCGGGCCGCGCGTAACCGGCGAGTTCCCCGACCGGCAGGAAGCCCCGCTCGGCCAGCGTCGCGTACAGGCCGACGGCGGCGTGGCCCTTGCTGAGCAGGAACCGGTCGCGTTCCGGGTCCTCCGGCCGCAGCGGGTCCACGTTCAGCACCGAGAAGTACAGCGCGGTGAGCACCTCCACCGAGGAGAACGCGCCGCCGAGGTGACCGCCCTCCGGACCCGCGCACATGTCGACCACGTGCGAGCGGATACGGGCGGCGACCGCTTCCAGCGCCTCGCGCGCCGGAGCCCGGGTGGCCGTCATGACGCGGCCGCCGCGAGCGTCGCCACCGCGCCGGCGTTGGCCCACACCTTCTCGAACGCCTCCGCGTACAGCTCCAGCAACTGCCCCGAACCCGGGTGCAGATGACGCTTCTGCAAGGTCAGCGAGTCGGCGATGACCGCGCGGGCCACCGGGTAGCCCGCACTGGCCACCGGGGCGGACGCGCCGGTCACCGCCCAGGGATAGCCGCCGCCGAAGCCGACCCGGTCGACGAAGACCTTCTGGTCGGGCAGCGGCATGAGCTGGTACTGCGACATCGGCACGCCCTCGGCGCGCAGCAGCCGCCGCAGCGCCGAGCGCAGCGCCTCGGGCCGCACCCCGTCCAGCCCGAACGCGGCCGGGTCGAACCGGAACCGCAGGATGTGCCAGGCGTGCGTGGTGCCCGGCAGCGCGGTCGGCACACGCAGCCCGGGCAGCCGCGCGAGCCGCCGGAGGAACGCGGTGACGTTGCGCTGCCGCGCCCGCTCGTACTCGTCGAACCGGGCGAGCTGGGCGTCGGTGAACGCGGCCTGGAGCGCGTTCATCTTGTGGTTCCAGCCCAGGCCGTAAGAGACGTAGTCGCGTTCGCGGCCGCTCTCGATGACCTCGCCGAACTGCCGGCCCCGGCGCACCGACTCGGCCAGCTCGGCGCTGCCGGTCACCAGCAGACCGCCCTCGCCGCAGGTGGGAATGTTCTTGGTGGCCTGGAGGCTGAACGCGCCCGCGTCGCCGATCCCGCCGACCGGCCGCCCGCGGTGGGTCGCGCCGGGCGCCTGCGCCGCGTCCTCGATCACGGCGAGACCGTGCCGGCGCGCGATGTCCGTGATCCGGTCCATGTCGGCGGGAGCGCCGTGCAGATGGACCGGGATGATCGCCTTGGTCCGGCCGGTGATCCGGTGCTCCACGTCGTCCGGGTCGAGGTTGAAGGTGACCGGGTCGACGTCGGCGAACACCGGCACGGCCATCTGGTGCACCGGCGCGAGCCCGGTGGCGATGAAGCTGAGCGCGGGCACGATCACCTCGTCGCCCGGCCCGACCCCGAGCCCGGCCAGCGCCAGGGACAGCGCGGCGGTGCCGGTGGACACCGCGACGCAGTGGCCGTAGCCGAACCGCCGCGCCCAGCGCTCCTCCAGGGTGGACACCGGGTTCGCGCCGTCCGTGTTCGACACCAGTCTGGCGCCGTCGAGCGCGTCGAGGACGGCCTTGCGGTCCTCGTCCTCGACCAGCGGCCAGTCCACGTGGCGCCGGTCCCTCGGCACCACCGCGGCACCGCCGAACGCTGCCAGCTTGCTCATCACTGTCCTCTCGACATGGTCACGGTGCCTCTGACCGGGCGCGGTCACAGCCGCGCCGCCGCCGCGCCGACGGCGTCGACCGCGCGCGCGTACGCACCGCGCAGCGCGGTGGCGTGGTGCGCGATGTCGGCCGCGGCCGCGCGCGCGTCGCCCAGCCCGTGCGCGCCGGTGATCCGCAGCCCGGTCCACGCGTGCGCGACGGACTCGACCGCCCGCCCGGCCCCGGCCAGCGCCGGATCGCCCCACGCGTGGCCGCAGCGGCGCAGCAGCTCACCGTGGAGCGACGCCTGCGCCTGCATGCCCCAGCCGAACGGGTACAGCTCGCGCAGCGCGCCGGCGTCCCCGGCCCGGCACCGGTCGAGCAGTTCGGCGGCGAACGCGTCGTAACCGGCGAGACCGGTACGGGCCGACGCGGCCGTGGTGAAGTCCTCGACGTCCGTGCGCAGGAAACCGCCGAGCAGCTCGGGGGTCAGCGGCGGCGCCGGGGCGTCGAGCCGTACGTCGAGACAGCGCCGGGCGATCCGGGAGTCGCTGAAGAACGCGTCCTGGACGTCGGTCGGGTTGGCCGAGCCCCAGCTACGCAGGAACGCCTCGACCGGGACGGCACCGCGGAAGGCGGGCGGCATCGCGTCCGAGACGTACACCACCCCGCGCACCTCGTCCAGGCCGTAGACCACCACCAGGTGCGCGGCGTGCACATCGCCGTACGCGGGCCGGAACGGCAGGTGGAAGTTGTCCACCGCCGCGATGACCAGCCGGTCGCCGGCCAGCGCCGCGCGCATCTCCGCCCACACGTCGTCCTCGTCGGCGGGCTGCCACCAGCGGGCGCGCAGCGCGTGGTGCGGGGCCAGCGCGGCCCCGAGGTCGGTGCCGCCGGACGCGTCGGGCGGGCACGGGTAGTAGAACTCCTCGGAGCGCACGTCGCCCGGCAGGTGCAGGAACCGCCAGCCCGCGCCGAGCACGGCCAGCGGATCGGCGCCCGCCCGGGCCAGCACCGTCCCGAAGGTGGCCTGCAGACAGCTGATCAGGTCGCGGTACCACAGCTCGGGCGCCGGGCCGGTGATCATGGACGTGCGTGCCGTCACCTCCTCGCTCATGCGCCGGCCTCCGCTCGCTGGAGGGTGACCGCGAAGAGGTGCACCGCGACGTTGCGCGGCAGGCGGACGCCGGCCAGGGCGGCACGCCGGGTGACCGGTACGCGCTGCGCCCACATGACCGCGCAGACGTCCCGCTGCACATGGTGCGGATAGTGCATGACGAGGCTCTCGAACGCCTTCACCTCGCCGAACCAGGCGGGCGCCGCCCAGAAGTCGGAGACCCGCAGCGGTTCCGCGTCGACCGAGCCGTCGGCGTAGTGCAGCTCGACGGTGTCCTCGCAGCGCCGTTCGGCGGCCGCCAGCACATGGATCCAGTCGTAGCGGCCCTCCGGCACGCCGAGGAACTGCCCGGCGCAGCGGATGTTGTCCGGCCCGTCGCAGACCGGAGGAAACCGGAAAGGAATACCGGCCACGTGGACGAGACTTCCGCCCGCGGGCAGGTACTCGGCGGCAAACGAGTTTCCCCATACATTGAATGCCCCCGCTTTTGTCTCCGTTGCCGCGGAGATGGCCGTGTTGTTGCGATGCCCGGAAATATCGAGCGGATCGCACAGCCGGGTCATAGCGGAGGCCACCGGCATGTCCGTCACGTGATCCCCCTCACTGGAATGCCGTCCGGTGGGCGCAGACTAAGCCGCTGATGCGCGCGGTTCGTCCACACGGTGATTACCTCGAATTGCCGTGACGCCATGCCGCCGTACCGTGCCGGGCCGTCGGGCCGGCCGTGGCGGCCGGGCGGTCACGGCCGCAGCGCGGCGGCGCGCAGCCGCTCGTAGTACGGCAGGTGGTAGTCGCGGTAGGCGGCGAGCACCGGGTCGGCCGCCACCGCGTCGGCGCCGCGGTCCGGGCCCCGGGTGAAGCCGGCGGTCCGGCTGGTCGACTCGTGCCACCGGCTGGTCGCCTGCCACTCCGACCGCATGCCCGGCTGCCAGCTCAGCGCCTCGGGCAGGAAGGGGATGCCCACCGCCGCGCAGTAGGCCCGCACGGTCTCGGCCGGCCGGTCCAGCAGGTCGTCGGAGTCGATCACCACCGGCGTGGCGCCCGTGGCGTCCCGCACGGCCGCGAAGATCTCGTACAGCCGGGCGAAGCCGATCTCGTCGCGGCCCAGTTGCGGGTTGAGCGCGTGGTGCGAGGCGATGGCCTCGGCCGGGTGGCGGATGATGAAGGTGTGCGTCGCGGACGCCAGGAACTCCCGGTCGGCGAGCAGCGCCGGATAGGCGAAGTCCGTGGTGTCCTTGAAGAACACCGGCTTCCGCGCGGCGAGGGCACGCAGTTCGGCGAGCACGTCCTGTTCCGTGTGCGCGACCCGCTCGCCGACTTTCACCTCGCCGAAGTCGACCACTTGGGAGAACGGCTCGTGCACGACGACGCGGTCGCCCCGTTCCGCCATCATCCGCGCGAACGCGGTGGAACGGCTGCGCGGTGCGCTCCACAATGCGAGCACCGGTATCCGTTCTGCTTCGTGGTCCACGGTTTCCCCTTCCCTCTGCGTGGGCTCCTGGGCGGCCGGACGGAAAACGCGCGGCGCCGGTGCGGCGGGTGGCCGGAATCCAGTCAAGAGTGGCACGGGCGGCGCCCGGCCCGGGTAAGCGAAACACGCAGCCGCGGACGGGCGGAGTAAACACAAAGCGTCCCCGCGGCTGCACTTGTCGCGGACGCGCACCGCACCTCCCGCCCGTACCGTCCACTGTGACGCGGCAGACCGGTTGCGCCGTCCGGCCAACCACTGGTCCTACTACGGAGGTCACGTGTCAGTGACACCAGAGCATCCGGGCGACGGCGGGATCGCCGTACTCGCCAGCAGGGTCGGCGCGGACGAGAAACGGCTGTTCGACGCGCTCGACCGGCGTGGTGTCGCCTTCGACCAGGTGGACACGCGCGGACAGTGGTTCCTGGACGGGCGGCGCGACCTGCCCTGGCGCCTCGTGCTCAACCGGGAGATCGGCCAGGTCCGCGCCGCGTACGCGGCCCGCAGTCTCGCCGCGGCGGGCGTCGAGGTGGTCAACAGCGCGGACGCGACCGAGGTGTGCGGCGACAAGTGGCGCACCACGCTGGCCCTGCGGGCGGCCGGACTGCCGGTCCCGCGCACCGCGCTCGGCCTCACTCCGCAGGCCGCGCTGGACGCGCTGGAGACCATCGGCTATCCGGCGCTGGTCAAACCGCTGACCGGCTCGTGGGGCCGGCTGGTGGTGCCGCTGCGCGACCGGGCCGCCGCGGAAGGCGTGTTCGAGTACGTCGCCGCGCTGTCCGGCCCGCAGTCGCACCTCGGCTACGTACAGGAACTGATCGACAAACCCGGCCGGGACATCCGGGCGATCGTGGTCGGCGGCGACCTGCTGGGCGCCGTCTACCGGACCGGTGAGTCGCTGCGCACCAACGTGGCGCTCGGCGCCGCGACCCTGCCGTGCGAGGCGACACCGGAGATCACCAAGCTGGCGGTCGCCGCCGCCGACGCGGTCGGCGCCGACATCGCCGGGGTCGACCTGATCGAGGACCGGGACGGCCGGCTGCTGGTGCTGGAGGTCAACCACCGGGTCGAGTTCACCGGCTTCCAGGCCGCCCTCGGCGACCGGGTCGACGTGGCGGACCGCATCGTCGGACACCTACTGGAACGAGCACAACGATGAACTGGGCCTTCACCTCGTCCGGTGACGTCACCGAGACCTACGCCGTCGGGCTGCTGCGCGGCATGCTGGAGATCCCGTCCTCCTCCTACCAGGAACGCGCGCTGGCCGACTTCCTGGCCGAGGCGATGACGGACCTGGGCTTCCAGGCGCACATCGACGGGGTGGGCAACGTCATCGGCGTGATCGAACGCGGCGACGGCCCCACCCTGATGCTGCTCGGACACCTGGACACCGTCCCCGGCCAGCTCCCGGTCCGCTCCGAGGACGGCAAGCTGTACGGCCGGGGCGCGGTGGACGCCAAGGGGCCGCTCGCGGCGATGATCTGCGCCGCGGCCAGCGCCGTGGACTTCCCCGGCCGGATCGTGGTGATCGGCGTCGTGGAGGAGGAGACGCCGGGCTCCCGCGGGGCGATGGCGATCCGGGCCACCCACGACCGGCCGGACGCGCTGCTCATCGGCGAACCGAGCGGCTGGTCGAGCGTGGTCCTCGGCTACAAGGGCAAGCTGGACCTGCGTTACACCGTCAAGTGTCCCGCCACCCACCCGAGCAACCCGGCGCCGAAGGCGTCCGAACTGGCCGTCGCCTGCTGGGCCGCGCTGGTCGACCTGCTCGGCCCGGACGCGGGCCACGACGCCTTCGCCCGGCCGGGCGCGACGCTCTGCCAGCTCAACGCCGACCTGACCTCGGCGACGGCGGACCTCAGCGTCCGCACCCCGCCGGGCTTCGACATCGACGGCCTGGTGCGCGACCTGCGCGAGCGCCTGCCCGTCGGCCACCTCGAAGTGCTGAACGCGGTCGCGGCCTGCCGGGCGGACCGGTCCAACCCGGCCGTCCGCGCGCTGGTGACCGGCATCCGGCGGCTGCACGCCCAGCCCCGGATGGTGGTGAAGACGGCCACCTCGGACATGAACACCCTCGCCGAGGTCTGGGACATCCCGATGGCGACCTACGGCCCCGGCGACAGCCGGCTCGACCACGCCGACACCGAGCACATCGTGCTCTCGGACTACCTGCGCGGCATCGACGTGCTGTCCATCGCCCTCACGGAGCTGGCGCACCTGCCCGCCCGCCGCGCCGACCAGGTCACCGACGCGCCGCTGCCCGCAAGGAGCCTGCGATGACCGACATGACCCAGCGTCTCGCCGCACTGCCGGCGGAGCGCCGCGCGCAGTTCCTCGCCCGGCTCAAGGAGCAGACCGACGGCGCGGGCCGGCAGGGCCCGGCGCCCCGCGGGGACACCGGCCCGGCACCGCTGTCGCACGCGCAGGAGACCGTCTGGTTCCTCGGCCGGACGGCACCGGACAGCCCGGCCCCGCGCGTGTCGCGGTGCCTGCGGCTGCGGGGCGCCCTGGACGTGGGCGCGCTGCGTGCGGCGCTGGCCGCGGTCGTCGCCCGGCACGAGGCGCTGCGCACCGCGATCGTGCCGCGCGAGGGCGCCCCGGCCCAGGTGGTCGCGCCCGAGGTCCCGGTCGGACTGCCGCTGACCGAGGCGGCGGGCGACGGCCCCGGACAGCGGCTCGCCGCCGCGCGCGCCCTGGTCGCCGAGCGGCTCGGCACACCGTACGACGTGAGCCGGGCGCCGCTGTGGCGCGCGGAGCTGATCAGGGTGGCGCCGGACGACCACCTGTTCCTCTTCGACGCGCACGCCCTGGTGGCCGACGAGACCTCGCTGGGCGTGCTGACCGCCGAACTCGCCGACGCCTACCGGTCGCTGCGCGCCGGCGACGCCCCCCGGCTGCCCGCACTGCCCGTGCAGTACCCGGACTACGCGGTGTGGCAGCGCGACGGACTGGACGGCGGCGAACCGGACAAACTGGCCGCGTACTGGCGGGACACGCTGGCGGGCGCCGAGGTGCTGGAGTTCCCGGCCGACCGGCCGCGCGGCGACACACAGACCTTCGCGGGCGCCGGCGCCGGCTTCCCGGTCGGGCACGAGGGCCTGGCAAGGGCGCGGGAACTGGCCCGCGAGGAGGACGCGAGCCTCTACGACGTCCTCGCCGCCGCCTTCTTCACCCTGCTGCACCGCTACTCGGGCCTGGACGACCTGGTGATCGGCGCCCCGGACGGCGCCGGACGGCCCGCGTCCGTGTCCGCGCTGATCGGCCGCTTCACCGGCCTGACGGTGCTGCGCGCGGACGTGTCCGGCGACCCGGCCTTCCGCGAACTGGTCCGGCGGGTCAAGCGCGTGACGGCGGACGCGCACGCGCACGCCGGCCTGCCGCTGCACCGGCTGGCCGACGCGGTGGACGCGGCCCGCGACCCGTCCCGCTCACCGCTCTTCCAGATCCTCTTCGCCCTGCGCGACGCGGCGCCCGAGCCCGGCCTTCCCGACCTGCCCGACCTGGTGGCCTCGCCCGAGACCGCCCGCACCGACACCTCCCGGTTCGACATGAGCTGGCACCTGACGGAACCGGCCGCTCCCGGCGCCGACGGGCTGCTGGACATCGAGTACAACACCCGGCTGTTCGACGCCGAGAGCATCGCCCGGTTCGCCCGGCACTACGACACGCTGCTGCGCGGCCTGACCGCCGGCCCCGACGCCCCGCTCTCCGCCGCGGACATGCTGAGCCCGGCGGACATGGCGTTCCTCGCCGAGGTCGCCGTGGGACCGGTGCGGCCGATGCGCGAGACCACCGTCGTCGCCGAGTTCGAGGCCCGCGTGCGGCAGGCCCCGGACAGCGTGGCCGTCGTCGTCGCGGACACCGAGACCACGTACGCCGAACTCAACGCCCGCGCCAACCGGCTCGCCGCCCTGCTGCGCGAGCACGGCGCAGGCCCGGGCACCCGGATCGGCCTGTGCCTGCGCCGGAACGCGGACCTGCCGACGGCGGTGCTCGCGGTGCTCAAGACCGGCGCGGCCTATGTGCCGCTCGACCCGGCGCACCCGCCCGCCCGGGTCGCGGAGATCACCGCCGACGCCGGGCTGCACGCGGTGGTCGCGCACGCCGGGGCCGCCGGGGCGCTGAGCGAGGTCGCCGCGCCCGTCGTCACGCTGGACGAGGTCCGCACGCGGCTTGAGGCGATGCCCGCCGGCGACCCGCCGCTCGCGGCCGGGCCCGGCGACGTCGCCTACATCATCTACACCTCCGGCAGCACCGGCCGGCCCAAGGGAGTCCTCCTCGAACACCGCGGGGTCGTCAACTTCATCGACTCCACCCGGGAGCTGTTCGGCCTGACCCCCGCCGACCGGGTGCTCGGCTTCGCGTCGATCACCTTCGACGTCTCCGTGTTCGAGACGTTCTCCGCGCTGCTGACCGGCGCCCGCCTGTGCCTGGCCACCGAGGACGAACGGCTCTCCGTGGACCGGCTCCAGTCGCTGCTGGAACGCGCCGGCGTCACCGTCGTCGACCTGCCGCCGACCGTGATGCCGTTGCTGGCCCCGGAGAAGTTCACCGCGCTGCGCATCGCGTTCGTCGGCGGCGAGGCGTTCAGCGGCGAACTGGTGAACCGGTGGAACCCGGGCCGGCGGCTGTTCAACGGCTACGGCCCGACCGAGTGCACGGTGACGATGATCGTCGAGGAGTGCGCCGGCACCTGGGACACCTCGCCGCCGATCGGCCTGCCCATGACCAACCACGTCGCGCACGTACTGGACCGCGACCTGCGCCAGGTGCCGGTCGGCGTGCCGGGCGAACTGGTCATCGGCGGCGCCGGACTGGCGCGCGGCTACCTGGGCCGGCCCGAACTGACCGCGGAGAAGTTCGTCACCGACCCGTTCGGCACCGCGCCCGGCGGGCGGCTGTACCGGACCGGGGACCTGGTCAAGCGGCTGCCGGACGGACGGCTGGTCTTCCTCGGCCGGCTCGACCAGCAGGTCAAGATCCGCGGCCTGCGGATCGAACTGGGCGAGGTGGAAGCGGCGCTGGCCGCCGTGCCCGGCGTCGGCCAGGCCACCGTACGGCCGTGGACCGACGACGCCGGCGACAAGCACCTGGTCGGCTATGTGACCGGGGTGAGCGGGGAGCAGGTGCCGGCGGTGCGCGAGCGGCTCGGCACGCTCCTGCCCTCGTACATGATCCCGTCGTACTTCGTCTGCCTGCCCGAACTCCCGCTCACCAGCAGCGGCAAGGTCGACTGGCGCCGGCTGCCCGCGCCCGACCCGGCGGCGGCCGGCGACCGGGCGGGCGGCGAGCCGCGTACCGCGACCGAACGGGTACTGCTGCGCGAGGTGCTCGCGCCGCTGCTGCGCAGCGACCGGCTCGGCGTGCACGACGACTTCTTCCAGGCGGGCGGCAACAGCCTCCAGGCCGCCCAGTTGATGTCGGCGATCAACCGCAGGTTCGGGGTGGAGATCGCCCTCTCCGACTTCTTCACCTCGCCCACCGTCGCGCACCTGGCCACCGCCGTCGACACCGCGAGCGCCGCGCGGCTCGGCGAGGACGAACTGCTCGACCTGCTGGAGAACCTGTCCGACGAGGAGGCCGCCCGGATGATCGAGGGTCTGGGGGAGCGCTCGTGAACCCCGCGCCGGGAGACCGGGCGGACCGGCTGACCGGACCGCGCAAGGCGCTGCTCGAACGCCTGCTGGCGGACCGCCGCAAGGCCGAGGCGGCGGCCGGCCGGACACCGGTGTCCATGCGGCCGCCCGGCCCGGCCCGGGTCGTCCTGCTGCACCCCTCGGGCGGCGCGCTGTTCTGCTACGTCCCGCTGGTCAGGGCGTTGCGCGAGGGCATCGGCGTGGCCGGGTTCGCCGCCGACCCCGAGGACACCGCGCTGCCTCCCGGGGACGGGCTGACGGCGACCGCCGCCCGGATCGCGCGGGCCCTGACCGCGGCCGGCCTGCCCGAGTCCTCCTGCCTGGCCGGCTGGTCCTACGGCGGTGTGCTCGCCTTCGAGACCGCCCGGCAACTGGAGCGGGACACCGGCCGCCGGCCGCCGGTGGTGCTGCTGGACGCCTCCTACGCGGAGGACGACGTGCCGCTGGACGAGCCGACGGTACGGCGGCGGTTCGTGCACGATGTCGCCCGGCTGGCGGGCCGGGACGGCCCGGAGGTGCGCGCCGTACTGGACGACCCGCGGGCCGGCGAGGCCGGCCTGCGCGAGACACTGACCTCGCTCGGCGTCGAACCCGGCCTCACCGACGAGGAGTTGGCCGACCGCTACGCCGTCTTCCGGTTCTGCGCGCTGGCGCTGGAGGCGTACCACCCGCCGGGTCCCTACGGCGGTCCGGTGACCCTGCTGGCCACCGCCGCCCACGCCCCCGTCTTCGCCGAGCGGTGGCGGGCGGTGTGCACGGGCCCGTTCCACACCGGCGACCTGCCCGGCGACCACTACACCCTGTTCACGGAACCGGCGCTCGGCCGGATCGTCACCGCGATCGAACAGACGCTCGCCTCCTGAGGAGACCTCCATGCGGTACGGATTCACCGAGGAACAACAGCGGTTCCGGGCTCGGGTGCGACAGGCGCTGCGCTCCGCCGAGGTCCGCGCGGCGGTGGCCGGGGCCGTGCCCGCGGCCGGTGTGGAGCCGGACCAGCGGCCGCTGTACCGGCTGCTCGGCGAACGGGGACTGCTCGCGGTGCACTGGCCCGAGGAGTTCGGCGGAGCGGGCCGCCCGCTCACCGACGCCGCGATCGTCGCCGAGGAACTGGTGCGCGCCGGCGTGCCGGACACGCTGCACGTCAACACCATCCAGATCGTCGGCCAGTTCCTGCTGATGGCGGGCAGCCCCGAGCAGCAGCGGCGGCACCTGCCCGCGCTGGCCCGCGGGGAGCGTTTCGCGTCCGTGCTCTACACCGAGCCGGACGCGGGATCGGACCTCGGCGCGCTGAGCACCGTGGCCGAACCGGACGGCGACGGCTACCGCATCACCGGGACCAAGGTGTTCAGCCTCAAGACCCGCTTCGCCGACCTCGGGCTGTGCGCGGCCCGGACGACGCCGGGCGCCGGCAAGTACCAGGGGATCAGCCTGTTCATGGTCGACCTGAAAGCCCCCGGCGTGACCGTGTCGGTGCTGCCCGGCATCGGTGACGAGCAGTTCCACCGGGTCGACCTCGACGCGGTGCGGGTGTCCGGCGACGACCTCCTCGGCGCGCGCGACCAGGGCTGGCCGCTGCTCGACCAGGCCCTGGCCATCGAACGCACCGGCCTCGACTACCACCTCAAGGCGGAGTACTGGCTCCAGGCCGCGCTGGAGGCGCTGCTCGACCGCGAGCCGGACGCGCCGCACGACGCCCACCTCGAACGGATCGGCCGCTGGGACGGCGCGCTGACCGCCGACCACGCCCTGGCCTGGGAGGTGCTCACCGGGCTCGCCGCCGACCGGGTCGACCCGGTCGCGGCCGCCGTCGCCAAGTACCACAGCAGCGAACTCGCCCAGGACATCGCCGCGTGGGCCGCGGACATCCCGGACGCCGCGCAGCGGGCCGGCCGCACCCGGGCGGCCGTCATCCTGGACTCCGCCCGCCGGGAGGCGCCCGGCCTCACGCTGTCGGCGGGAACCTCCGAGGTGATGCTCCAGATCATGGCCGCCTCGTTCGACAACCTCGGACAGGAGAAGCGCTGACATGGACCTCACCCCCGATCCGCTCCACGTCCAGGTGCGCAAGGCGTTGCGCACGGCCCTCGCCGGCGTCCCCGCCCCGCCCGGGGTGCACGGCGCGCCGGTGACCGACGGAGCCCTCGGCCCCACGCGGACGGTCCTCGACGCCCTGGGCGCGGCCGACTTCGAACGGCCCGCCGCCGTCGGCGGCCTGGACCTCGGCCTGACGGCCGGGGTGCTCGTCAGCGAGGAACTCGGCTACGCGGCACGCGGGAACTCCTACCGGGCCGGCGCGCTGGCCGCCGACACGGGCGGCCCGGCGGACGCGGCGCTGGCGGGACTGGAGGCGCTGCCGGCCGGCGCCGGGATCACCGCGGCACCGCGAGCGGGCGGCTGGGAGCTGACCGGCACCGCCACGGCCGACGACCCCGCGCCCGGCACCCTCCTGGTGGCCGCCCGGACCGACGGCGAGCCGGTGCTGTTCGCGGTGCCGTCCGGCGCGCCCGGCCGCAGCGTGGACGACACCTGCTGGCCGCCGGTCGTCCGGTTCGAGGCCACGCCGGTCACCGCGGCGGACGTGGTCGCGAAGCTGGACGACTCGCCCACCGGCGCGCTGGCCCGGGCCCGGCTGCGGCAGGCCGCCTATCTGCTGGGCATCGCCGACGGCGCGCACCAGGCCGCGGTCCGCTACGCCGGCGTCCGGCGGCAGTTCGACACCAGGCTGCGCGACCTGCCCGCGGTGGCCTTCCCGCTGGCGCGCGCCATGGTGGCGGTGCGCGCGACCAGGGCGGCGGTGTACCGGGGGGCGTGGCTGGTCGACAACGCGCCCGAAGGGACCGGCACCGCCCCGGTGGTGGCGCTGGCGATGGCCGCCGAGACCGCGCGCGACGTGGTGCGGGTGTGCATGCAGAGCTGCGGCGTACGGGCGATGACCGCGGAACTCGGACTGCACCGCTACTTCCGGCTGGCCGCTGCGGAGTCCGGCCGGTACGGCGCACCGGCCGCGCTGTGGCGGCAGGCCGGCGCCGCCCGTCTCGACCTGGCCCGGCGCGGCGGTGACGACGACGGCACCGGCGACGGCACCGGACTTCCGGCCGGGGCGGTGCCGGGCCCCCGGTGAGATCAGCCGGCGTACACGTCCTCGCGCGGTCCGGTCCGCGCCTCGCCGGCGGCCCCGGCGGCGGAGTGGATGAGCCCGGACCGGTAGGCCAGGGAGACGAGCTGGGCGCGGTCGCGGACACCGAGTTTGGTGCGCACCCGGTACAGGTGGGTGCGCACGGTGGCCACGCCGATGGTCAGCTCGCGGGCCACCTCCTCGGTGGACATGCCCCGGGCCACCATCCGCGTGATCTCCTTCTCCCGCGGGGTCAGTTCGGTGACCTCCGGGTAGGCCCGCGACTGCCGGGCCGCGGGCTGTTCGCGGAACCAGGTGACCAGGCGGTGGGCGATGTCCGGGGCGAGCATGGTCCGGCCGGCGGCCGCGGCCCGGACGGCGGTGACCAGCTCCTGCGGGCTCGCGTCCTTGCCGAGCAGGCAGCTCGCGCCGGCGTGCAGCACGTCGCTCACCGTCTGGTCGGTGTCGGACCCGGTGAACACGACGATGTGGGGCGCGGCGACTTCCTTGCCGAGCCGGCGGATCAGCTCCAGACCGGACATGGTGCGCAGGCTCAGATCGGTGACCACGACATCGGGCCGCTTGGTGCGGACCAGCACGAGGGCCTCCACACCGCTGTCGGTGGTGCCGATCACGTCGATGTCCGCTACGGCGTCGAGCAGCGTTCTCAAGCCGTTCCCTATGACGGGCAGTTCGTCGCAGATGAGTACCCGGATGGTCATGGTGTTCCGCCTCGGTGGGGGGTAGCTGGAAGCCCTTGACCGCGGCCGCCGGCTCCCGGACCGCTCGGCCATGGCTGCTACGCGTCAACCTTATGGGCCGCGTCGCCCGCTGCTCCACAGGATGTTCACACCGACCGGAAAACACCGCGTCGGCGTGTGTGGCGGAGCCGTCCGGCCCGATGGCGGCGAGGAGCGCTCCCGGCCCTGCCGTACGGCGTGTGCCCGCCGGGCGGCCGTGCCGCGGGGGGCGTTAGCGTCCCGCGCCGGGGGCAGGCCAGGTTGGCCGGAAACGAGATGGAAAACCGGCTGATTATGTCAAGTACGCACCGGCGTGCGGTGCCCGCACCCGGACCGGCCGCCGGAAAACGGGTCGCGGACGGTGCCGCGCTCGGGCAGGCCGCCGGTAAACGCGCCGCGGACGGTGCCGCGTTCGGGCAGGCCGCCGGGAAACGGGTCGCGGACGGTGCCGCGTTCGGGCAGGCCGCCGGTAAACGGGTCGCGGACGGTGCCGCGCTCGGGCAGGCTGCCGGGCATGGAACGTCTGCGGGAGATCGCCGGGCGGCTGGCGGACATCGACGGAGTCGTCGCGGTCGCCCTGGGCGGCAGCCGGGCGAGCGGCACCCATGGTCCCGGCTCCGACTACGACCTCGGCCTGTACTACCGGCCGCCCCTGGACACCGCCGCCCTGCGGCGCCTGGCGGCCGAGCTGACCGGTGCGCCGGTCGAGGTCACCGAACCGGGCGGCTGGGGGCCGTGGGTGGACGGCGGGGCGTGGCTGACCGTCGACGGCCACCGTGTCGACTGGATCTACCGGGACCTGGACCGGGTGCGCCGGGTCTGGGCGGACTGCCGCGCGGGACGCTTCGAGGTCGGCACGCAGCCCGGTCACCCGCTGGGCGTGTACTCACACGCGTACGCCGGCGAGGTCGCCCTCGGGCAGGTCCTCGCGGACCCCGGCGGCGAGCTGACGGCCCTGCGGCGCGAGACGCGCCGCTATCCGGAACCGCTGCGCGAGGCCCTGATCGCCCAGGCGCGCTGGGAGGCTCCGTTCATCCTGGCGAGCGCCCGCAAGGGGGCGGCGCGCGGCGACACCTTCTATGTCGCCGGCTGCCTCTTCCGCGCGGTGGGGCTGCTCGCGCACGCCCTGCACGCCCACGGCCGGCGCTGGGTGCTGAACGAGAAGGGCGCGGTGCGGGCCGCGGGGGAACTGCCGTCCGCTCCGCCCGGGTTCGCCGTCCGGGCCCACGCCGTGTTCGCCGCGCTCGGCACGGGCCCGGACACCCTGGGCACCGCGCTGGACGCGGCCGGCGAGCTGGTCGACGAGGTCTGCCGGCGGGTCGCGTCCTGACGGCACGTCCGTCACTTGGTCGCGCCCTGCGCGAAGCCGTTGTAGATGTAGCGCTGGAGGAAGAGGAAGACGACGAGGGTCGGGACGATCACCAGGATCGTGCCGGCCGAGATGTCCTCCCAGTGCGCGCCGAACGGGCCCTTGAAGCGGAACAGCGCGGTGGAGATGGTGCCCAGGTCCTCCGAGGGCATGTACAGGAAGGGGATGTAGAAGTCGTTGTAGACGGTGATCCCCTTGATGATCACGACCGTCGCGATGGCCGGCTTCAGCAGCGGCAGGATGATCTTCCAGTAGATGGTGAAGGAGTTCGCGCCGTCCAGGCGCGCGGCCTCGTCGAGCGAGACGGGGATGCCCCGGATGAACTGAAGGAAGATGTAGATCGAGACGATGTCCGTCCCCATGTAGAGCAGGATCGGCGCCCACAGGCTGTTGAACAGCCCGAAGCTGTTGACCACCTGGAAGGTCGCCACCTGGGTGGTGACTCCCGGCACCAGGGTGGCGATCAGGAACAGCGCCATGACCGGCTTCTTCGCCCGGAAGTCGAACCGGTCGATGGCGTACGCGGTCATCGAGCCGATGAGCACCGTGCCGGTGATCGAGAACAGCAGGATGACGGTGGTGTTGAAGAAGGCGGACAGCATCTTGCCGTCGTGGAAGGCCGTCGCGTAGTTGTGGAAGTTGAGCCAGTCGTGCGGCAGCGACAGCGCACCGCCGTCGGTGACCTCCTTCGAGGTCTTCAGGGAGGTCAGGAAGACGACGACGAGCGGCACCAGGACGACCAGCGACGCCAGGACCAGCGTCAGATAGGTCAGGGCCGGGGACAGGCGGCGGCGCCGGGCGGGCAGGGGCGTGGTCATACGAGGTCCACCTTCTCGTCGGGCACGAGGCGGCGCTGGATCCAGGTGATCACCAGGATGATCAGGAGGAGGACGACGGCGGCGGCCGAGGCCAGGCCGGTCTTGTTGAACTGGAAGGCCAGCTTGACGGTCTGGATGACGAAGGTCGTGGTGCCGGTCGCACCGGTGGTCATGATGTACGGGATCTCGAACACCGACAGGGACCCGGAGATCGCCAGGATGACGCTGAGGCTGACCACGGGGCGGATGCTCGGGGCGATGATGTGCCGGAACTGCTGCCAGCGCGAGGCCCCGTCGAGCTGGGCCGCCTCGTAGAGTTCGCCGGGGATCGACTGGATCGCGCCGAGGAACAGCACGAAGTTCAGCCCCGTGAAACGCCAGACGGAGACACCCGCCAGCGAGGTGTTCGCCGAGGCCGGGTCGCCGAGCCAGGCGTGGTCGGAGCCGGCGCCGAACCAGGACAGGACCGAGTCCAGCGTGCCGCCGTCCTGGAAGAAGTACAGAAATACGAAGCCGATCGCCACGCCGTTGATCAGGTAGGGGAAGAACAGGATCCCTTTGAACAGGTTGCGGAAGCGCAGGTCGAAGCTGAGCACCGTGGCGAAGTACAGCGCGATCACGATCTGCACGGCCGAGGCGGCGAGGTAGTAGAAGCTGACGAAGAACACCCGGAACAGCTCGGGCCGGGTGAAGATCTGCTCGTAGTTGTCGAGCCCGGTGAAGTTCCGGTCGGGGCTGACGCCGTCCCAGTCGGTGAAGCTGTAGTAGATCATGTTGCCCACGGGCACGTAGGTGAACGTGACCAGCAGGGCCAGCGGGACGGCCAGGAAGAGCCACGGGGTGAGCCGGCGCAGCACCCGTCCGCCCCGGCCGCCGTCCGGGCCGGGTGTCTGGCGGGGTGGTGCGGCGGCACGCGGCACCTTCGCGGGTGCCGTTCGGGTCGTCTCGGTCATATCGGGGGCCTTTCATCTTCACGGCGGTACGACGGGCGGCGGCACCGGCGGTGCGGTGCGCCGGCAGCGGCGGGCGGCCTCGTACGGCGCGGGGGAGCGGGCACCGGTGGCGGTGCGCGGCGGCGGGGAACGGGCGCCGCCGCTGTCCGCCGCGGACCCGGCCGCCGCCGGTGCCGTCCCCGTCCGCCGGGTCCGGCGCCGACGGTGATCCCGTCCGCCGCGCGGGAAGCCGCCGGGGCCGTCCCGCCCGCTGCCGCGAAGCCGCCGCCCGCCCGCCTGGCTTCGGTCGGTACGGGACGGACGCCGGCGCCGGTCAGGAACCGGCGGACCGGGCCGCGTCGTCCCACCGCTTGTCGAGGTCCGCGAAGAAGTCGTCCAGGCTGCCCTTCTGCGCGCCGCGGGCGAGGTCCACCAGCTTCTGGCGGTAGTCGGGCTTGTTCAGGCCGATCTCCGCGGCGTTGTCGATGGTGTTGACCTCGCCGGTCTTCGCCTCCGAGCGCTCCTGGAAGGTGACATCGTTGTCAACATAGTCCTTGAGCGTGCCCGGCATGGGAGCGGACTTCAGGGCCGGGACGGCACCCTCCGTCGCCGAGTAGCCCGACTTCTGGGTGAACCAGTCGATCCAGGCGCGGGCGGCCTCCTTGTGCGAGGAGTGGACGTTGACCGCCTGCTGGTAGTCGGAGGCGAGGACGGCGCAGAACTTGCCGTCCTTCTGGACCGGGAACGGCATGAAGCCGATGTCGTCCGGGTTCGCGCCCGCCTTCTTCGCCGCGTCGCGCATCTGGTTGACGGCCCAGGAGCCCAACTGCATGGTGGCCACCTTGCCCTGGGCGATCAGGCCCTTGGACGCCTCCCAGTTGGTGGTGCTGGGGTCCTTCTCCGCCAGGCCGCCCTTGACGATGTCGTAGAGCAGGGAGTCGATGGTGTGCAGCTCGCCGCCCTTGCGCCACGGCGAGACCGGTCCGGCCAGCTTGTCGTTGGCCTGGGCGTCGCAGGTGACCGAGCCGATGTCGTTGCTCCAGGCGGTCAGCGGCCAGCCGTCCTTGAAGTTCGTGTAGTACGGCACGGCCCCGGTCTTGGCCTTGACGGCCTTCAGGTCCGCGAGGAACTCCTGCGGGGTGGCCGGCCACGCGCGGATGCCGGCCTTCTTCCAGACGGCCTTGTTGTAGAGGAAGCCGTTGGCCGTGCCGAACTGGGCGATGCCGTAGACCTTGCCGCCGACCTCGGTCTTGTCGCTGAAGCGGTAGGTGCCGCCCAGCTCCCTCGCGGTGCCCAGCGGGGCGAAGAACTTCGGGTAGTCGTTCTTGGCGACGGCGGCCGGGATCATCAGGACGTCGCCGTAGTCCTCGGTGTTCAGCCGGATCTTGACCTCGCCCTCGTAGTCGGTGAGGGCCTCGAACTTCACCTTCACCTTGGGGTAGGTCTTGTTGAACTCGGCGGCGTACCGGGCCATCGTCCCGTTCTGGACGAGGTCGGTGCGGTGGGTGAGGACCTTGATGGTGCCGGAGGCGTCGGAGGGGTCGGCCGGTGCCTTCGCCGTCTCACCGGAGACCGTCCCTCCCCCGGCGCATCCGGCGGCGGTGAGGACCGTGACGGCCAGAAGCGCTCCCGTGAGCGCCTTCCTCTTGTCCATGTGCCCAGCTCCTTCAGGGTCGCGGCTCAGCTCTGCGAGTGGGATGTCGGCACTATGTCAGCCTCTGGTTAACCGGTAAAGCTCAAGTTTCGACCGCGATGCCTAATCGTTACCGTCGATGGGTGACCAGTCCTGTGGAATGCGGGTTTCCGCTCGGCGACCTACGGTCTCGTAGCTAGACCGGTTTATGGACAGTGCGTTGATCAGGGCGTTAGGTTGTGCGCCGTTGTCCCTCGACCGGCCTGAGTCAGGCGATTGGAGCCGCACCATGAAGGACGTCACCCAGCTCACCGAGGGCTGGAGCCTGCGCCACGGGGAGGAACTGCTCACGGCCCGGGTGCCGGGCTGCGTCCACACGGACCTGCTGGCGGCCGGGGTCATCCCGGACCCCTTCCTCGGCCGCAACGAGACCGAGGTCGCCTGGGTGGGCCGCCGGGCCTGGAGCTACGTCCGGCACCTCGGCCACGACAGCGGCCACGAACGCACCGACCTCGTCTTCGACGGGCTCGACACGGCCGCCTCCCTCACCCTGGACGGCCGGCCCCTGGGCACCACCCGCAACATGCACCGCCGCTACCGGTTCGACGTCACCGGACGCACCGGTGCGCTGGAGGTCCGCTTCGCCTCCGCCTACGACGAGGCCGCGGCCGTCCGCGCGGCGACGGGGGAGCGGCCCAACGTCTATCCCGAACCCTCGCAGTACATCCGCAAGATGGCGTGCAGCTTCGGCTGGGACTGGGGCCCGACGCTGGTGACGGCGGGCATCTGGCGGCCGGCCCGGCTGGAGCACTGGTCCACCGCGCGCCTCGCCCGGGTCCGGCCCCTGGTCACCGTGGACGGCACGACCGGCCGGGTCGAGGTACGGCTGGAGCTGGAGCGCACCGCGCGGGGGCGGGACCGCGCCCTGCGGGTGACCGCCGAGGTGGCCGGGGCCCGCGCCGAGACCGTCCTCACCGGTGACGAGGCGGTGCTGCGCCTGGAGGTGCCCGACGCGCGCCTGTGGTGGCCGCGCGGCTACGGCGACCAGCCCCTCTACGACCTCGCCGTCGCCCTGAGCGACGAGGAGGGCGGCCCGCTCGACACCTGGCAGCGCCGGATCGGCTTCCGCACGGTCGAGGTGGACCGCTCGGCCGACGAGCACGGCACCGGTTTCACCTTCGTCGTCAACGGCGTGCGCGTCTTCGCCCGGGGCGTCAACTGGATCCCCGACGACGCCTTCCCCTCCCGAGTCACCCCCGAGCGCTACCGCACCCGGCTCACCCAGGCCGCCGAGGCCAACGTCGACCTGGTGCGGGTCTGGGGCGGCGGCATCTACGAGGACGACGCCTTCTACGACGCCTGCGACGAACTGGGCCTCATGGTCTGGCAGGACTTCCTCTTCGCCTGCGCCGCCTATCCGGAGGAACAGCCGCTGCGCTCGGAGGTGGAGGCCGAGGCGCGGGACAACGTCGTCCGGCTCATGCCGCACCCGTCGCTCGTGCTGTGGAACGGCAACAACGAGAACCTGTGGGGCTTCCGGGACTGGGACTGGGAGGCCCCGCTCGCCGGCGACTCCTGGGGCGAGGGCTACTACCTGGGCCTGCTGCCCCGGATCGTCGCCGAACTCGACCCCACCCGCCCCTACGCCGCCGGCAGCCCCTGGTCCGGCTCCTGGGACCACCACCCCAACGACCCCGCGCACGGCACCCACCACTCGTGGGAGGCGTGGAACCGCCGGGACTACGCCGACTACCTGGAGAGCGTGCCCCGGTTCGTCGCCGAGTTCGGCTGGCAGGCACCGCCCGCGCTGGCCACCTTGCGCCGCGCGCTGCCCGGCGAGCGGCTCGCGCCCGACTCCCCGGGCATGCTCCACCACCAGAAGGCCGAGGACGGCAACGGCAAGCTGAACCGCGGTGTCGCCCGCCATCTGCCGCTGCCCGAGGACGACTTCGACCGCTGGCACTATCTGACCCAGCTCGTCCAGGCCCGCGCGGTCGCGGCCGGCGTCGAGCACTGGCGCTCGCACTGGCCGGTGTGCGCGGGCACGATCGTCTGGCAGCTCAACGACTGCTGGCCGGTCACCTCCTGGTCCGCCGTCGACGGCGACGGCCGCCCCAAGCCGCTCTACCACGAGCTGCGCCGCCTCTACGCCGACCGCCTCCTCACCCTCCGGCCCGCCGCGGACGGACCGGTGCTCGCCGCGGTCAACCAGTCGGCGGCGCCCTGGCGTACGGCGGTGACGCTGCGGCGGATGCGGACCGACGGCACCACCGTCGCCGAGGCCGTCCTCCAGGTGAGCGCCGAGCCGCGCTCCGTCGCCCGGACCGCGGTGCCCGAACGGCTGCTGCCGGACCCGCGGTCCGCGAAGGAGTTCCTGGTCGCCGACGCGGCGGAACCCTCCGGCGCGGACGGGCCGGGACCCGGAACGGCCCTGCGCGCCCTGCACGTCCCGGTCGCCGACAAGGACTTCGCCTGCCCCCGGCCCCGCTACGACGTCACGCTGGAGCCCGTGCCCGGCCGGGGGGATAGAGTCGACGTCGTGGTGAGCGCACATACTCTCGTCAGGGACCTCCTGCTCCAGCCCGACCGGCTCGGCCCGGACGCCGCCTGTGACAGCGGCCGGCAGACCCTGCTGCCCGGCGAACAGGCGCGCATTACGGTCCACGGCTGCGGCCCCGTCACCGTCGACGCCGTCCGGGCCGCCCTGTTCTGCGTGGACGTGGTGTGAGCGAATCCGACCAGCGGGTCACCATCAAGGACGTCGCGGCCCGGGCGGGCGTGTCCAAGGGGGCGGTCTCGCTCGCCTTCAACCACAAGCCCGGTGTCTCCCAGGCCACCCGCGAGCGGATCTTCGCGGTGGCCCGGGAGCTGGGCTGGGCCCCCAGCGCCACCGCGCGCAGCCTGTCCAGCCGGCGGGTCGACATCATCGGGCTGGCCCTGTGCCGGCCCGCCCGGCTGCTCGGACTCGAACCGTTCTACATGGACTTCGTCTCCGGGATCGAGAGCGTCCTCGTGGAGCGGTCCTGCTCGCTGCTGCTGCGCCTGGTGCGCGACACCGACGAGGAGGTCGCGGTCTACAAGGAGTGGTGGCGCGGCCGGATGATCGCCGGCGCGATCCTGGTCGACTTCCGCGAGGACGACCCGCGGGTGCCCGCCCTGCGCGGGCTCGGCCTGCCCGTGGTCGCCGTCGGCCATCCCTCCCTGACGGGGCCCTTCCCGGCCGTGTGGACGGACGACGCCTCCGCGGTCGCCGAGGCCGTCCGCTATCTGGCGGCCCTCGGCCACCGGCGCATCGCCCGCGTCGGCGGCCCCGCCGAACTCGGGCACAGCGCCATCCGGGCCCGCTCCTTCGCCGACACGGTCCGGGAGCTGGGCCTGGAGGAGGCGCGGCAGATCGCCACGGGCTTCGACGAGAAGGAGGGCGCCCGCGCCACCCGCAGCCTGCTGCTCGCCGGCGACCGGCCCACCGCGATCGTCTACGACAACGACATCATGGCGGTCGCCGGGGCGGGCGTCGCCGCGGAGATGGGCTTCACCGTCCCCGACGACCTGTCGCTGCTGGCGTGGGACGACTCCCAGCTCTGCCGGATCACCCACCCCACGATGTCGGCCATGAGCCACGACGTGCACCACTTCGGCGCCGAGGTGACGCGCGTGCTGTTCGACGTGATCGACGGCACGCACACCGGCGGCCACCAGGCGCCGACACCGTCGCTGACACCGCGCGGCTCCACCGCGCCGGCGCCGGGGGCGGCTTCGGAGGCGGTGCATGCAGGAGAGGGCCGCGTCCGCACCGGACGCGGCCCTCTCGCGGTGCCATGGAACCCGGTCAGCTCTTCGCGCAGGCGGCGCCGTTGAGGGTGAAGGCGGCCGGTACGCCGTTGGTGCCGGTGGAGGAGCCGTTGAAGCCGAAGCTCACGGTGCCGCCGGCCGGGATGGTCTCGTTCCAGGACTCGTTGCCGGCCTGGACCTGGGTGCCCTGCTGGACGGCCTTGGCGTTCCAGGCCGAGCCGAGCTGCTGTCCGCCCGGGAAGGCGAAGGCGAGCTGCCAGCCCTTGACGTCCGCCGCGCCGGTGTTGCGGATGGTGACGTCCGCGTTGAACGAGTTGCCCCAGTCGCTGATGCGGTAACCGACCGCGCAGCTCCCGGTGGCCGGCCCGGTGCCGGAGAAGACGCCGGCCTCCTTGGCGGTCTGCTTGATGCCGTCGGCACCGGAGAAGATCCGCTGTCCCCAGGCGGTGAGCCGGGAGGCGTCGAAGCCGGTCGCCATGTCCAGGTACTCCACCCCGCCGCCGTTGCCGCTCCACGACCAGCCGAGGTAGCCCACGCCGAGCTGGCGCGCGGTGGACATGATCGCGTCCTCGTCCGGGTCGCCGTCCGAGTGCATATTGCCGAATTCACCGACGACGATCGGCAGATGCTGTGAAGTGAACCGGTTCAGGTATTCCTTCACCTTGTCGGCGGTGTTGAAGACGCCGTACATGTGGATCGAGAACACCGTGTTCTTCGCGGAGTCCGAGGCGAATACCTCGGCCGCGTGGTCCCGCATGGTGAAGGACCAGTCCTGGCCCCAGTTCGGGGCGTCGACCATGAGCGTGTGCGTGAAGCCCGCCGCCCGCATCCGCGCGATGGCGTTCTTGGTGTCGGCCGTCCACGAGGCGTACCCGGTATTGCCGTACGGCTCGTTTCCGATGTTGAGGATGACGTACTTCTCCTGGCCCTGCACCGCGGACTTCACGCTGGTCCAGTAGTCGACGGCGCGGGAGAGGGAGACGGCGCCGGCCTGCTCGCCGTAGCCGGTGGTGTCGTGCGCCTCCAGGACGCAGACGAGCCGGTTCTGCTTGCACTGCGCGACGACGGCCGCGACGTCGGCGGTGTCGTTCTTGGTCCAGCGGTCGCCGGTGGCGAGCACCACGCGCACGGAGTTGGCGCCCAGCGCCTTGACGTCCTTCAGGGCCTGCGCCGTCCGGTCGGGGTACCAGGCGTGCGCGTGGTTCACACCGCGCAGCACGAAGTCCCCGCCGTTCGCGTCCAGCAGCCGCCCGTCGGCGACGTGGAAGCCCGGCGTGGCCTGCGCGCCCGCCTGCGCGGCCGGTGCCGCGGCCAGTACCGAGGCGGCCAGGGCCAGCAGCGCTCCCGCCGCGGTGGCCAGTCTCTTTCTCATCTGTGCTCCCAAGATGGTGGCGCGTGCGCCGGAGAGGAATGCACGCGAGCCGGTCTGGTGATCCCGCTGCCCGGGCGTCGGAATGCGGCTCACACCGGGCAGCGGGACGACACGTCACCGCCGAAGCGCAGATTGACGTCGCGTCAGGTGGGGAATGCGCGGCAATGCCTCGGTCGGCGGCTGGGAGAGAGGCTAGAACGAGACTTCTTGAGGAGACAACCACCCGGACCAAACCGGTTAAGTTTAGTGCCGGTTCAGTTGTCGTTATACGGGAGTACCGGGCCGGTTGTCGCTATACGGCCGTGGTGGCCCGGAACACCGTGCCCGCACCCGAGGCCGTGATCTCCTCGCCGGCCGGCACATAGACGGAGCCGCCCGGCGTGAGCACGACCTCGTCCCCGGCGGCGCCGGCGAGCCGGACCGTGCCCTCGGTGCAGACCAGGATCTGCGGCCGCGCACCCGGCAACGCGTGCACGCTTTCCGGCCCGCCCGGTCCGTCCACCACGAGACGGGACAGCCGGAAGTCGTCGACGGGAGCCGGGTACACCTCTTCGCCGCCCTCCCCGCGCACCGGACGCGTCACCGGCGTCGGCGGCGCGCTGAAGCGCAGGACGCGCAGCAGCTCGGGCACGTCCACGTGCTTGCTCGTCAGCCCGCAGCGCAGCACGTTGTCCGAGGCCGCCATCACCTCCACCCCCAGACCCTCCAGATAGGCGTGCGGTACGCCCGCCCCGAGGAACAGCGCCTCGCCGGGCGCCAGCCGGACCTGCCGGAGCAGCAGGGCCGCCGGCACACCCGGATCACCCGGATGCGCCCGGGCGATCACGTCGTACACCTCGTAGACCTCCCGGTACGGCCCGGGCCGCCGCGCCGCCGCCGCCAGCGCGCCGCCTATCTCGGCCGGCAGGTCCGGCGCGTCGGAGCCGAGGGAGAGGAAGGCGGAGAAGACCTCCCGCAGCGCCGTCTCCTCCGGGGCCGAGCGGAGCGTGGCGGCGTACGGGGCCAGCCGGTCCACCCCGAGGCCGTCCAGCAGCTCGGCGCTCTCGCGCGGCGGCCGGAACCCGCACAGACCCGTGAACGGGGTGAGCGCGACGATCATCTCCGGCTTGTGCTGGGCGTCCCGGTAGGTGCGGTGCGGGGCGTCGAGCGGGATGCCCTCGGCGTTCTCCCGCGCGAAGCCGGCGGCAGCCTGCTCCGCGTCGGGATGCACCTGGAGGGACAACGGGGCGTCGGCGGCCAGCAGTTTGAGCAGGAACGGCAGCCGCGGCCCGAAGCGCCGCACGAGGCCGTCGCCCAACTCGCCCGCCGGATCGGCGCCGATGACCCGGTCGAGCCCCAGTTGCCTTCCGGCGCGCTCCACTCGGGAGGGCGCGGCGGGATGCGCGCCCATCCACATCTCGGCCTGCGGCGAGCCGTCCGGCGGAAGCCCCATGAGGGCGGGCAGCGCGGTGATCGAGCCCCAGGTATAGGGCCGGACGGTGTTGGTGAGACGGTCCATGGGGGGTCCTTTCGGAGGGGAAGTCGGTGGGGGAGGGGGGAGGGAGGAAGGGGCAGAGAGGGGTGGGGTCGGGTGGGGTCGGGTGGGGTGGTGTCCGTTCCGGGGAGGGTCGTCGGGGGCGCCCGCGGGTTGGGCCGGGTGCCGTCCGGCGGGGTGGCGGCGGGGGCCGCGCGGCCGTCCCCTTCGAGAGGACCGGCGGTCGTCCCCTGCGGGCGCGTGTGGCCTAACGGTCGGGCGGGGCGGGCCGCCTCGTAGGGCCAGGGCGGCCGGTCATCCCGTCCGTCAGCGTGCCGCGGTCACCGGGCACGGTGGCCGTACCCGTGCGCCGTAGGCCGGGGGGCCAGGCGGCGGGCCGTGCCGTACGACAGCTCGACGGTCGTCCCGTCCGGAGAGCTGGTGGCACCGCGCGACGGACACTCGCGCCGGTGGGGATACCGCGCCCGCTACCGTGGGCTGTCGCCGCACACCGGGCGTACCGCGTGCGGATGCCGCACACCGGCCGTACCGCAGGCGCTCACCGCTGTGGGTCGAACCGTGCCCGCTGACCCGACGGCGGCCCTTCCCCGGGCTGCCGCCGCGGGCGGGACGTACCGCGTCCGCTCACCGCACACCAGCCGTACCGCGCGCCGTCCCCGCGCCACCGGCGGTCACTCCGCCGACAGCCGATGGGCCACCGCCGGCCGAAGCGGCACCGACGGCAGGTGCGGCACCGGCCCCCGGTCCCGCATCCAGGACGGACGCGGCACCGGCGCCCGCTCCCGCACCGACGACAGTCGCGGCGCCCGCGCCCGCCGCGCCCCCCATCGACAGCGCGGAGGCCGCCGCGGCGGCGCCGACCAGGCCCGCATCCAGGGCCAGGACGGCCGGCACGATCGGCAGGTCGCGGGCGAAGTCCAGGACCGCGTACTCCGCCATCCTGCGGCGCAGCGGGCCGAACAGCGTGTCGCCGGCCTGTGCCACGCCGCCGCCGATGACGACGAGGTCGAGTTCGACGAGCGCGGCCGTCGCGGCGATCCCCGCCGCCAGCGCCTGCGCGGCCCGCTCGTACGCCGCCCGGGCGATCCGGTCGCCCCGCCGGGCGGCGGCGGCCACGTCCGCCGCCGTCGCGGCGGTCCCCGCGGGCGGTGTCCAGCCGGAGGCCAGGGCGTGGGCGGCGATGGCCGTCCCGCTGGCCATGCCCTCCACGCAGCCCCGGGCGCCGCACGGGCACGCCGGGCCGTTCAGGTCGACCGAGATGTGCCCGATGTGCCCGGCGTTCCCCGAGCGTCCGGCGTGCAGCCGCCCGTCCAGGACCAGTCCGCCGCCGACGCCCGTGGAGACGACCATGCACAGCGCGTTGTCCACACCCCGGGCGGCGCCCAGCCAGTGTTCGGCCGCCGTCATGGCGACGGCGTCCCCGATCAGCGTCACGGGCGCGAGGGCGGGCACCCGGGGGTGCGAGCGGATCCGCTCGACCAGCGGGAAGCCGCGCCAGCCCGGGATGTTGACCGGGCTCACGGTGCCGGCGGCCGTGTCGACCGGGCCCGCGCTCGCGATGCCGAGACACGTCAGGGCCGCCCAGGCGGGATGCGCGGACAGCTCGTCCAGCACGGCGGTGACGGCCGCCATCAGCGTCTCGGCCGGTTCGCGCGCCGGGGTGGGGCGATGCGCCCGGACGACCAGCCGGCCCTCCGGGTCCACGAGCGCTCCAGCGATCTTGGTGCCACCGATGTCGAGTGCTCCGTACACGACCATCACATCAGCCCTTCCTTGAGCGGACCGGGATCGCCATCCCGGGGCGGACACTCTGCCCGGCGCCTGACAACGTTGTCCAGCGAGCGAGGTCCCTTAAGTCTTCGTTTAGTAAATTGCGCGGTGAGAAGAGGCTACTACCTTTACAGAACCGGTTTAGTTCTTCAGGATCCTGGCTGTACCGTAAGCGACCAGGAGGCAGGCATCCTCGTGAGCGACTTCCCTTCCTTCCCGCCCGGGTTCGTCTTCGGTGCGGCCACCGCCGCCTTCCAGATCGAGGGCGCGGCGGACGAGGACGGCCGCGGCGCCTCCATCTGGGACACGTTCGCGCGGCGCCCCGGCGCCGTCGTCGGGGGCGACACCGGTGACGTGGCGTGCGGCCACTACCACCGCTACCGCGAGGACATCGCCCTGCTGAAGGAACTGGGCGTCGGCTCCTACCGGTTCTCCGTGAGCTGGGCGCGCGTGCAGCCCACGGGCGCGGGCTCGGGCAACAAGGCGGGACTGGACTTCTACGACCGTCTGGTCGACGGCCTGCTGGAGGCCGGCATCGAGCCCGCCGTCACCCTCTACCACTGGGACCTGCCCCAGGAGCTGGAGGACAAGGGCGGCTGGCGCCACCGCGACACCGCCTACCGGTTCGCCGACTACACGCGGCTGGTCGCCGACACCCTGGCCGACCGGGTACCGCGGTGGATCACCCTCAACGAGCCCTGGTGCAGCGCCTTCCTGGGCTACGCGAACGGCCTGCACGCGCCGGGCGCCCGCGAGGGGACACCCGCGCTCGCCGCCGCGCACCACCTGCTGCTCGGCCACGGACTGGCGCTGCCGGTGCTGCGCGACGCGGGGGTCCGGGAGGCGGGGATCGCGCTCAACCTCGACCGCGTCGTCCCCGCCACGAGCGAGCCCCGGGACGTGGCGGCGGCCCTGCGGGCGGAGACCCAGCGCAACCTGATCTGGACCGAGCCCCTGCTCAAGGGCCGCTACCCGGACTCCGAGGACGACACCTGGGCGGAGCTGCTCCACGACCGGTCGTTCCGCCGCGCCGGCGACCTGGACGTCATCTCCGCGCCGCTGGACTTCCTCGGCATCAACTACTACACGCCCTCCGTCGTCCGGGACGCGCCGTACCGGGACCCGGACCCGCTCACCCGGCAGGCGGACGACAACCGCTTCGAGGGCATCGGCATGCCGCAGGCCAGGCACACGGCCATGGACTGGCCGGTCGCCCCGCACACCCTGCGCGACCTGCTCGCCGGCCTGAAGGAGCGCTACGGGGACGCGCTGCCGCCGGTCCACATCACCGAGAACGGCTCCGCCGAGCACGACCTGCCGGAGCCCGACGGCACCGTCCGCGACACCGACCGGATCTCCTACCTGGACGGCCACCTCCGGTCCGTCGCCGCCGCGCTGGCGGACGGCGTCGACGTCCGCGGCTACTACGTGTGGTCCCTGCTGGACAACTTCGAGTGGGCGTACGGCTACAGCAAGCGCTTCGGCCTCGTGTACGTCGACTACGCCACCCAGCGGCGCCTGCCGAAGGACAGCTACCACTGGTACCGGGAGCTGATCGCGGCCCAGGGCTGAGGGCCGTAGCGGCGGACGCCCGCCGGCGGGCCGCGGAGGCGCCGGGCGGGCGTCCGCTCTCCTCGTTCAGCTCCCGGACGGCGTGCCCGGGCGGGTCTCGAAGGCCGCCAGGATCCGTTCCGCGGCCAGGGTCGCCGTCAACCGGCCCTCCCGCACCTGCCGTTCCAGTTCGGGAGCGGCCGCGCGCACCGCCGGGTCCGCGTGCAGCCGGCCCAGCAGTTCGTCGCGGACCATCGCCCAGGTCCAGCCGACCTGCTGGTCCCGGCGCTTGGCGGCCAGCCGCCCGGTGGCGTCCAGCAGCGTGCGGTGCTGCTCCAGCCGCTCCCACACGGTGTCCAGACCGGCCGCCTCCCGGGCGGAGCAGTGCAGCACCGGCGGGGTCCAGAAGGCGTCCGTGCCGTGCATCAGCCGCAGCGCGCCCGCCAGTTCCCGGGCCGCGGCCCGCGCGTCGCGTTCGTGCGGACCGTCCGCCTTGTTGACGGCGATCACGTCGGCCAGCTCCAGGACGCCCTTCTTGATGCCCTGCAACTGGTCGCCGGTGCGGGCGAGGGTGAGCAGCAGGAAGGAGTCGACCATGCCGGCGACCGCCGTCTCCGACTGGCCGACGCCGACGGTCTCCACGAGGATCACGTCGTAGCCCGCCGCCTCCATCACCACGATCGACTCCCGGGTGGCCTTGGCGACCCCGCCCAGCGTGCCCGCGCTGGGGGAGGGGCGCACGAAGGCCGCCGGGTCGACCGCGAGGCGCTCCATCCTCGTCTTGTCGCCCAGGATGGAGCCGCCCGTGCGGGTCGAGGACGGGTCGACGGCGAGCACCGCGACCCGGTGGCCCAGCGCGGTCAGCATCGTGCCGAACGCGTCGATGAACGTCGACTTGCCGACACCGGGCACCCCGCTCACCCCGACCCGCCGCGCCCGGCCGCTGTGCGGCAGCAGCTCGGTGAGCAACCGCTGCGCCAGCTCCCGGTGCTGCGGCCGGGTGGACTCGACGAGCGTGATGGCACGGGCCACCAGGGCCCGCCGCCCGTCGAGCACACCTTTGACGTACGTGTCGAGATCGATCGCTGCCATCGGCGCTACAGCTCGTGGCCGAGGTCGGCCGCCAGCCGCCGTACCAGGTCGTGGGCCGCGTCCGGGATCACCGTCCCGGGCAGGAACACCTCCGCCGCGCCCATCTCCCGCAGCGTCGGCACGTCCTGCGGCGGGATCACACCGCCGACCACGACCATGATGTCCTCGCGGCCCTCCTCGGCCAGCTTCTCGCGCAGCGCCGGGACGAGCGTGAGGTGTCCGGCGGCCAGCGACGACACCCCGACCACGTGCACGTCCGCCTCGACCGCCTGTCGGGCGACCTCGTCGGGCGTCTGGAACAGCGGGCCGACGTCGACGTCGAAACCGAGGTCGGCGAAGGCCGTCGCGATCACCTTCTGGCCCCGGTCGTGGCCGTCCTGGCCCATCTTGGCGACCAGGATGCGCGGCCGGCGCCCCTCGGCCTCCTCGAACGCGTCCACCAGGGCCCGGGTGCGGTCCACCGACTCCGACTGGCCTGCCTCGTTGCGGTACACACCGGAGATCGTACGGATCTGCCCGGCGTGCCGCCCGTACACCTTCTCCAGGGCGTCGGAGATCTCACCGACCGTCGCCTTGGCGCGGGCCGCGCGCACGGCCAGCTCCAGCAGGTTGTCCGTGCCGTCGGCCGCCCGGGTCAGCGCGTCCAGCGCGTCCCGGCAGGCGGTCTCGTCCCGCTCCGCGCGCAGCCGCCGCAGCTTCTCGATCTGCTGGGCGCGCACCGAGGAGTTGTCGACCTTGAGGACCTCGATCTGCTCGTCGCTGTCCACCCGGTACTTGTTCACGCCGATCACCGGCTGGCGGCCGGAGTCGATGCGGGCCTGGGTGCGGGCCGCCGCCTCCTCCACGCGCAGCTTGGGGATGCCGGCGTCGATGGCCTGCGCCATGCCGCCCGCCCGCTCGACCTCCTCGATGTGCGCCCACGCCTTGCGGGCGAGGTCGTACGTCAGCCGCTCCACATACGCGCTGCCGCCCCACGGGTCGATGACCCGGGTGGTGCCGGACTCCTGCTGGATGAGCAACTGGGTGTTGCGGGCGATCCGCGCGGAGAAGTCGGTCGGCAGTGCCAGCGCCTCGTCGAGCGCGTTGGTGTGCAGCGACTGGGTGTGGCCCTGGGTGGCCGCCATCGCCTCCACACAGGTGCGCGTGACGTTGTTGAAGACGTCCTGCGCGGTCAGCGACCAGCCCGAGGTCTGCGAATGCGTGCGCAGCGACAGCGACTTGGCGTTCTGCGGGTCGAACTGCCTGACCAGCTTCGCCCACAGCAGGCGCGCCGCCCGCAGCTTGGCGATCTCCATGAAGAAGTTCATGCCGATCGCCCAGAAGAAGGACAGCCGGGGCGCGAACGCGTCCACGTCCAGCCCGGCCGCGCGGCCCGCGCGCAGGTACTCCACGCCGTCCGCGAGCGTGTACGCCAGCTCCAGGTCGGCCGTCGCGCCCGCCTCCTGGATGTGGTAGCCGGAGATGGAGATGGAGTTGTAGCGGGGCATCCGCTGCGAGGTGTACGCGAAGATGTCGGAGATGATCCGCATCGACGGCTTCGGCGGATAGATGTAGGTGTTGCGGACCATGAACTCCTTGAGGATGTCGTTCTGGATGGTCCCGGCCAGCTTCTCGGGCGCGACGCCCTGCTCCTCCGCCGCCACGATGTACAGCGCCAGCACCGGCAGCACGGCGCCGTTCATCGTCATCGACACGCTCATCCGGTCCAGCGGGATGCCGTCGAACAGCTGCCGCATGTCGTAGATCGAGTCGATGGCCACGCCCGCCATGCCCACGTCGCCGGTCACCCGCGGGTGGTCACTGTCGTAACCCCGGTGCGTGGGCAGGTCGAAGGCGACCGACAGGCCCTTCTGGCCGGCCGCCAGGTTGCGCCGGTAGAACGCGTTGGACTCCTCGGCGGTGGAGAAGCCCGCGTACTGCCGGATGGTCCAGGGCTGGTTGACGTACATCGTCGGGTACGGGCCGCGCAGATACGGCGCGATGCCCGGGTAGGTGCCCAGGAAGTCCAGGCCCTCCAGGTCACGGCCGGTGTACAGCGGCTTGACCCCGATGCCCTCCGGGGTCTCCCACAGCGGCTCCGCGCCGCCGGTGGCGCGCTCGCGCGCCGCCCGCCACTCGTCGTCGGTGCCGTCGGCGACCGGGGTTCCCAGCTCGATGCCGGAGAAGTCGGGGATTCCCATCAGGACACTCCCATGCGGTCGAGGGTCGCGGACAGGACGTCCACGGCGTCACAGCCCGCGAAGACGTAGGCGTCGACGCCGGGGTGGTCGCCCCGGCCCGCGAGGAACACGTGCCGGGCACCGGCCGCGCGCAGCGCCTCGGCCGCCTGTCCGGCCTCCTCGGCGTAGCGCGCGTCGCTGGAGCACAGCACGGCCTCGGTGGCGCCGCTGTCCGCGAAGCCGCCCTCGGTGACCGGCTCGATGCCGCCGGCCTGGAAGAGGTTGGCGGCGAACGAGGCCCGCGCGGTGTACTCGGCCGGCGAACCGATCGTCGCCAGGTAGATCCGGGGCCGGGCGCCGGTCTTCGCCAGATGGGCGTCGGAACGGGCGCGCAGGTCCTCGTACGCCTCGTCGCGGCGCACCCGCGGCAGCCCGCCGGACGGCGGCTCGGGCGCGGGCGCCCGCTCCACCGGCTTCTCGGCCAGCAGCGGGAACTCGCTGACGCCGGTGACCGGTTCGCGCCGGCTGGCCAGCTTCTTGGACCGCGCCGCCCAGGTCGTGGCCAGGTCGGTGCGCAGCCGCCCGGAGCGCAGTACGGCCGCCTGCCCGCCGTCGCGCTCGATGGACCGGAAGAACTCCCAGGCGGCCCCGGCGAGTTCGTCGGTCAGCCGCTCGACGTACCAGGAGCCGCCCGCCGGGTCGACGACCCGGGCCAGATGCGACTCCTCGATCAGGATGGAGGAGGTGTTGCGCGCGATCCGCCGGGCGAACGCGTCGGGCAGCCCCAGCGCGTGGTCGAACGGCAGCACGGTCACCGCGTCGGCGCCGCCCACCCCGGCGGCCAGGGCCGCGACCGTCGTGCGGAGCATGTTCACCCACGGGTCGCGGCGGGTCATCATCACCGGCGAGGTCACCGCGTGCTGCGGCTGCGCGCCCGGCGCCCCGCACACCTCGGCGACCCGCGCCCACAGCCGGCGCGCCGCGCGCAGCTTGGCGATGGTCAGGAACTGGTCGGCGGTGGCCGCGTAGCGGAACTCCAGTTGGGCGGCGGCCTGTTCGACGCCGAGCCCGGCCTCGGTCAGCTCCCGCAGATAGGCCACGCCGGTGGCCAGCGAGGCACCCAGTTCCTGCGCGGCCGAGCCGCCCGCCTCGTGGTACGGCAGCGCGTCCACGGTCAGCGCGCGCAGCCCCGGGTAGCCCTCGGCGCAGCGCGCGGCCAGCGCGGCGTACGGCGCGAAGTCCAGCGCGGTGCCGGTGCGGGCCTCGTACCCGAGCGGGTCGCCGCCCAGGTTGCCGCGTACGGCCTCCGCGCCGGTGCCCCTGTCCGCGTACAGCCGCAGCAGGGCCTCGGCGGCCCGCCCGGTGTCGCGGCCCGCGTCCAGAACGACCGGCGCGAGGTCGAGGTAGACACCGTCGAGGGCGCGGTCCAGGTCGGCGACCGGGATGCCGCCCTCGCCCAGCACCAGCCAGAGGGAGGTGCCGCCGTTCTCCAGGTCGGCGAGCACGGCGTCCGCCGAGCCGCCGGCGAGGGCCGTGTGCCGCGGGCGCACGTCCCAGCCGCTCGCGCCGGTGCCCTCCGGGCGGCTGCCCCGCACGAACGGGGCGAA
Organism: Streptomyces sp. NPDC027672; assembly: GCF_055566335.1. Taxonomy (NCBI): domain Bacteria; kingdom Bacillati; phylum Actinomycetota; class Actinomycetes; order Kitasatosporales; family Streptomycetaceae; genus Streptomyces; species Streptomyces sp. NPDC027672. The sequence goes on along the minus strand of NZ_JBVHSO010000004.1, from coordinate 260,292 downwards.
GCCCGGCAGGCCGGGGTCGGGCGCGCTGTCGCGCGCGGTGTACAGGGGGCGGGTGCGCAGCCCGTCCTCCAGCGTCGTGGACAGGGCGTCCTCGGCTGCCTCGCCGGAAAGTTCCCTGCCTGACCTGCGCAGCACGCCCTCGACCAGGCGTTGCCACTGCTCGTGTGTCGGGTCAGGGAACTCGGCGGCCAGTGAGAGCCCGTCGTCAGGCAGGACCGTCATGGCTCGGATGCTAGGGCAGGGGGCTGAAAGCGGGATGGAACGCGGGCTGTGAGGTTTCTCTTCTTGCGGTCGTGACCTGCGCCGCTCATACCGGCCCGGGCGGCCGGGACGGGGTGGGGAACCGGACTCTCCTGCCCATATCCCCCGAACGATGACCAGTAAGGCCGGGCCGGGCCGATCGCCCACCGTGTCGTTGTTGGGCCGAACGGGTGACTTGGCGTAAGAATTGGCTGGTGCAACGATTCAGTGCGAGTCAGGTCGGGGGGAGCCGGTGAGCCGTTACGACGTCACCGATGAACAGTGGGAAGGGCTCGCCCAGGTCGTGCCGCTGCGGGGCCGGGACTCCTGGCCGTCCGCGGTGAGCCACCGCTCGCTGCCGGATGCCGAGACCGAGACCCGGCGCCGGTTCGTGGTCCTGCGGGTCAACGTCTTCGCGGACGCCCGCGAGGTCGCCGAGACCCTGATGGCCGGAGTGCCGGTGCTGCTGGACCTGTCCAGCGCGGAGGGCGACGTCGCCAAGCGCGTCCTCGACTTCAGCACGGGCGTGGTCTTCGGGCTGGGCAGCGGCATGCACCGCGTGGACCGCAACGTCTTCCTCCTCACCCCACCGGGCACGGAGGTCAGCGGCCTGATGGAAAGCGCAGGCATCACCGGCACCTGACCCCCGGGCAACGACCCGGCCTCCTCGGCCCCCTGGCGCCGCGGCTACGGGACCGAGGCCCCTGGCACCGCGCCCCGGGACCGCGCCCCGGCGCCCTGCCTCTGGACCGAGGCCCCAGGCGCCGTGGCCCCTGGCGCCGCGCCCCGGCAGTGTGCTCCGGCGCCGTGGCCCCGGCGCCGCGCTTCTGGCACCGCGCCCCGGCGGCGCGCCCTGGCACCGCGGTTCGGGACCGAGGCCGCTGGCACCGCAGTTCCGACCGACACCGAGCCCCCGGCACCGCGGCCTTGGTGCCGCGACCCCTCGCACTGCGGCCTCCGGCACTGTGGCTCCGGGACCGCGGCCCCTGGCACCGTGGCCCCGGGACTGCGGCATCGTGGCTTCCGGCGCCGCGGTTCCGGGACCGTGGCCTCCGGCGCCGTGGCTCCGGGACTACGGCCCCTGGCACTACGCTTCCGCGCACCCGGCATCGTGGTCTCCGGCACCGCGCCCCGCACACCGCGCCTCTGGCACCGTGGCTCCAGGACTACGGCCCCTGGCGCCGCGCCCCCGCCACCGTGGCCTCTGGCCCCGCGCCCCGTGCCTCTGGCACCGTGGCTCCGGGACTACGGCCCCTGGCGCCGCGCCGCCGGCAGCGTGGCCTCTGGCCCCGCGTCCCGCGCCCCCGCCACCGCGGCACCCTGGCTCCGGGAGGAACCGCGCCCCGCGCCCCCGCGCAACCCACCCCCGGCGCCGCGTCCCCGGCGCCGCGCCGTGGGTGTCGCTCGATCGTGGGAACGCTTCGACGGGGAAACGGTTCGGCGTGGCGGCGGAGTTCTACGGTCCGCACATGGCCGTGCCCTCCGTGCCCTCCCTGTTCGCCGAGCCGCTCCCGGCCGACGTGCCCGCCGAGCCGTTCGCGGCCGACGTGTCCGCCGAGCCGTTCGCGGCCGACGTGTCCGCCGGGACCCTCCCGGCCGATGTGTCCGCCGAGCCGTTCGCGGCCGATGTGTCTGAAGAGCCGCTCCCGGCCGATGTGTCCGTCGGGGCCCTCCCCGCGTCCTCCCGTCCGTCCGTCGATCTCCGTTCGCGGATCACCGAGCTGCGGCTGTCGGCCTTCGCCGGGCACCGGGGTGCCGTGTTCCCGCTCGGGCCGGTCACCCTGTTCGCCGGGCGCAGCGGGGCCGGCAAGACCTCCGCGCTCGCCGCCTACGAGGCGCTGGCCCGGCTCGGCGGCGGAGCCCCGCTGGCCGAGGCGTTCCCGGACCCGGCCGCCCGTGTCCCGGAGCGGGCGCGCCCGGACGCCGGGGGACGCCGGGGCTTCCGGATCGGCTGCACGGCCGACGGCGCCGAGGGCCCGGTCCGGCTCGACCTCGCCGTACAGGCCGAACCGGAGCTGCGGATCGTCGGCGAGCGGCTGAGCGCGCGCGGAGTCGTCCTGCTGGAGACCGCGCTGCGCGACCCCGGGCGCCGTACCGTCCAGGCCGCCTGGCACACCGCCGGTTCCGCCCCGGTGACCCGCGCCCCGCTCCCCGACGACCGCCTGGGCACCGCCCTGCTGCCGCTGCGCGTGGCCGGCAAGACCGACGGGCAGCGCCATGTGCTCGCCGCCGCCGAGCAGATGGTCGTCGCCCTGCGCTCCGTCTTCCCGTGCGATCCGCGCCCCGAGCACATGCGCGTCCCGGTGCCCACCGGTTCGGGCCGGCTGCTGCCCGGCTGCGACAACCTCGCCGACGTGCTGTGGCGCACCCGCGCGGAGTGCGCCCGCCGGCACGGCCGGCTGGTCGAGGCGCTGCGCGCGGGCTGCGCCGGCCGGGTGGCCGACCTGGTGGCCGAGCCCGGGACGGACGGCACGGTACGGGCGTTGCTCGACCGCGGCGACGGCCCGCGCACCGAGATCGCCCGGCTCGGCGACGGCGAACTGCGCTATCTCGCCCTCACCCTGGTCCTGCTGACCGGGCCCGGCGTGCTGGACATGGACGCCCCGGGCGAGGTGCCGGACGCCCTGCGCACCCTCACCGTCCTCGCCGACGGCTTCGACCGGGGCCTGGATCCCGTCCAGCGCGCCGAACTGCTGCGCACGGCCGCCCGGATGGGCGAGCGCGGGCACATCCGCTGCGTGGCCGCGGTGCACGACGCCTCATGGGCCGCCGGGGTCCCGGGTGTCACGGTGGTACACCTGGACACGTGACGGAACACCCCGACCTGGCCCGGCTCCAGCGCAGACTGGCGGAATTCGCCGCCGCGCGGAACTGGCAGCCGTACCACACGCCCAAGAACCTCGTCGCCGCCCTGTCGGTGGAGGCATCCGAACTGGTCGAGATCTTCCAGTGGCTGACGCCGGAGGAGTCCGCGCGGGTGATGGACGACCCCGGCACGGCGCACCGCGTCACGGACGAGGTCGCCGACGTGCTCGCCTATCTCCTCCAGCTCTGCGACGTCCTCGGCATCGACCCGCTGACCGCGCTGGCCGCGAAGATCGACCGCAACGAACACCGCTTCCCGGTACCGGGCACCGGGGCCGCGGAGGCCGCGGAACCGGAGGAGCAACAGCCGGAGTCGTAGATTCCGTTATCACTCTCCGTACTCGAATCTCCTGCCGACTCCGAATTGTTGTCCACATTTTCCGTCTTCCTCTAGCTTTTCGCCTCAACCGCCTTCACTCTGGGTAGTGGACAACCAGAGAGTCACCAAGGGCCGTGCGACAGGGCGCGGCGGAGGGACGGGGGCACCGGATGGATGCGGTACGGCTCATCCTCGCGAGCAGGCGGGCCCTGGCGCGCGGCACCGACACCGGGGAGATGATGGCGGAGGTCTGGCAGGCGCAGGCCCTGGCCCAGGCGATCGGCAGCCGCCTCGCGGTCTCCGGCCCGCCGGAGCTGCGCGGCGAGGCCCTCGGGCTGACGGAGCTGGCGGGCCGGGGCTGCGGCGTCCTGGACCCACCCGAACTCGACCCCGGCGACCTGCGCGCCGCCCAGCTCACCGAACTGGCCGACGCCCGCGAGACGCTGCTCTGCCTCGGCGGGCTGCTCGGCGAGGTCGGCATATCCCTGGTCGGCATGGCCAGCGGCGCCGCCGACGAGGCGACGTACTGGCAGTGCATGGAGGCCATCGACGCCGCCGACGAGTCCCGCGACCGCGTCCGCGAGATGCTGCGCAAACTGGCGGCCCGGGAGGAACTCTTATCGCCGGACACCCAGGACAGCCAGGACACCCAGGGCAGCCCGTCCGGCGTATGACCGGCGGCCGGGTCCGCCGCGGCGGGACGAGTGGCGCCGGAGCGGGCGCGGAACTCCTGACCGGCGTCCGGGCACGGACCGGCCGGTTTTCACCCGTCCGGAGACGGCCCCGCCGGACGGTCCCCGCGCGGTTGCCGCGGCCGACGCCGTGCAGGATAGGTGTATGGACCTTCGAATCTTCACCGAGCCCCAGCAAGGGGCCACGTACGACACCCTGCTCACCGTGGCCAAGGCCACCGAGGACCTCGGCTTCGACGCCTTCTTCCGTTCGGACCACTATCTGCGCATGGGCAGCGTCGACGGCCTGCCCGGCCCCACGGACGCCTGGATCACGCTCGCCGGCCTGGCCCGCGAGACCAAGCGCATCCGTCTCGGCACGCTCATGACCGCCGGCACCTTCCGCCTCCCCGGTGTGCTCGCCATCCAGGTCGCCCAGGTCGACCAGATGTCCGGCGGCCGGGTCGAGCTGGGTCTCGGCGCGGGCTGGTTCGAGGAGGAGCACAAGGCGTACGGCATCCCGTTCCCGAAGGAGAAGTTCGCCCGGCTGGAGGAGCAGCTCGCGATCGTCACCGGGCTGTGGGCCACCGAGGCGGGCAAGACCTTCGACTTCCACGGCGCGTACTACGACCTCACCGGATCGCCGGCGCTGCCCAAGCCCGCCCAGCAGAAGGTCCCCGTGCTCATCGGCGGTCACGGCGCGACCCGCACCCCGCGGCTCGCCGCGCAGTACGCCGACGAGTTCAACATCCCGTTCGCCTCGGTCGAGGACAGCGAGCGGCAGTTCGGCCGGGTGCGGGCCGCGGCGGCGGAGGCGGGGCGCGAGGCCGACAGCCTGACGTACTCCAACGCCCTCGTCGTCTGCGTCGGCAAGGACGACCAGGAGGTGGCCCGCCGCGCCGCCGCGATCGGCCGCGAGGTGGACGAGCTGAAGGCCAACGGACTGGCCGGCTCCCCGGCCGAGGTCGTCGACAAGATCGGCCGGTACGCCGCCATCGGCTCCCGGCGGATCTACCTCCAGATCCTGGACCTCGGCGACCTGGACCACCTGGAACTGATCTCGTCCCAGGTGCAGTCCCAGCTGCGGTAACCGGCGGGGCCGCCGCCCACGGACGCCGGGACCCGGCTGGCGGGTCCCGGCGCGCCCCGCCGCGGCCGGGCGGTGCGGACGGGTCTTACCGGATGCGGGTGAAGCCGTAGTCGAGGATCTTCGTCGCGTCCTTGAACCGCTCGTCCGCCGAGGAGGCCGCGAGGACGGTGCCGACGACGGTCTTGGAGCCGCGGGTGGCCGCGAACACCAGACAGAACTTCGCCTCGGGCCCGGAGCCGGTCTTCACGCCGAACGCGCCCCGGTAGGTGGCGAGGAGCTTGTTGGAGTTGTTCCACGGGTTCATGGCGTGCGTCCCGCCCGCGGGGCGGTACGACTTCATGTCGGCGTAGACCTTCGTGCCGACGACCTTCTTGAACGTCTTGTTCTTCAGCGCGGCCCCCGCCAGCTTGGCCAGATCACGCGGCGAGGAGTGGTTCTTCCCGTTGGACACTCCGTCGAAGGAGTCGAAGTGCGTGTTGGCCAGGCCCAGTTCACGCGCCTTGCTGTTCATCTTGGCGATGAAGGACTTGGTCCGCTGGGCCGTCGTCGTACCGGTGCCGTAGGTGTCGGCCAGCGCGTAGGCCGCGTCGCAGCCGGACGGGAGCAGCAGGCCGTACAGCAGGTCGCCGACCGGCATCGAGTCGCCGAGGATCAGGTTGGCGCTGGAGTAGCGCTGCTGGCCGGTCGCCGGGTCGATGACGTAGTCCGTGTACTCCTTCTTGATCTTCACCTTCTTCCCGAGGTCCACCTTCCGCTGTGACAGCACCACGAGCGCCGTCATGATCTTCGTGGTGGAGCCGGTGCGCAGCCGGCCGTCCGGCGCCTTGCCGAAGAGCTGCTTGCCGCCGGCGGCGTTCATGGCGTACGCGCCCTGGGCCGACACCTGCGGCACCGCGACGGGCTTCTGCGTGGCGGGCTTCTGCGCTGCGGGTGCCTGTGCGGCGGGCGCCGCCTGGGCGGGGACGGCCGCGAGGGCCCCCGCGCCCAGCACGGCACCGGCCGTCACGGCGACGGCGGCTCTCCCGCGTACCCGGATTCCCTGGCCGTTGGTCATGGTTCCCCCTCTGTCAGTGGTCAGTTGACGTGGGGTCAGTCCATCAGTACCGGCTCCCGGCGGCCATAACGGAGATCACATGGCCGTCCTGTGCGTGCCCCGTAACGGAATTGTGGGCTCCGTCACAGCGTGGCCGGTCGAGGGCTGATCATATGACCCGGTGCGTAAACTCCTCCCTCTCGTGCTGACCGGCCTGTTCGCCGTGTCGGCCTGCCAGATCGTCGGCGGCGACGACGACGCCGACGACACGGCCCGCGGCCTCAACACCATGAAGTCGTTCCCGCTCCAGGCCTATCTGCCGGATCCGGCCTCCGGGGACGGCAAGGCCGTCAGTACGGCGCAGTGGATCCTGGCCCGGCAGTGCATGGTCCGGCTCGGGTTCACCGGCTTCCGGTCGCTCGACGTGCGGACCGTCGAGTCGACCTACCCGGTGCGGCAGGGCACCGTCTCCGGCCGCGGCAAGGTCGGCGACGACACGCCGTACGGGGTGGACGACCCGGACCTGGCGGCCGAGTACGGCTATCACAACCGGCGCGAGGAGGACTCCGCGGAGCAGCCCATGGAGTGGCCGGCCGACCAGTACACGGCCCTCACCGGGGTGTTCGAGGCCGGCGAGAGCCACCAGGCGCACGGCCACGCCATTCCCCGGGGCGGCTGCACGGGCGAGGCGACCCGGCAGCTCTTCGACGCCGAACTGGAAGCCGTCAAGATCGACGGTACGCGGCTCACCGGCCCCTACACGCTCGCCATGTACCTGTGGTCCGACGCGCGCCAGCGGGCGAAGAAGGACGCCGCCTGGAAGAAGGCCGACCGCGCCTGGTCGGACTGCATGAAGGACAAGGGCTTCCGCTATCCCGACCCGGACGAGGCGTCCGTCGACACCGACTGGTTCGGCACCGGCAAACCGTCGGCCAAGGAGAAGAAGACCGCCTCCGCCGACGCCCGCTGCAAGCTGGACACCGACTACATCCAGACCGTGCACGCCCTGGAGAGCCGCGCGCAGAAGTCCGTCATCACCGGCCACAGGAAGGCACTGGAGGCCCGCCGGACGGCCTACCACCAGGCAGTCACCCACGCCCACGAAATCATCACCGACAAAACCTGACGACACGGGCCCGGCCACGTCCGGGCCATGGGTCCGGCCATGTTCGGGTCACGGGTCCGGCCACGTCCGGGTCACGGGTCCGGCCACGTTCGGGCCCGGGCCCGGCCACGTTCGGGTCATGGGTCCGGCCACGTTCGGGTCACGAGTTCTGGCCGTATCCGGGCCACCGGTCCAGTCGTGTTCGGGCCGCACGCCCGGCCATACCCGGGGCCGTGCGGCCCGGTTGCGCCCCGGACGCGCGCCCCGACCGCATTTCGAACGCACGCCCGGCCCGGCGGCCGGGCCGCCCCGCTCCTCGCCGCAGACGCCGGCCGCTTCGGCCACCGCGCTTCCCGCCGCGGGCGGGGGGCCGCTCCGGGCCGCCCCGGGCCCGGCGCCGGTGGCGCTGCGCACCGGGTGCGCTGTGCTCGGCTCGGCGGCGAGGCCGAGCGCCCCGTCCCCGGCCCGGCGTGCCGTATCCCGGGCGTGGGCCGCCCCGGCGACTTCCGGCGGCCCCCCTCCTCGCCGCCGGACGCCTGGTCCTGGCCAGCGGCTGGGCGGTGACCCTGCCGCCCGCGCATCCGGCGCCGGCCGGTGCCGTGCGTCGCGAGCCGAGCCCGCGTCCGGCGCCCGCCCGTGCCATGTGCCGGCCCGCTTTCGGTGTGCGTGGCGTGGAAACGGCCGGGCAGGGGGTGAAGCGGGGGTTCGGTGGTCAGGATGGAGGCATGGGATTCCATGTCGACTCCGAGGCCGGGCGGCTGCGCCGGGTCATCCTGCACCGGCCCGATCTCGAACTGAAGAGGCTCACCCCCAGCAACAAGGACGCCCTGCTCTTCGACGACGTGCTCTGGGTGCGCCGGGCGCGCGCCGAGCACGACGGGTTCGCCGACGTGCTGCGCGACCGCGGGGTCGCCGTGCACCTCTTCGGGGACCTGCTCGCCGAGACCCTGGCGCTGCCCGAGGCCCGGGCGCTCGTCCTGGACCGGGTCTTCGACGAGAAGGAGTACGGCCCGCTCGCCACCGGCCATCTGCGGGACGCCTTCGACCGGATGCCCCCGGGCGAGCTGGCCGAGGCGCTGGTCGGCGGCATGACCAAGCGGGAGTTCCTGGACGCCCACGCGGAACCGGCCTCCGTCCGCTTCCACGTCATGGAGCTGGACGACTTCCTGCTGCGCCCGCTGCCCAACCACCTGTTCACCCGCGACACCTCGGCGTGGATCTACGACGGCGTCTCCATCAACGCCATGCGCTGGCCCGCCCGGCAGCGCGAGACCGTCCACTTCGAGGCGATCTACCGCCACCACCCGCTGTTCCGCGCCGAGACCTTCCACGTCTGGTCCGAGGGCCAGGCGGACTACCCGTCCACCATCGAGGGCGGGGACGTCCTGGTGATCGGCCACGGCGCCGTGCTGATCGGCATGAGCGAGCGCACCACCCCGCAGGCGGTGGAGATGCTGGCGCACAAGCTGTTCGCGGCCGGCTCCGCGCGCACGATCGTCGCGCTCGACATGCCCAAGCGGCGCGCCTTCATGCACCTGGACACGGTGATGACGATGGTCGGCGCCGGCACCTTCACCCAGTACGCCGGTCTCGGCATGCTCCGCTCGTACACCATCGAGCCGGGCGTCGGCGCCCAGGAGCTGAAGGTCACCGACCACCCGCCGGAGCACATGCACCGGGCGATCGCCGCCGCGCTCGGCCTCGGCGAGATCCGGGTGCTGACCGCGACGCAGGACGTGCACGCCGCCGAACGCGAGCAGTGGGACGACGGCTGCAACGTGCTCGCCGTGGAGCCCGGCGTCGTCGTCGCCTACGAGCGGAACGCCACCACCAACACGCACCTGCGCCGGCAGGGCATCGAGGTGATAGAGATCCCGGGCAGCGAGCTGGGCCGGGGCCGGGGAGGTCCCCGCTGCATGAGCTGTCCGGTGGAACGCGATCCTGTATAGAAATGTGAAGAGTCGTATAGACTTCCATCGTCCCTGTAGTCATACCCCTGGAGCGCCCCCATGGCGACAGTCCCGACCGCCCTCGCCGGCCGCCACTTCCTCAAGGAGCTGGACTTCACCGAGGCGGAGTTCCGCGGCCTGATCGAGCTGGCCGCCGAGCTGAAGGCCGCGAAGAAGGCCGGGGCCGAGACCCAGTACCTGCGCGGGCGCAACATCGCCCTGATCTTCGAGAAGACCTCGACGCGCACCCGCTGCGCGTTCGAGGTCGCCGCCGCGGACCAGGGCGCCCACACCACCTACCTGGACCCGTCCGGCTCCCAGATCGGGCACAAGGAGTCGGTGCGGGACACCGCCCGGGTGCTGGGCCGGATGTTCGACGGCATCGAGTACCGGGGCGACAGCCAGGCCAAGGTCGAGGAGCTGGCCGCGTACGCCGGCGTGCCCGTCTACAACGGCCTCACCGACGACTGGCACCCCACCCAGATGCTCGCCGACGTGCTCACCATGACCGAGCACAGCGCCAAGCCGCTGCGCCAGATCGCCTTCGCCTACCTCGGCGACGCCCGCTTCAACATGGGCAACTCCTACCTCGTCACCGGCGCCCTGCTCGGCATGGACGTCCGGATCGTCGCCCCGAAGTCCTACTGGCCCGCCCAGGAGATCCTGGACCGCGCCCAGGAACTCGCCGCCGCGAGCGGTGCCCGGATCACCCTCACCGAGGACGTCGCCGAGGGCGTCTCGGGCGCCGACTTCGTCGCCACCGACGTCTGGGTCTCCATGGGCGAGCCCAAGGAGGTCTGGGACGAGCGGATCACCGCCCTCGCGCCGTACGCGGTGACCATGGACGTGCTGCGCGCCACCGGCAACCCGGACGTGAAGTTCCTGCACTGCCTGCCGGCCTTCCACGACCTCGGCACCGCGGTCGGGCAGCAGATCCACGCCTCGCACGGGCTGCGCTCGCTGGAGGTGACGGACGAGGTCTTCGAGTCCGCCCACTCCGTCGTCTTCGACGAGGCCGAGAACCGGCTGCACACCATCAAGGCGGTGCTGGTGGCCACACTCGCCCGGGAAAGCCTTGCCTGACCCGCCTCACCAGGCCTTATCCTGACCGGCGGCCCGGAACCACCCCTTCCGGTGCCGTCGCCGCGGCCCCACGACGGCCGCCCGCACCACCAGAAACGAGCACCACCCGCATGCCCGCTCCCCGCATCAAGTCCCCGCACCTGCTCGTCGCCGAATCCGGCGCCGACCGCGAAGGACACGGTCTGAAGCGCACCATGGGCCTCTTCCAGCTCATCTGCTTCGGCGTCGGCGCCATCGTCGGCACCGGCATCTTCGTCGGCCTGTCCGACTCGGTCGCCCAGGCCGGCCCGGCCGTCGTCGTCTCCTTCGTCCTCGCCGCTCTGACCTGCGTCTTCACCGCGTTCTCGTTCGCGGAGCTGGGCGGTGCGATCCCGGTCTCCGGCTCCTCGTACTCCTTCGCCTACGCCGGGCTCGGCGAGTCCACCGCCTTCCTCGTCGGCTGGTGCCTGCTGCTGGAGTACGGCGTCTCGATCTCCGCCGTCGCGGTCGGCTGGAGCGAGTACGTCAACGAGCTGCTGCACAGCCTCACCGGCCGGCAGCTCCCGGCCGTGCTGTCCGCGGGCCCCGGCGGGGGCGGTGTCGTCAACCTGCCGGCCGTGATCGTCATCGCCCTGGCCTCCGTCCTGCTGGTGCGCGGGGTGCGGGAGAGCGCCCGGGCGACGGCCGCCATGGCCGCGGTGAAGCTGGCGGTCCTGCTCGCCTTCTGCGCCATCGGCTACAGCGCCTTCAAGCACGGCAACCTCACCCCGTTCTCCCCGGCCGGCCTCGGCGGCATCGGCGCGGGCACCACCGCGGCGTTCTTCTCGTACATCGGCTTCGACGCGATCACCACCGCGGGCGAGGAGGCGAAGAACCCGCGCCGGCACATCCCCGTCGCGATCCTCGTCTGTATGGGCCTGGTCACCCTGCTGTACTGCGCGGTCGCGCTCGCCGCGATCGGCGCCGTCGGCGGCGACCGGGTCGCCGGCCGTCCCGCCGCGCTCTCCTACGTCGTCAACGAGGTCACCGGCTCCGCCGTCGGCGGCGGTGTCATCGCCTTCGGCGCGGTCGTCGCCATCGCCTCGGTGGTCCTCGCCGTGATGTACGGCCAGACCCGCATCCTGATGTCGATGTCCCGCGACGGCCTCGTCCCGCGCGTCTTCGAGAAGGTCTCCCCGAGGACGTCCACGCCGGTCGCCGGCACGCTGATCGTCGCGCTCGTCTTCGCGCTCCCGGCGGCCTTCGCCTCCCTCGACGCCGTGATGAACCTGTGCACCATCGGCACCCTCGCCATCATGGCCGCCGTCAACATCACGGTGATCGCCCTGCGCCGCCGCGAACCGGGCCTGGAGCGCAGCTTCCGGGTGCCGCTGTACCCGGTGGCCCCGCTGCTCGGCGTCGCCTTCTGCGCGTACCTGATGTACGAGACGGGCTGGCGGACCTGGCTCCAGTTCGCCGTGTTCCTCGCGGTGGGCCTGGCGGTCTACGGCGGCTACGGCCGCCGGCACTCCACGCTGGCCCGGTCCGCCGCCAAGGTCACGCCGGCCGCCGCCGCTGAGCGGGAACCACAGGCAGTCTGAACCACACCGCCTTGCCCGACGCGGTGGGGCGGTGACCGCAGGACGAGCTGAGGGCGCGGATCAGCAGCAGCCCGCGCCCGCCCTCCTGCCACACGTCGGGCTCCTCCAGTACCGGCCGGGTGAGCTGGCCGGGCGGCGCCGGGTCCGGGTCGTGCACCTCCACTCGGCAGCCGCTCGGCGCCAGCTCCACCACCAGCTCGATCGGGCCGCGCCCGGCGGTGTGCTCCACCGCGTTCGCCACCAGCTCCGCGGTCAGCAGCTCCGCCGTGTCCGGGTCGGCCACGTGCTCCACGTCGGTCAGCGCCGAGCGCACCAGGGCACGCGCCACGGGCACCGCCGCCGCGGTGTGCGGCAGCGCGATGCGCCAGGAGGCCGATTCGGCGGGGCGTTCGTACAAGGCGGGTCCGTTCGTGCAGCAGGCGGTCCTGCTTTTCGACTCCAGGCATGGTACGGGTCCCGCGGCGCCGGGCCGCAGCCGGGCGCCGTCCCGCGGGCCCGGCCGGACGGCCCCCGGTCCGTATGTCGCGTGGTCGTGACGACAGTCACGGATGGGTGATAACTTCGACGGGAGCAACGTACGGCACCACCGCCCGAGGAGGCCGCACGTCATGAGTCCCTTCACCGGCTCGGCCGCCCGCACCGCCCACTGGAAGCACCTGCGGGTGCGGTGCACCGACGGCGTCGCCACCGTCACCCTCGCCCGCCCCGACCGGCTCAACGCCCTCACCTTCGGCGCCTACGCCGACCTGCGCGACCTGCTCGCCGAACTGTCCCGCGAGCGGTCGGTGCGGGCGCTGGTGCTGGCCGGCGAGGGCCGCGGCTTCTGCTCCGGCGGGGACGTGGACGAGATCATCGGCGCCACCCTGGCCATGGACACCGCCCAGCTCCTCGACTTCAACCGGATGACCGGACAGGTTGTGCGGGGGATCCGCGAGTGCCCGTTCCCGGTGGTCGCCGCGGTGCACGGCGTCGCGGCCGGCGCCGGCGCGGTACTCGCCCTCGCGGCCGACTTCCGCGTCGCGGATCCCTCCGCCCGCTTCGCCTTCCTCTTCACCCGGGTCGGCCTGTCCGGCGGCGACATGGGCGCGGCCTATCTGCTGCCCCGGGTCGTCGGCCTCGGCCACGCCACCCGCCTGCTCCTGCTCGGCGACCCGGTCCGGGCGCCCGAGGCCGAGCGCATCGGGCTGATCAGCGCGCTGACGGAGGAGGGAGGCGCGGACGCGGCCGCCCACACCCTGGCCCGCCGCCTGGCCGACGGCCCGGCCCTCGCCCACGCCCAGACCAAGGCCCTGCTCACGGCCGAGCTGGACATGCCGCTCGCCGCCTCGGTCGAACTGGACGCCTCCACCCAGGCCCTGCTGATGAACGGCGAGGACTACGCCGAGTTCCACGCGGCCTTCACCGAGAAGCGGCCTCCGAAGTGGCGGGGGAGGTGAGCCGGAGTGCGCGTGGCGGTCATCGGCGGCGGCCCCGGCGGGCTCTACGCCGCCGCCCTGCTGAAACGGCTGGGTCCCACCCGGGAGGTCACCGTCTGGGAGCGCAACGCCCCCGACCAGACCTTCGGCTTCGGCGTGGTCCTCTCCGACGAGACCCTCGGCGGCATCGAACACGCCGACCCCGTCGTCCACGAGGCCCTGCGCCGGCACTTCGTGCGCTGGGACGACATCGACGTCGTGCACCGGGGCGTACGGCACCGCTCCGGCGGCCACGGCTTCGCCGCGCTGGGCCGGCACCGGTTGCTGCGCGTCCTGCACGAGCGCTGCCGAGCACTGGGCGTGGAGCTGCGGTTCGGCACCGAGGCACCGCCGGCCGGCCGGCTCGCGCGGGAGTACGACCTCGTCATCGCCGCCGACGGCGTCCACAGCGCCACCCGCGCGAGCCTCGCCGGGGAGTTCCGGCCCCGGGTGACCGCGCACCGCTGCCGCTACATCTGGCTCGCCGCCGACTTCGCCTTCGACGCCTTCCGCTTCGAGATCGCCGAGACCGGACACGGCGTGATGCAGTTGCACGGCTACCCGTACGCGGCGGACGCCTCCACCGTCGTCATCGAGATGCGCGAGGAGGTCTGGCGGGCCGCCGGATACGCCGAGGCCGGCCCGCGGGAGTCCGTCGAACGCTGCGCCAAGGTGTTCGCCGACGCCCTCGGCGGACGCCCGCTGCGCTCCGACGGCTCCGCCTGGACCACCTTCCGCACGGTCGTCAACGAGCGCTGGTCGCACGGCAACGTCGTCCTCCTCGGCGACGCCGCCCACACCGCCCACTTCTCCATCGGCTCCGGCACCAAGCTGGCCGTCGAGGACGCCCTCGCCCTCGCCGCCTGCCTGGAGGAGCACCCGGACCCGCCGGCGGCGCTCGCGGCCTACGAGACGGAACGGCAGCCCGTCGTCGCCTCCACCCAGCGGGCCGCCCGGGCCAGCCTGGAGTGGTTCGAGGACCTGCGGCTGTACCTGGGCCAGCCGCCGCGCCGGTTCGCCTTCAACCTGCTCACCCGCAGCCGCCGCGTCACCCACGGCAACCTGCGGCTGCGCGACGCCCGCTTCACCGAGGCCGTCGAGCGCGAGTTCGGCTGCCCGCCCGGCACCCCGCCGATGTTCACCCCGTACCGGCTGCGCGGTCTGACCCTGCGCAACCGGGTCGTCGTGTCCCCGATGGACATGTACTCCGCCACCGACGGCGTCCCCGGCGACTTCCACCTCGTCCACCTGGGCGCCCGCGCCCTCGGCGGGGCCGGCCTGGTGCTGACCGAGATGGTGTGCGTCAGCGAGGAGGGCCGGATCACCCCCGGCTGCACCGGCCTCTACACCGGCCGGCAGGCCACGGCGTGGCGGCGCGTCACCGACTTCGTGCACCGCCACGCACCGGGCACCGCGATCGGCGTGCAGCTCGGGCACTCCGGGCGCAAGGGCTCCACCCGGCCGATGTGGGAGGGGATGGACGAGCCGCTGCCCACCGGCAACTGGCCGGTCGTCGCCGCCTCCCCGCTGCCGTACCGGCCGGGCGGCCAGACGCCGCGCGAGCTGTCCCGCGCCCAGCTCACCGACATCCGCGAGCAGTTCGCCGCGGCCGCCTGGCGGGCCGCCCGGGCCGGCTTCGACCTGCTCGAACTGCACTGCGCCCACGGCTATCTGCTCTCCGGCTTCCTCTCCCCGCTCACCAACCTGCGCATCGACTCCTACGGCGGTTCACCGGAGCGGCGGCTGCGGTTCCCGTTGGAGGTCTTCGACGCCGTACGCGCGGTGTGGCCGGCCGAGCGGCCGATGACCGTCCGGATCTCGGCCACCGACTGGGCGGCGGGCGGGACGAGCGCCGAGGACGCCGTCGGGATCGCCCGCGCCTTCGCCGCGCACGGCGCCGACGCCATCGACGTGTCCACCGGGCAGGTGGTGGCCGGGGAGCGCCCGGAGTTCGGCAGGTCGTACCAGACGCCGTTCGCCGACCGGATCCGGCACGAGGCCGGCGTCCCGGTGATCGCGGTCGGCGCCATCTCCTCCTGGGACGACGTCAACTCGCTGATCCTCGCCGGCCGCGCCGATCTGTGCGCGCTGGCCCGGCCGCACCTGTACGACCCGCACTGGACCCTGCATGCGGCGGCCGAACAGGGCTACACCGGCCCCGGAGCGCTCTGGCCTGCGCCGTACCGGGCGGGCAGCCGGCCCCCGCGCACCGGACGGACCGAGGCCCCCAGACCCCGGCTCACCCTCGGCGGTGCAGCGGAAGTCCGGGAGAGCGCGGACTGAAGACGCGGCCGCGGCAGGGGCGTCACAGCCCCGCGAACCGCGCTCCCGCGTCCCGCAGCCGTGCGTGCAGACCGCGGAAGACCTCCGCCGAGCGGACGCCCGGCCAGTCGGCCGGGAGCAGCCGGGTGGGCAGACCCGGGTCGGTGTACGGCAGATGGCGCCAGGAGTCCAGGGCCAGGAGGTAGTCGCGGTAGGCGTCCTCGGCCGGGGTGTCGGCACGGCCCGCCCAGGCGTGCAGCACCGGCGCGTGCGCGTCCAGGAACCGCTCGTGCTCCTTGGCGATCGCGCTCAGGTCCCACCAGCGGGCCACCGCCTCGACCGTGGGCGCGAAGCCCAGGTGCTCACCGCGGAAGAAGTCCACGTACGGATCGAGCCGCAGCCGGCGCAGGGTGTGCTCCGCCTCCTCGTGCAGCCGGGCCGGGGCGATCCACACCCCGGGGGCCGCGGTGCCGAAGCCGAGGCCGGCCAGCCGGGAGCGCAGCACGTGCCGCTTCTGCCGCTCCGACTCGGGCACCGAGAACACCGCGAGCACCCAGCCCTCGTCCGCCACCGGCGTGCCCGCGTAGACCCGCCGGTCGCCGTCGTCCAGCAACTGGCGCGCCTCGGCGGACAGCCCGTACCCGGCCGCGCCGGACTCCGTGCGGGCCGGCAGCAGCAGACCGCGCCGTTTGAGCCGGGACACCGAGGAGCGCACGGAGGGCGCGTCCACGCCGACCGCGGCCAGCAGCCGGATCAGCTCGGCGACGGGCACCGGGCCGGGCAGGAAGCGGCCGTACGCGCCGTAGAGCGTGACGATGAGGGACCTGGGGGCGTGCTGCTCGGACACGTTGATCATTTTAGTTCGTCGGCATCACTGCTGGTCACTTCGGGTACGCAGGCGGAACCGCTGGACCTTGCCGGTGGCCGTGCGGGGCAGGGCGTCGAGGAAGACGAACGCGCGGGGACACTTGTAGGGCGCCAGTTCCGCGAGCAGGAACGCGCGCAGCGCCTCCGCGTCGCGCCGGGCCCCGGGACGCAGCACCGTATAGGCCACGGCGACCTGGCCGCGGGCCTCGTCGGGCCGGCCGACGACCGCGGCCTCGGCCACGTCGGGATGGCGCAGCAGCGCCTCCTCCACCTCCGGCCCCGCGATGTTGTAGCCGGCCGAGACGATCATGTCGTCGGCACGCGCCACATAGCGGAAGGAGCCGTCGGCGTCGCGGACGCAGGTGTCGCCGGTGATGTTCCAGCCGTCCCGGACGTACTCCCGCTGCCGGGGGTCGGCCAGATAGCGGCAGCCGACCGGGCCACGCACGGCCAGCAGTCCCGGCTCGCCGTCGGGCACGGGCCTGCCGCCGGCGTCCTGCACGCGTGCCTGCCAGCCCGGCACCGGTACGCCGGTGCTGCCCGGCCGCGTGTGCTCGTCGGCGGCGGCGAGGAAGATGTGCAGCAGCTCGGTGGCGCCGATGCCGTTGACGAGGCGCAGGCCCGTGCGCTCGTGCCAGGCCCGCCAGACGGCGGCGGGCAGGTGTTCGCCGGCCGACACGCAGCGTCTGAGGGACGACACGTCGTGGCCGTCCAGCCGCTCCAGCATGGCGCGGTAGGCGGTCGGCGCGGTGAACAGGACGGAGACGCGGTGCGCGGCGATGGCGGGCAGCAGGTGCCGCGGCCCCGCCTGTTCGAGCAGCAGGCTGCTGGCCCCGGCCCGCATCGGGAAGATCACCAGTCCGCCGAGACCGAAGGTGAACCCCAGCGGGGGACTGCCGGCGAACACGTCGTCCCGGTGCGGGCGCAGCACGTGCCGGGAGAACGTGTCGGCCGTGGCCAGCACGTCCCGGTGGAAGTGCGCGCACCCTTTCGGGCGGCCCGTGGTGCCGGAGGTGAACGCGATCAGGGCGACGTCGTCGGCCGCGGTGTCCACCGCCGGGTAGGGCGCGGCGGGCGCCGGGCGGCGCAGCAGGTCGTCGGGGCCGGCGCCGCCGTACGTCGTGACGCGCAGCCCCGGCACCGCGGCCCTCGCCAGGTCGTCCACCGACCGGACGTCGCACAGCGCGTGCCCGACGCGGGCGATCGCGCACACGGCCGCCAGTTCGTGCGGGCGCTGCCGGGCCAGCACGGTGACCGCGATCGCGCCCGCCTTCAGCACCGCCAGCCAGCAGGCGGCGAGCCAGGGCGTGGTGGGGCCGCGCAGCAGCACCCGGTTGCCCGGGACGACGCCCAGCGGGCCGGTGAGCACGTGCGCGATCCGGTCGACGCGGGCGCGCAGCTCGCCGTAGGTCCAGGCGGGGCCGGCCGGGACGCGGAACACCGGGCGGTCCGCGCCGGCCTGGTCCAGCAGCTCGGCGGCGCAGTTCAGCCGGGCGGGATAGCGCAGTCCGGGCAGGTCGAACAGCAGCTCGGGCCACTCGTGCGGCGGGGGCAGGTGGTCGCGCGCGAACGTGTCGACATGGGCCGAGGGATGCATGACGGTGGCGCCCCCTTGCCGTGACAGAGGTCCCAGACGGCTGTCCGGACGGGCTGCGTGGTGGGCTCGCACCCCGAGCGTATCGCGTTGGTGACGGCAGTCAACGGCACGCGATAGCCTCGGGTGGTGAGCGGGAAGGGCACGAGGAACCCGCCGCGCAGGGCGACCCGGAGGGAGGACCGGTCGTGTCCGCTTTCGCACTCGCACCGGAGCAGACCGCGTGGTGCGCCGAGCTGCGCGCGCTGGCCGCCGAGCGGCTGCGCCCGCTGGCCGGCCGGGGCCGGCCCGGCCGCGTCAACCGGCCGCTCCTCGCCGAACTCGGCCAACTCGGTCTGCTCGGCCGGCTGTTCACCTCCGGTGCGCTCGACCTGTGCCTGATGCGCGAGTCCCTCGCCCGGTCCTGCACCGAGGCCGAGACCGCCCTCGCCCTCCAGGGCCTGGGCGCCCACCCGGTGCACACCCACGGCACCGAGGCCCAGCGGGAGCGCTGGCTGCCCCGGGTCGCCGACGGCAGCGCGGTCGCCGCCTTCGCGCTGAGCGAGCCCGGCGCCGGCTCGGACGCGGCGGCCCTCGCCCTCGCCGCCGAACCCGACGGCGCCGGCTGGCGGCTCACCGGCGCCAAGTGCTGGATCTCCAACGCGCCCGAGGCCGACTTCTACACCGTCTTCGCCCGCACCACACCCGGCGCCGGAGCACGCGGTGTGACCGCCTTCCTCGTGCCCGCCGGCCGGCCCGGGCTCACCGGCCGGCCGCTGGAGATGCTCGCGCCGCACCCCGTCGGCGCGCTCGACTTCGACGCCGTGCCCGTCACCGCCGCCGACCTGCTCGGCGCGCCGGACCGCGGCTTCGCCGTCGCCATGGGCACCCTCAACCTCTTCCGGCCCAGCGTCGGCGCGTTCGCGGTCGGCATGGCCCAGGCCGCGCTGGAGGCCACCCTCGCGCACACCCGCCGGCGCGAGGCGTTCGGCGGACCGCTGAGCGCCTTGCAGGCCGTGTCCCACCAGGTCGCCGAGATGGCCCTGCGCACCGAGGCGGCCCGGCTCATGGTGTACGCGGCGGCCGCGGCCTACGACGCGGGCGCCGCCGACGTGCCCCGGCGCGCGGCGATGGCCAAACTGCTCGCCACCGAGACCGCGCAGTACGTCGTCGACACCGCCGTCCAACTGCACGGCGCCCGCGCTCTGTGCCGCGGCCACCTCCTCGAACACCTCTACCGCGAGGTGCGCGCGCCCCGCATCTACGAGGGCGCCAGCGAGGTGCAGCGGAGCATCATCGCCAAGGAGCTGTACGCCGCCGCCCGCGAGGAGGACCGATGACGGCCGAACGCGTCAACCCGCCCGGCCTGTCCCCGCCCACGGGCTTTACGCACGCCGTCGTCGCGACCGGCTCCCGCGTGGTGTTCCTCGCCGGACAGACCGCGCTCGGCGCCGACGGCACGCTCACCGGGGACACCCTGCCCGAGCAGTTCGAGAAGGCCCTCGGCAACCTCCTCACCGCCCTCGGCGCGGCCGGCGGCACGCCCGCCGACCTGGCCCGGGTCACCGTCTACACCACGGACGTCGCCGCCTACCGCGCCCACGCGCGCCGGCTGGGCGGGATCTGGCGGCAGGCGGCGGGCCGCGACTATCCGGCGATGGCCGTGGTCCAGGTGGTACGGCTGTGGGACGAGCGGGCGCTGGTGGAACTGGACGGATTCGCCGTGCTGCCCTGACCGCGCCCCACGGCTCCCCCCGGCCGGCCGGGACGTGCGAGGATGCCCGGCTACAAGGCCCGGGAACGACACGGGGAACAGATGATCGGGACAGTCCACCGCACCGACGACGTACCGGCTGGGGAGAGGTTCGCCTACTGGCGCGACATGGTCGGCCGGACCCGGGCCAGTGACATGCTCAGCGCGCACGTCGCCGACTACTGGGCCGAGTGCCGCTTCATGGAGCTGGGACCGGTCACCGTATGGCCCGCTTCGTTCCTGCCCGCGCGGTTCCGGCGCAGCCCGCGCATGATCCGCCGCGACGACCCCGAGCTGTACCACCTGACGCTGCTGGTCAGCGGGCGGATGGGGCTGGACCTGACCGGCCCGGGCGACACCTTCGGCCCGCGCGACCTGCACCTGGTCGACAGCTCACAGCCGTACGACCTGCGGTGCGCCGACGCGGAGGCGGCACCGCAGCGCGGGGTGGCGGTGGACTTCCCCAAGGCGCTGCTCCCGGTGCCGCCCCGGCAGGTGCGGGAGCTGCTGGGGCGCGCGCTGTCCGGCCGGCAGGGCATGGGGGCTGTGCTGGCCGACTTCCTCGGCTCCCTGGAGCGGCAGGCCGACACCCTCCGCCCGCGCGACGCGGCCCGCCTGGGCACGGCCGTCCTCGACCTGGTCTCGGTCTTCCTCGCCTCCGCCTCGGACACGGAGGCCGCCCTGCCGCCCGAGACCCGGGAGCAGGCCCTCGTACGGCGCGTCGAGGCCTTCATCCAGCAGCGTCTGCACGACCCGGACCTGACCCCGCCCGTGATCGCCGCCGCCCACCACGTCTCCCTCAGCCAGTTGCACCGCGTGTTCCGGCAGTGGTCGTCCCAGGGCACGACGGTCGCAGCCCACATACGCGCCGCCCGGCTGGCGGGCGCCCGCGCGGACCTGGCCGACCCCGCGCACCGCGCCACCCCGGTCCAGGACATCGCCGCCCGCTGGGGATTCACCCGCCCCTCCGACTTCAGCCGCGCCTTCCGCGCCGCCCACGGCGTCCCGCCCAGGGAGTACCGCGGCGAGGCGCTGCGTGCGCCGGACTGACCGGACGCGGATGTGCCGACGGGCGGACCGGTGCCGTGCGGGCACCCGGTCCGCCCGTACCCCCGTTGCGGCACGCCGCCCGGACGGCGCGGGCCGGGCCGGGCCCGAAGGCGCGGTCGCCCCGCGGGCCGCCGGACCGGGCCGGGTGGTGCACCCGTCGGTGGTGCGCCTTCGATCATGCCGGGCCGCGGTCCGTCCGTGTTGGCAGCGCGTCCACACCTTCCGCGCAACGCGTCCACGGAGCCGCGCACCCGGCGGCCGGTGGAATGACGCGCCACCGATGGGGTGACGGTCACGCCCGCCGGTCCGGCCGCCCGGTACCAGTGGAAACCCCCGAACCCCTGAACAGGGAGGTACTCCATGCGCGTAAGCCGGCCCGTCCTCGCCGCGGCCCTCGGTGCCGCGGCGCTGCTGTGCGCCGCCGCCGTCCCGGCCGCCGCCGACCCCGCCGAACTCGTCACCGTCGACCCCGTCGGCCGGATCTCGCCCGACGGCACGGTGACCCTGTCCGGCAGCTACCGCTGCGCCGGCGGCACCGGGCCGGTGTTCGTCAGCTCCTCGCTCAGCCAGGGCGACGCCCGTGTGCGGCACGGCATCGGCGGCGGTCTCGCCCAGTGCGACGGCGCCGAGCACCGCTGGCAGAACTCCGGGAAGATCTCGACCGAGGCGCCGGCGGCGGGACCGGCGCGGGTGCAGGCCACCCTCATGGAGCTGCGCCCCTCGGGCTTCCTGCTGCTGCCGTCCTTCCACGCCCTGACCGACCAGGACATCACCCTGACCCAGGGGTGACGGTGGCCCGCCGGCACCGGCCGTCCCCGCACCGGCCGGCGCGGTACCGGCCGTCCCGGCGTCTCCGTCCGGGGCGTGTGCCGGGTCAGGTGAGGCCGAGCGCGTCCCGGTCCGGGGGAGCCGTCCTGCGCCGGATCACCGGGGCGCCCGGCCGGTGCAGGGCGGCGACGAACTTGTAGCGGGAGCCGCGGTAGACCGAGCGCACCCACTCCACCGGGGTGCCCTGCGCGTCCCGCGAGTGCCGGGACAGCAGCAGCATCGGCATGCCGACATCGGTGGCGAGCAACTGGGCCTCGCGCGGTGTCGACAGCGAGGTCTCGATGGTCTCGTCGGCCTCGGCGAGATGGACGCCGTACACCTCCGCGAGCGCGGTGTACAGCGACGGGCAGGTGGCCAGCGAGCGGCGCAGCCCGGGGAAGCGCCGCACGGACAGGTGGGTCGTCTCGATCGCCATCGGGTCGCCGCTGGCCAGCCGCAGCCGCTCGATGCGCAGCACCCGCTCGCCGAGCCCGATGTCCAGCAGGCCCGCCAGCTTCTCGTCCGCGGGCACCTCCGCGATGTCCAGCATCTGCGAGGCCGGGGTGAGGCCCTGGGCGCGCATGTCCTCGGTGTGCGAGGTGAGCTGGAGCGTGCGGTACAGCTTGGGCTGGGCGACGAAGGTGCCCTTGCCCTGGATCCGGTCCAGCCGGCCCTCGCCGACGAGTTCCTGCAGCGCCTGCCGGACGGTGGTCCGCGAGGTGTCGAACCGCACGGCGAGCAGCCGTTCGGCGGGCATGGCCGAACCGGGTTGCAGCGCCTCGGCCATCGAGAGGAGCTGCTGTTTGATCCGGTAGTACTTCGGCACGCGCGCGGTGCGGCCGGTCGCCCTTCCGTGCGGCTGGGCGCTGCTCACGTCGGTGGTCATGCCTGCCTTCCCGGCTGTGTCGATGGGCTCCCGTTATAGCGACCAACTCCCGTATGGTCTAGTCCAAATGAACGGTCCGGGCGAAACGGACGGAACGCGGACGGACGCGCTCCGGTGACTTTCTCGTAACGGCCGGGACCGGCATCCCGAACCACCCTTGACACTCCAAAAGGTCTAGGCCAAGCTCCACCGTACTGGTCTACACCATTAGTGGCCAGGTCCCGAGCCCTACGTGCAACAGCGTCGTATGCAGGTCACCGCCGAGGGCGTGGGGGGTTAGTGGCATCCCTGAGGAGGGTGGCGTGAAGCGCAATCTTGCGGCCGCGATCGCGATCGCGGGCATGATGGTCTCCGTGTCGGCGTGCGGCGGGGGCGACGACGACAGCGGCAAGAACGCCGGGCCGGACAGCTTCAAGGGCCAGACGCTCACGGTCTGGGCGATGGACGGCTCCACGCCGGACCAGTGGGTCAAGGACGTGACGGCCGCCTTCGAGAAGAAGACCGGCGCGAAGCTGAAGTTCGAGACGCAGAAGTGGGACGGGATCCAGCAGAAGATCACCACCGCCCTCTCCGAGTCCAACCCGCCGGACGTGCTGGAGGTCGGCAACACCCAGACCCCGGCCTACGCGGTCACCGGCGGCCTCGCCGACCTGAGCGACCTGAAGCAGGAGATCGGCGCCGACTGGACGCCGTCGGTCTCGCAGTCCTCCGTCTACGACGGCAAGCAGTACGCCGCTCCCTGGTACTTCGTCAGCCGTACGGTCATCTACAACAAGAAGATCTGGGCCAAGGCCGGTATCAAGGACACCCCGAAGACCCGGGACGAGTTCTTCCAGGACCTGGCGGCGATCGACAAGAAGACAGACGCCGAGCCGCTGTACCTGCCCGGCCAGAACTGGTACTTCTTCGACGGTCTGACCATCGGCCAGGGCGCCGACCTGGTGAAGAAGGAAGGCGACAAGTACGTCTCCAACCTCGCCGACCCCAAGGTCGCCAAGGCCATGGAGATCTACAAGAAGTACGCCTCCTTCTCCAAGGCCCCCAAGGACAAGGACGAGGCCACCCCGCAGCAGGCCGAGGTCTTCGCCAAGGGCAAGACCGGCGCCTTCATCGGCCTGGGCTGGGAGGCCGGCACGGCCGTCACCGCCAACAAGGCCATCGAGAAGGACCTCGGCTACTTCACCCTCCCGGGCGAGACCGCGGACAAGCCCGAAGGCGTCTTCCTCGGCGGCTCCAACCTCGCCGTCGCCGAGGGCAGCAAGAAGAAGGAACTGGCCAAGGAGTTCCTGAAGATCGCCCTGTCCGACCAGTACGAGGGCGAGCTGGCCAAGCTCAACGGCGTCATCCCGAACAAGAAGTCGCTGGAGAGCAACCTCAAGGGCAACGCCTTCGCCGAGGCGTCCGCTCCCGGCGCCGCCGTCGGCGGCACCACCCCGCTGATCCCCGAGTGGGGCGCGGTGGAGAACAACCCGAACCCGATCAAGTCCTACATGACGGCCGTGCTGAACGGTAAGTCCCCGGCGGACGCCGCCAAGCAGGTCGAGGACGAGATCAACAAGCGCCTGGCCCAGCAGAACTAGACCCGCGCCGGGGACGCCACGACGGGGCGTCCCCGGCCCACCCATGCGCCGTGCGCGCGCACGGCCGTGGTTTCGTACGGCCACGGAAGAGATGGCAACTGATGTCAGTGCAGACCCAAGGCACGGGCACGGCCGGGGAGCCCGTTGTCCGCAACGCCGGGGTGCCGGTCCCGCCGCGAGGCGACAACCGGACCCCCGCGGACCCGTCCCGGCGCCGCGCCGCCACCCCCTACCTGCTCCTGCTGCCCGCGCTGCTGGCCACCCTGGTGCTGCTCGGCTGGCCGCTGGTCAAGAACGGCATGCTGTCGTTCCAGAACCTCAACCCGCGGCAGCTCATCCAGCACCTCACCGAGTGGAACGGTGTCGACAACTACCGGGAGGTGCTGACCTCCACGGAGTTCTGGCACGTCGTCGAGCGCTCCGTCGTCTTCACCGCCGTCAACGTCGTCCTGATCATGGCGCTCGGCACCCTGACCGGCCTGCTGCTGGCCCGGCTCGGCCCGAAGATGCGGCTGCTGCTCATGGTCGGCCTCGTCCTCGCCTGGGCCATGCCGGTCGTCGCGGCCACCACCGTCTACCAGTGGCTGTTCGCCCAGCGCTTCGGCGTCGTCAACTGGGTGCTGGACAAGCTGGGCTGGCACTCCATGGCCGACCACAACTGGCTCCAGACCCAGTTCTCCACCTTCGCCGTGGTCACCCTGCTCATCGTCTGGCAGTCCATACCCTTCGTGGCGATCAACCTCTACGCGGCCACCACCACGATCCCGCGCGAACTGTACGAGGCCGCCTCCCTGGACGGCGCCGGCTCCTGGAAGAGCTTCACCTCGGTGACCCTGCCCTTCCTGCGGCCGTTCCTGTACGCCACGACGTTCCTCCAGGTCATCTGGGTGTTCAAGGCCTTCGCACAGATCTTCGCGATGAACGAGGGCGGCCCCGACCACCTGACCGAGACCCTGCCGATCTACGCCTACGTCGAGGGCGTCGGCAACCAGCACTTCGGACTCGGCGCGGCCATCTCCTTCCTCACCATCCTGGTCCTGCTCGCCATCACCTCGTACTACCTGCGCATGGTGCTCAAGCAAGAGGAGGACGAGCTGTGAAGCGCTCGCTCTTCGGCCGCATCTGGCCCAACGCGACCGCCGTCGTCCTCTTCGCCGGCTTCGCGTTCCCCGTCTACTGGATGTTCGCCACGGCCTTCAAGCCGACCGGCGACATCATCGCCGACGACCCGGTGTGGTTCCCGGTCAACGCGACCTTCACCCACTTCAAGAAGGCGGTCGACGCCGAGAACTTCTGGACCCTGGTCCTCAACTCGGTCACCGTCACCGTCCTGTCGGTCCTCCTCTCGCTCGTCATCGCCCTGTTCGCGGCCTTCGCGCTGGCGCGGATGCGGTTCAAGGGCCGGCGCGGTCTCATCGTGACGTTCATGCTGGCGCAGATGGCCCCCTGGGAGGTCATGATCATCGCCATCTACATGCTCGTCCGCGACAACGACATGCTGGACAGCCTCATCCCGCTCACCGCCTTCTACACGGTGATGGTGCTCCCGCTGACGATCCTGACGCTGCGCGGCTACGTCGCCGCCGTGCCCAAGGAGCTGGAGGAGTCGGCGATGATCGACGGCTGCACCCGCCTCCAGGCCTTCGTCAAGGTGATCTTCCCGCTGCTCGCGCCCGGTCTGATGGCGACCTCGCTGTTCGGCTTCGTCACCGCCTGGAACGAGTTCCCGCTCGTGCTGATCCTGAACAAGGACGCCGAGAAGCAGACCCTGCCGCTGTGGCTGTCGCAGTTCCAGACCGCGTTCGGCGACGACTGGGGCGCCACCATGGCCGCCTCGTCCCTGTTCGCGCTGCCCATCCTGATCCTCTTCATCTTCCTGCAACGCAAGGCTGTCAGCGGTCTGACCGACGGCGCCGTGAAGGGATGACGCCCCGATGACCACCATCGCCACCACCGCGTCGGACGCCCCCGGCGACACCCTCGCCCGGGACGCCCTCGCGGTGCTGCAACCGGGGTTCGACGGCACCACCGCGCCCGACTGGGTCCGCCGCCGCATCGGCGAGGGCCTCGCCTCCGTCGCCCTGTTCGGCCGCAACGTCGTCAGCGAGGAGCAGGTCACCGCGCTCACCGCGCAGTTGCGCGCCGAACGCGACGACCTGCTGGTCGCCATCGACGAGGAGAGCGGCGACGTCACCCGGCTCGACGTGCGCACCGGCTCCTCCTTCCCCGGCAACCACGCCCTCGGCGCCGTCGACGACCCCGACCTCACCCGGGCCGTCTCCCGCGAGCTGGGCCGCCGCCTGGCCGCCTGCGGCGTCAACTTCGACTGGGCGCCCTCCGCCGACGTCAACGCCAACCCCGACAACCCGGTCATCGGCGTCCGCTCCTTCGGCACCGCCCCCGACCTGGTCGCCCGGCACACCGCCGCCTGGGTCGAGGGCCTGCAGTCCACCGGCGTCGCCGCCTGCACCAAGCACTTCCCCGGCCACGGCGACACCAACGTCGACTCCCACCACGCCGTACCCCGCATCGACGTCGACGCCGACACGCTCTACGCACGCGAACTGCCCCCGTTCCGCGCGGCCATCGCCGCCGGCACCCGGGCCGTCATGAGCGCCCACATCCTGGTGCCCGCCCTCGACCCGGAGCGCCCGGGCACCCTGTCCCGGCGGATCCTCACCGAGCTGCTGCGCGGCGAACTCGGCTACCAGGGCCTGATCGTCACCGACGGCATGGAGATGCGCGCCATCTCCGGCACCTACGGCCTGGAGCACGGAGTGGTCCTCGCCATCGCGGCCGGCGCCGACGCCATCTGCGTGGGCGGCGGACTGTGCGACGAGGCCACCGTGCTCGGCCTGCGGGACGCGCTCGTCGCCGCCGTGCGCTCCGGTGAACTGCCCGCGGAGCGGCTGGCCGACGCCGCGGCCCGGGTACGCGACCTGGCCGCCTGGACCGCCGCGTCCCGCGGCGACGCCGGGAAGACCACGCCCGAACCGGAGATCGGCCTCGTCGCGGCCCGCCGCGCCCTGACCGTGACCCGCGCGGGCGGCCCCGCACCGGTCACCGCACCGGTGTTCGTCGCCCAGTTCAACCCGGAGCCGAACATCGCCGTCGGCGACCAGACCCCGTGGGGCGTCGCCGACGAACTCAAGCGGCGGCTGCCCGGCACCGGCGCCGGCGCGTTCACCGGCGACGGCGCCGGCGACGCCGTGCTCGCCGCGTCCGGCGGACGCCGGATCGTCGCCGTGGTCCGCGACGCGCACCGGCACGACTGGATGCGCGCCGCGCTCGACACCCTGCTCACCGCCCGGCCCGACACCGTCGTGGTCGAGATGGGCCTGCCGCAGGCCCCGCCGCGCGGCGCCCTGCACATCGCCACCTACGGCGCCGCCCGTGTCTGCGGCGTGGCCGCGGCCGAGGCCGTCCTCGCCGGCTGACCCGCCCGCCCGGCCGCCCGCCCCTTCGCGCGGGCGGCCCCTTTTCTCCTGCGTACCGGGAACCCGGTGGCCCCTTCGGCGCGCTCCGACGCATGCCACCGGCACATGTCTCACGTCCTTCCAAGGTGTCGCCGTACCGACCACACCGGAGTGAACACATGCACCACCCCGCCCCCTACCTCCACCGCGCGGCGACCGGCCGCCCCTACTTCAGCGCCGACGCCGAGACCTACCTCGCCCCGACCCCACTGCGCGACCTCGTCAAGACCGAGCCGCTGCGCGTGCTGTCCGAGGAAGACTTCGCCTTCTGGCAGACCTACGGCTACGTCGTCGTACGCGAGGCCATCACCCCCGGCGAGGCCAAACAACTCCTCGACTTCGCCTGGCGGTTCCAGGGACTCGACCCGGACCGCCCCGACACCTGGTACGAGGAGCCGGAGTTCCGCTCCGAACTCGACCGGCACCTGTACATCTACGGCTTCGTCGAGGCGTACCACCACCAGCTCCTGTGGGACAGCCGGCAGAGCCGACGGGTCTACGACGCCTTCGTGGACGTCTGGGACAGCCCGGAGCTGTGGGTCACCCTGGACCGGCTCAACCTCAACCCGCCCAACGTCCGCACCCGTTCCCGCTCCCTGATCGAACCCACCGACGAGGGCTTCGACATCGAGCTGCACTGGGACGTCGACAGCACCCTCGCCGTGCTGCCGCAGCGCGTCCAGGGCATCATCGCGCTCACCGACACCCGCCCCGAACTCGGCGGCTTCCAGTGCGCGCCCGAGCTCTTCCGCCGCTTCGAGGAGTGGCGCCTCGCCCAGCCGCCCGGCCGCGACCCCGTCCGGCCCGCCGCCGACCGCGCCGAGTTCCCGGTGGTCCGCCCCGACCTCCAGGCCGGCGACCTGCTGATCTTCAACGGGCTGCTCGCCCACGGTGTGGCGCCCAACCGCTCCGACAACGCTGTCCGGGCCGTCCAGTACCTGTCGATGATGCCCGCGCTGGAGGAGCACACTGCGCTGCGCGACTCGCGTGTGCACTCCTGGCGCACCCTCGCCACCCCCGACTGGAACGCCACCCTGCTCGGCGACGCCCGGGAACCGGAAGCCCGGCGCTACGGCCCCGCCGAACTGAACGCCCTGGGCCGCAAGCTGCTCGGCCTGGACTCCTGGGCCGCCGCGGAAGGGGAAGGGGACCGGTGAACCGCGTCTGCCTCACCCTGCCCACCAACCGGGCCTGCCCGGCCGCCATCACCGCCCTGCACGCCGAAGCCGCCTACGCCGTACGGACCTTCGGCGCCGAGGTCGAGCTGCTCGTCCTCGACTCCGCCGGCCCCGCCGACCGGGCCGCGCACGCCCGCACGGTCGCCGCCCTGCCCGCGGAGCCCGGCGTGCGGGTCCACCACCTCGACGAGGAGGCCCAGCGGGACCTGCTCGGCCGCGTCATCCGCGAGGCGGGCCTGCCCGGACCGGACCGGCTGCTGCGCCTCATGCTGCCGTCCGCCGTCTCCTACGGCGCCTGCACCAACCGCGCCTTCCTGCTGGCCGCCGCCCTCGGCTGCGACTCGGTGCACCGCAGGGACTCCGACAGCACCTACCAACTCCACGCCGGACAGCCGGTGTTCCCGGTCCACCACGAGCTGCCCTGGCTCGGCCGGCCCGCCGCCGACGCCACGGCCGCCGGCACCCGCACCGACCTCGACCCGGCCCTGGCCCACCGCCCCGTCTCCCTGGCCGGCGCCTCCTTCATCGGCGAACTCTCCGTGGACATAGCCGAGATACGCCGGCTGGACGAGACCGTCTACCACGACGTCGTCAGCCTCTGGGCGCCCGGCGACTGGCCCGAGGACCGCAAGCGGGAACTGGTGGAGGAGTCCTTCACGGGCGCGGGCCTCGCCCCGTTCACCGGCGACCACGCCACCCTCACCCTGGTCGACCCGATGCGGGTCGACATGTGCAACGTCGCCTTCGACCGGGCGGTCTACGAACGGGTCCCGCTCCCGCCCGCCACCGACACCATCGGCAGCGACTACTTCCTCCTCCACCTCGTCCACGACGCGGGCCTGCCCGGCATCCTCCACAACCGCCACATCGAGAACTTCCACACGCCCGAACGCCGCACCGACACCGGCTTCCCGGCCTACCAGCGCCGCTTCGTGAAGTTCCTGCTGTCGATGCTCTACTTCCACCACGTCTACGACCGGATGGCGGCCGAGGGCGCCGGCCTGCTGGACGGCGGGCAGCGGGTCCGCCCCGAGCGGATCGTGGAACTCCTGCGCGAGAGCACCGCACTGCCCCGCGACGAGAACGTCTGGCGCCTGGACCGGGTGGACACGGCCTACCGCAAACTGGGCGGCCGCTACACGGCGTTCGCCGACCGGCTCGCGGTGGAACGCCAGGAGCTGCTGGACCGGGCGGAGCAGGACATCGACGCCTTCGCCACCCTGACGCAGGCCTGGCCCGCCCTCGTCGAGACGGCCCGGCGATGAGCGCCCCCCGGCGGCCCGGCGCCCTCGCCGCGGCCCTCGCCGCCGCCGACACCGACCGCGTCCTGTACGACCTCACCGGCATCGAGCGGCAGTACGACACCCTCCTGCGCGAACTCCCCGGCGCCACCCTCCGCTTCGCCGTCAAGGCCTGCCCGGTCGACGACGTCCTGCGCTGCCTCGCCGCCCGCGGCGCCGGCTTCGACGCGGCGAGCCCCGCCGAGATCACCCAGGCCCTGCGGGCCGGCGCCCGGCCCGACCGCGTCCACTACGGCAACACCGCCAAGTCCGACCAGGACATCGCCGAGGCCCACCGCCTGGGCATCCGCGACTTCGCCACCGACAGCGTCGAGGACGTCACCGCGATCGCCGTACACGCCCCCGGCGCCCGCGTGTTCTGCCGGCTGGCCACCAGCGGCCAGGGCGCCCTGTGGGGCCTGGACCGCAAGTTCGGCTGCTCCCCGGACGACGCCGTGCGCATCCTGACGACGGCCCGCGCGGCCGGTCTCGTCCCGGCCGGGCTGTCCCTGCACGTCGGCTCCCAGCAGATGACCACCGAGGCCTGGCAGCAGGCCCTGGACTCGCTCGCCGGGGTGCTGGAGACGCTGGCCGGGCTCGGGATCGCACCGGACCACGTCAACCTCGGCGGCGGGCTGCCCGCGCTCGGCTACCTCGACCGGCGCGGCGACCCGCTCGACCCGCCGCTGGACAAGATCCTCACCGTGCTCCGCGAGGGCATGGAACGCCTGGCCGGCCTGGCCGCGGCCCCGCTCGGCTTCGTACTGGAACCGGGACGGCACCTGGTCGCCGACCACGGCGCGGTCCGGGCGCACGTGCTCCGGCTGACCGAGCGCACCCGGCCGGACGGCAGCCTCGCCCGCTGGCTGTACCTGAGCGCGGGCAAGTTCAACGGACTGTACGAGATGGACCAGGTCACCCACCCGATGGTCTTCCCCGGACGGGAGACCGAGGAGCACGTCCCGGCCATCGTCGCGGGCCCCACCTGCGACAGCGACGACGCCTACGGCGGCGGCCGGCACCCGGTGCGCGTACCCCGGTCCCTGGCCTCCGGCGACCCGGTCTGGATCCTGTCCGCCGGCGCCTACGCCACCAGTTACACGACCCAGGGCTTCAACGGCATCAGCCCGCTGCCGTGCGTGTGCGTACGCGGCCCGGAAGGACCCCACTGACATGAGCGACCCCATCCGGGCCGTCACCGAGGCCGACTGGCCGCGGCTGGCCGCCCTGGAGAGCGAGGCGTACGCGGACCTCTCCCTCGCCGAGGGCGAGGAACTGCTGCGCTCCCGGGCCCGCGGCCCGGCCGGCACCTGTCTCGTCCTCGACCTCGACGGCCGGCTCGCCGGCTACGTCCTCGCCCTGCCCTACCCCCGGTTCCGCTGCCCCGACCTGACCCGCCCGGACCCGGCCGACCACGACTGCGCCAACCTCCACCTGCACGACCTGGTCGTCAGCGCGCCGCTGCGGCGCCGCGGGCTCGGCACCCGGCTGGTGCGCCGGCTGACCGAGACCGCCGGCGTCCGCGGCTTCGCCACCATCTCGCTGGTCGCCGTCGCCGGCAAGGAGCCGTTCTGGCGGGCCAACGGCTACCACGCCCACCCCGCGACCCCGGTCCCGCCCGACTACGGCCCCGACGCCGTCTACATGTCCGCCCGGGTGCCCGCCGTGCCCCGCCCCCGGCAGGCCCGGGAGGCCGTGTGATGCCCGCACCGTCCTTCCCGCGCGCCAAGTGGTCGATCGCGGCGCTGTTCTGCTTCCTCGGCTTCCAGTACGGCACCTGGATCGCCCGGCTGCCCGCGCTGAAGACCCGGCTGGACCTGGGCGCCGGCGAGGTGGGGCTGCTGCTGATGGCCTGCGGTGCCGGCGCGGCGGCCTCCTTCCCGCTGGTCGCCGTGCTGATGCGGCGGCTCGGCTCGCGGCTGCTGTCCCTGGTCTCCGCCGCGGCCCTGATCGCCGTACTGGCCGCCCTGTCCGTCGTACCCGACTACCCGCTGGCGCTGCTCGCGGTGTGCGCCGACGGTGTCGCGGTCGGCTGCCTCAACGTCGCCATGAACGCGCAGGGCGCCGCCCTGGAGAAGACGTACGACCGGACCGCCATGTCCCAGTTGCACGCCACCTTCAGCGCCGGTCTGCTCGCCGCCGCCCTGCTGGCCTCCGGCGTCACCGCGCTGACCGCTTCCGTCGCGGTCCACTTCGCGGTCGCCGGGGCCTTGCTGCTGCTCCTGCTCGGCGGCGCCCGTCCGGGCCTGCTGCCGGCCCCGGAGCCGCAGCCGGACTCCGCCGCCGCCGCGGCCGGGCCGAAGCGGCGCGCCCGGCGCGGCCTGCCCTCCGGCACGACCCTGCTGATGGGCTGCGCCATGGTCTTCGGCACGGTCACCGAGGGCGCGATGAACGACTGGTCGACGCTGTACATGAAGGACGTCGTCAAGGCGCCGGCGAGCGTCGCCCCGCTCGGCATCGCGGTCGTCTCCGTGATGATGCTGCTGGCCCGGGTGTGCGCGGACCGCTGGCGCACCCGCTGGGGCGACGGACGCGTGGTGCGCACCGGCAGCGCGGTGGCCGCCGCCGGACTGGCCCTCGCGCTGCTCGCCGGGGGAGTGGTGCCCACGCTGCTCGGCTTCGCCTGCGTCGGCCTCGGCGCGGCCGCCGTCACCCCGTGCGTGTACGTGGCGGCGGCCGGACGCGGCTCGGACGCGCTCGCCCTGGTCGCCGCGATGGGCACCACCGGCCTGCTGGGCGGTCCGGCCCTGATCGGCTTCGTGGCGAGCGCGGCGAACCTCACCCTGGGCATGGCCACCGTGGCGGCCTGCGCCCTGGTCGTCACGGCGACCGCGTTCTGGATCCCCTGGCGGTCGCGGACCACCGCGCTCGCCGAGACCTGAGCGCTACGTCCGGCGCCGGCGCGCCTGCCGGGTCCGCGGGGCCGGCTCCTCGTCCCAGACGGTGGCGGCCGGCCCGGCCGCGTCGAGCAGCCGGTCGCCGTAGAGGTCCTGGAGCCAGTTGGTCTGGTACACGGTGTCCAGGTAGCGCTCGCCGAGGTCGGGGGCGATGGCCACCGCGGTCAGCCCGCGCGCGTCCTGCCGGGCCAGCCAGTCCGTCGCCGCGCTGACCACCGTCCCCGTGGAGCCGCCGAAGAGGTAGCCGCGCCGGGCCAGGCGGTGGCAGGTGCGGATGGTGTCCGCCTCCTCCACCCGGATCACCTCGTCGACGTACGACTCGTCGAGCAGCGGCGGGCGCATGCTCATGCCCAGGCCGGGGATCATCCGGCGGCCGGGTTTGCCGCCGAAGGCCACCGAGCCCATGCTGTCCACGGCGACGATCCGCACCGGCCGGTGCCACTCGCGGAAGTAGCGGGCGCAGCCCATCAGGGTGCCGGCGGTGCCGGTCCCGACGAACAGCACGTCGAGCTGCGGGAACTGGGCGGCGATCTCCGGCGCGGTGGTGCGGTAGTGCGCCCGCCAGTTCCCGGCGTTGGTGTACTGGCTGAGCCACACGTACCGGTCGTCCGACGCGCACAGCGAGCGGACGTACTCCAGCCGGGTGCCGAGGAAACCGCCGTTGGAGTCCTGGTCGGTCACCACGTGCACATGGCCGCCCAGGGCCTCCATCAGCAGCTTGGTCGACAGGTTGCACCGGGGGTCGGTCACGCACAGGAACCGGTGGCCCTTGCTCGCGGCGATCATGCTGAGCGCGACGCCCAGGTTCCCGGAGGAGGACTCCACGAGGATGGAATCCGGCGTCAGGGTTCCGTCCCGCTCGGCGCTCTCCACCATCTCGTTCGCGGCCTTCAGCTTGATGGAGCCGGCGAAGTTGAAGCCCTCGCACTTGAGGTAGAGGCGGTATCCGAATATCGACTCCAGATCGACGAAGAGGCTTCCTTCGTTGAAGGCGTGGGGAGCGGTGATCACGGGCACGGCGGGCCTCCTGGTGCCAGGGCTGAGGGCATCTGCCTCAGCCGTACCGGCGCAGGTCGTGGAAGAAGTCGTCGATGACGCGGAGCTGTCCGGCCCGGGCCACCCGGTCGTAGACGTAACTGCCGACGGCCAGGTCCAGCACGCCCAGACCGAACGGCGAGAAGACCACCGGCCGGTCCCGGGGCGGCGCGATGCGGCCCTGGAGCACGTCGTCGAGGGTGCCGTCGAGGAAGTCGCGGTTCCCGGTGAGCTGTTCGGCCAGGTGCGGGGAGGTGTCCGCCTTCAGGCAGTGCTCGACGTCGTCCACGAAGTTGGCCGAGGCGAGCAGGACCTCCGGGGCGAGGTCGCGCAGCGACACGTGCAGCACCAGCGGGTTGTGGCCGAACCAGTCCGGGTCGCCGACGTGCGGCCGGCCGGCGACGGTGGCGAACACCACCAGGTCGCTGGAGCGGATCAGCGCCTCCGCGCTGTCGTGGACGGTGACCGGTTCGGTGGCCCCGCTCTGCCGCAGGTAGCCGCAGAAACCCCCGGTGCTGGCGGCGGACACGTCGTGCACGCCGATCGCCTCGAAGGTCCAGCCGGTGCGGGCCAGGAAGGTGTGGATGTACCGGGCGATCAGGCCCGTGCCGCAGAACCCGACCCGGGTGGGCCGGGGCCGCCCGCGGCTGAGCCGGTCCGCGGCCAGCGCGGCGGACGCGGCGGTCCGGGTTGCGCTGATCACGGAACTCTCCAGGCAGGCGAACGGATAGCCCGTGTCGTGGTCGTTGAGGATGAGTACCGCGGAGGCCCGGGGCAGCCCGGAGGCCACGTTCTCCGGGAAACTGGAGATCCACTTCAGGCCGTCCACCCGGAGGGACCCGCCGATGGACGCCGGCAGCGCGATGATCCGGGCGGTGGGACGGTCGGGGAAGCGCAGGAAGTACGACGGCGGGTTCACCGAGTCCCCGGCGCCGTGCAGCCGGTACGTCTCCTCGACCAGCTCCACGAGCTGTTTCTCGGCCCCTTCCAGCGCCTTCGTCACCTGTTCGCCGGAGATCACCGCGAAGGACGGCGCGGCGGGCGGGCCGGACCGGTCCGCCCGGCCGGTCCGGGGCAGCAGATCGGTCATCGTCCGCTCACCTCCTGGGCGGGGGAGCCGTCGGCCGGGCGGGTGGGCTCGGCCATGCCGACCACCACCAGCCGTTCGCCGGTGAAGGGCTCCCGGCTGTGCGCGGTGCGGATGTTGTCCACCAGCAGCAGGTCACCGGCTTGCCAGGGCTCGCGCCGGGTGTGCTCCTCGTAGGTGCCGTTCAGCAGCTCGACGACGTCCTCGCCGATCGGGCCGCCGTCGCCGTAGCGGGTGTTGAACGGCAGGCCGTCCGGGCCGTACTCGTCCACCAGGTACTCGCGGATCTCCGGGGCGAGCGTCCACTCGTTCAGGAAGGCGATCTGGTTGAACCAGCAGCGCCGGCCGGTGAGCGGGTGCCGCACGACCGCACGGCGGCGCTGTTCGGTGCGCAGCGAGCCGTCGGCCTGCCAGGCGAAGTCGATGGCGTGGGCGCGGCAGTAGCGCTCGACCGCGGCGCGGTCGTCGGTGCCGAACGACTCGGCCAGGGACGCCCCGATCTCGTCGTTGTAGCTGCGGGTCAGCAGCCAGCCCTCCCGCTCGAAGCGCTCCGTCAGGCCGGCGGGCAGGGCCCGCAGGACCTCCTCGGCGTCGGCGACCGCCGTCGCGCCGCCCTCCTCGGGCGGGGTCAGGCACGCGAACAGCATCAGGCCGGGCACCTCCAGCCGGTAGCTCAGCTCGTGGTGCATGCACATCGGCTGGTTGGCCGGCCAGGGTGTGGCGGAGTACAGCCCCCCGCCGTGCGCCTCGCGCGGGGCGAACGCCTCCGTCTCCGGCATGAGCGGGCCCGCCAGGGTGGTGAAGACGGCGCCGGCCTGCTCCGTCCGGGCCAGGCCGAGGCCGCGCACCAGCAGCGCCCCGTGCTCGGTGACCTGGGCACGCACCGCCTCCCGGTGCTCGGCCGCCCAGCTCGCGGCGTCGCCTGGCGAAGCGACGCGCAGCATCGCTGGTCTGTCCGGCCGCAGCTCCACGTCGAGCGGTGCTGCCAGGGATGAGGACGGCATCTCGGTTTCCTTTCCGGTCGCCCGTCGGGTGGTGGCACGGGCCTTTCAGGTGGAGGCCAGGGGCACGGCCGCGCTCAGCACGGCCCGCGCCGCGCCGGCCGGGCGGGTGCGTGGGAAGTAGTGGCCGCCGTCGGCCAGTTCGTGCAGCTCGACCCGCTCGGCCAGCAGCAGCCAGTCCCGGTGGCGTTCGGTGTAGCCGGCGGTGTGCGGGTCGTCGGCGGCGACCACCACCGTCACCGGCGCGGACAGCCGCACCGGCGGCGGGGAGGCCAGGGCCGCCAGCAGATAGCGGTGTGCGGCCACGCAGTCGTGCCGGTAGGCGGCGCCGATGTGCTCGGCGTGCCGCTCGTTCAGCTCGGCCAGCTCCGGGTAGCCGCTGTCCTCGGCCAGCCGCGCCGCGATCTCCGCGTCGCCGCCGGCGGTCAGCGCGGCGAGGGCGGCGCCGCGCTCGTCGGCGGTGCCGAGCAGTTGCGCGCCGAGGAAGACCCGGGTCACCCGCACGCCCCGCTCCTGGAGCCGGCGGGCCGTCTCCAGGGCCGGCGCGGCGCCCGAGGAGTGGCCCCACAGCATGACCTGGTCCAGCCCGCGCGCCGTGATCTCCTCGGTGACCTGTCCGGCCACGTCCGCGATCGACGCGAACGGCTCCCGGTGGGCCGCCAGGTCGTGACCGGGCAGGTCCGCCGCGAGCACCGCCACACCGCTGCCGGCCAGCGCGTCCGCCAGCGGCCGGTAGTTGACCGCGTTGCCGCCCGCGTACGGGAAGCACACCAGCGCGCAGCCCGCGGCGCCGTCCGGGTCCGACAGGGTCTGGAGCAGCTCCGGGCGCCGCCGGCCGGCGCCGTCGAGCACGGCGGCCAGATCGGCCAGGACCGGGTGCCGGGTGATGTCCTTCAGCGACACCGCGCGGTCCAGCGCCACGCTCAGCCGGACGGCCGACAGCGAGGTACCGCCGCAGTCGAAGAAGTGGTCCGTGCGGCCGATCCGTTCCTCGGGCACGCCCAGCACCTGCGCCCAGGCCGCCGCGAGCCGGCGTTCGGCCGGACCGAGCGCGTCCCGCTCCGCGCCGCCCGTCCCGGCGGCGACGGGCTGTCCGGCCCGCGCCTCCTGCTGCGCCCACGCGGTCAGCGCCTTGCGGTCGGTCTTGCCGTTGGCGGTCAGCGGCAGGCTCTCCCGCCAGTGGAAGGCCGACGGGACCATGTAGCCGGGCAGCGCCGCCGCCAGCGCCTCGCGCAGTGTCTCCGGCGCGACGCGCCGCCCGGTGTGGAAGGCGATCAGGTGCTTGTTCCCGCCGCCCAGCTCGGCCACGACCACCGCGCCGTCACGTACCCCGGCCACCCGCAGCAGGGTGTTCTCGATCTCGCCGATCTCGATGCGGAAGCCGCGGATCTTGACCTGGTTGTCCCGGCGGCCGAGGAACTCCAGCCGGCCGCCGGGGTGCCAGCGGCCCCGGTCGCCGCCCACGTACAGCCGCTCACCGGGCCGGTAGGGGTCCGTGCGGTAGCACTCGCGGGTCCGCTCGGGATCGTTGACGTACCCGCGGCCCACGCAGACACCGGAGAACGCGATCAGGCCGGGGGCGCCCAGGGGCACCAGCGACAACTGCTCGTCCACGACGTACACGCGCACGTTGGGCACCGCCCGGCCCAGCAGCACCCGCTCGGGCACATCGGTCAGCAGCTCGTGGTTGGTGTCGTCGGAGGTCTCGGTCAGCCCGTAGGCGTTGAGCAGCCCGATGTCCGGCTGGAGCGCGAACCAGCGCTGCGTCAGCTCCCGCTTCAGCGCCTCACCGGTCACCGACACGCACCGCAGGTCCGGCAGCGCGCGGGGATGCTGCTCCAGGTACGCGACCACGACCTCCAGATAGGAGGGCACCACCTGGGCCACGGCGACCCGGCCGCGCACCAGCGTGTCCACGAACCGCTCCACGTCCACGATCACGTCCTGGCCGACCAGCAGCGTCCGCCCGCCGGTCAGCAGCGCGGACAGCAGTTGCCACAGCGAGATGTCGAAGCACTGCGGCGCCGTCTGCGCCACCACCGTGCCCTCGCCGATGCCCAGGTCGCCGATCTTGGCGTACAGATGGTTGAGCAGACCCGCGTGCTCGCACATCGCGCCCTTCGGCTCGCCGGTGGAGCCGGAGGTGAAGTAGATGTAGGCCAACTGGCCGGCGTCGACCGGCACCCCGGGGTCGGTGTCCGCGTGCGGCTCCGCGTACGCCGTCTCCACCGGCAGCTTCCGTGCTCCCGGCACACCGGCCAGCGCCTCGTCCAGGCTCCCGGTGCCGTCCGACTCGGTGAGCACCAGCCGGCAGTCCGCCCGCGTCAGCATGGCCGCGATCCGGCCGGCCGGGAAGTGCGGCTCGACCGGCAGGTAGACACCGCCCGCCTTGAACACCGCCAGCGTCGCCGCCAGCCAGTCGAGACCGCGTTCGGCGACGACGGCGACCACGTCCTCCCGGCCCAGCCCGCGCGCCAGCAGCGCCCGCGCCAGCCGGTTGGCGCGCGCGTTCAGCTCCGCGTACGTCCACGCGCGGCCGCCGTGCACCGCGGCCACCGCGTCCGGACACTCCCGGACCCGCCGCTCGAACAGCTCGTGGGCGCGCACGTCCGGCAGCGGCCGGTCCGCCCCGGCCAGCCCCTCCAGTTGCTCGCGCACCTCCGCGGCCGACAGCAGGCTCTGCTGGGCGTGCCCGGCGTCCGGACCGGCCGCCAGCAGCGCCAGCGCCCGCAGGTGGTAGCCGCCGATCCGCTCCGCCGCGTCGGCGTCCAGCACGTCCGTGCGGTACCGCAGGCGCAGCACCAGCCGCCCGCCCCGGTCGGACCAGCGCACCTGGAGCACACCGTCGTCGCCGTACGCCTCCTCGGCGCCCAGCGGTCCGAACACCACCTCGTACGGCGGCTCGGTCAGGCCCAGCTCCCGGCGCAGCCCGGCCACCGGGAACTCCCGGTGGGCCAGCACCGCCGCCTCGGCGCGCTCGGCGGCCGACACCAGCGCCCGCCAGGAGCCCGGCGGCACGGTCAGCCGGCACGGCAGCGGCTCGCCGCGCACACCGGCGGTGTAGCCCGTCACCACCTCCTGCTCGCCGCAGAGCGCGGCCAGCACCTTGGCGTGCACCGCCAGCAGCAGCGCGCTCAGCGGCAGTCCCGACCGGCGCACCACGGCGCGTACCGCGGTGGTCACGTCGTCCGGGACCCGCACCTCCTGCTCCAGCGTGCCCGGCACCGGCTCCCGCGCCCAGCGCGGCATGGTGGTCGCGCCGCCCGCGGTCAGCACACGGCTCCAGAACTCCCGGTCGGTTTCCACGCGCGTTCCCATCGGATGGCCTTCCTCACCTGGTGACAGCCGCAGCGGCGTCGGTCGTGTGCGGGGCGCGGCCCGCGCCGGCGGCCCGGCCGCCGGTCTCCGGCATGTCCACGGCCGGGTTGCCGCCCCACCGCGCGCCCGCCGGGACTTCCTCGCCCTTCATGAGGAAGGAGTCGGGCGCCAGCTCGGAGCCGTCGCCCATGGTCACGCCGTAGTGCACATGGGCGCCGACGCCCAGCGTGCAGCGGGCACCGAGCGTGATGCCGTCGGACTTGAAGGTGCCGTCCTCCTGCGAGTGGCACTGGATCTTGCTGCCGGCGTTGAGGGTGGTCTCGTCGCCGACGGCGGCCAGGGTCCGTTCGGTGACGAAGCAGCCGTCGTCGAACACCCGGCGGCCCATGCGCACGCCCAGCAGCCGCCACACCAGGCTCTTGAACGGGGTCCCGTTGAAGAGGTTCAGGTACTGCACCGGCACCTTCCACAGGCGCTCGTGCAGCCAGAACGTGCGGTCGTAGATGGAGCACAACTGGGGCCGCAGCGGGCGGAAGGAGGTCATGAAGCGCTCCACCAGGACGTAGTACGCGGTGGAGAACAGCAGCGTCAGCGCGAGATAGCCGGCGATCACCACATGGCCGAGCACGCCGTACAGGTCCACGGAGACGAGCGCGAACAGCGTCAGCAGGAACACGTGCAGCCAGCGCACGAACAGCATCCACGTCATCGACAGCAGGTTGTAGCGGTTCTTCGCGCCCAGGTGGCGGCGCAGTTCCTCGCCCGTGCGCAGATGGTCGAACCGGGCGTCGCGGTCCACCGAGCGGGGGATCTCGAAGCACGGCGAGCCGAGCAGTCCCACCCCCTGGCGCACCTCGCCGTCCAGCGGCACCATTACCTTCGTCGCCAGCAGGCAGTTGTCCCCGGTGCGGCCGCCCGCCGGGTAGGCGATGTTGTTGCCGAGGAAGTTGCGCGGCCCGATCGTCACCGGGGACAGCCGGAAGGACGTGGCCGAGTACTCGGCGTTCACCACCGACAGTCCGTCGGCCACCATCGTGCCGCTGCCGACGGTGACCAGGAACGGCGTCTCGTGCTGCACCTCGGTGCCGAAGTTGGAGCCGGTCTGCTCGACCTGCGACAGGTCGTAGCCGAGTCCGCGCAGGTAGTGCACGATGTACGAGCTGTCGCCGAACAGCCAGGCGAAGAACTTCACGTTGGTCATCCGGGCCGTCGCGCGGTGCAGCGTGTAGTGGAAGCCGTAGAGCGGATAGACCCGGCCGGGCCTGACCACCCGGCTCAGCAGCCGCGGGACCGTGTACAGGGCGAAGAGTCCCAGGACGAGAAACCCGCAGAACACGGTGAGCGAGACGGCCAGCGCGTCGGGGATCAGCTCGGCCCGGGTCAGCGCGGCCGTCTGCGGATCGAGCCGCTTGCCGATCGCCGGCACCTCGGTGAAGAGCATGTACAGCCCGCCGACGGCGAGCGGTATGTACAGGAAGAGCAGTTGCAGCAGCGTGAGCGTGCCGAACCAGGCCCGGCGCAGCGTGCCGCACCCGGCCGGCGGGACCCGTACGTAGTCGACGCGGCCGGGCTCCGCCGGGGAGCCGTGCCAGCGCTCGCCGTCCGGGACGCTCTGGCCGCGGTGCAGCGCGGAGGAGTGGCCTAGCTGGGCGCCGTCGCCCAGCGCGGTGTCGATGTCCAGGACGGTCTTCTCACCGACGAACGCGTCCCGGCCGAGCGAGACGCGGCCGGTCTGGATACGGCCCGCGTGGGCGCGGTAGCCCAGGAAGAAGGAGTCCTTGCGGATCACCGTCCCGGCGCCGATCGTCAGCAGGTCGGTGCAGACCGGCACCGACCGGGAAAGGATCGTGACGCCCT
This sequence comes from Streptomyces sp. NPDC027672, assembly GCF_055566335.1. Lineage (NCBI taxonomy): Bacteria > Bacillati > Actinomycetota > Actinomycetes > Kitasatosporales > Streptomycetaceae > Streptomyces > Streptomyces sp. NPDC027672. The sequence goes on along the minus strand of NZ_JBVHSO010000004.1, from coordinate 219,017 downwards.
TTCCGATCCGCGCACCGAGGGCCCGCAGATACAGCACATACAGCGGAGTGCCGGCGAGAAACACCATCGGATTCGCGTGCAGCAGCACCTTGACGAGCCAGAAACGCAGGTACGTCATTCCCCAGACGGGGAACTCACGTGGTTTCCAGCGGCCGATGAGCACCCATTTCGCGACGACCGGGAAGGCGCACAGCGTGAGGAATCCTATGCCGCCGAACAGCAGGGAACGCAGATAGACGTCGCCCAGTCCGGAACCCCGGGAGATCCACTCGTACCCGCCGGCCGTGACATACCCGGAGACCAGCGAGTAGACCAGGAAGGCCAGTAGCTGGAAAGCTCCGCACAGCCGGTGCGCCGACGCGCCGGCCCGGGGCACCGCGGCCGTCGCGACGGCCGCCGGCTCCGCGGGCGGCCCGTCCGGACCGCTGGTGACGGGCCCGACCGGCGCGAGCGCCGCCGCGAGACCCCGGATCGTGGGATGCCGGTAGATGTCCCGTATGGAGGGCGAAGGCAGCTCCGGGATTTTCCTCAGCCGGGCGCAGAACTGCGCCATGACCAGGGAATTGGCACCCAGATCGGTGAAGAAGTGGCTGTCGGCCGGAACATGGTCGGCCTCCACGAGTTCGGCCAGTGCCGCCGCGAGTTTCCTTTCGGTCTCCCCTCGGTCCGGACCGGTCTCGCTCATGGTGACGGCGGGTTCGTCCGGCCCGGATATGGGGACCTCGGAGGACTGCTCCACCATTCCATCTCCTGAAGACATGTGGATCGCCAATGCCCGGCTGGATCCACTTCGATCGCGAACCGCCGATTTCAGTCTCGCCAGCCGGACGGCACCCTGCCACTCAACGCGGGCCCTCCCGCGCACCGGAAAGCGGCTCCGGCACCGTGTCCCGGGCGTTCCGGGCGGGCCGGGGCACGCGCGGGTTCACTCGTTCGGCGGGCCACGGATGCGGGACGTCACCACGGAGGCACCGCTGAACGGAGTGGTTTCGCTCCTGCACGGAGTGGTTTCGCTGGACGGGGTGGTTTCGCTTCAGGACCGGAGAGTGGTGTCGCTTCGGACCGGAGGGTGGTTTCACTTCTCGCTTCAGGACCGGAGAGTGGTTTCACTTCAGGACCGGAGTGAGGTGTCGCTTCAGGACCGGAGTGAGGGCACGAGGCCGGTCATGCGTCCCGGCAGGCCGGCGCCGGGTCCGGCAGGCGGCGCGGGAGTGCCGCGGGGGCTGTCCGCCGCGCGGCCGGTGCGGCAGCCGCTCAGTCGCCCGCCGCGGAACCGTCCGGCACCCGGCCGGCGCGGCGGCCGCTCAGTCGCCCGGCCGCACCGGCTCCTCGGGCGCGGCGACAAGGCTCGCCGCCGTCAGAGCGGCCCAGCCCAGAGCGCTGACGACCGCCCCGGCCCGGCGCAGCCGGCCGGGGAGCGCGGCGCCGAAGAGGACGGCGTCACCGACGTCCGAGGCGATGCGCACGGCGGAGGCCGTGACGAGCGCCGGGCCCTGCGGGGCGAGGACCATCGCCAGACCGGTGGCGGCATCACGCCAGGCCAGCGGGCGCAGCACCGTCGCGGTGTGCCGGGCGACGTCGCCGTGCGCGTCCACCAGCCCCGTGGGACGGGCGAGCAATCCCGGACGGTACGCCGTCGCGATCCCGTAGACGAAGGTCACCGCTCCGAGCATCCGCAAGGGCCTGGTCCGCATCGCCGACACCTCCGCACGTCGCTTCTTCCGGTGCGCGATCACGACACGAGTACCCGTACCGGTGCGACCCAGGCGGAAAGCCGCCGCTCCTCCCGGAACCGGTTGGCACCGGCGCTCCGGCGGCGGGTGACCGCGGGCGACCACCGGCCGCGCGCCACCGCGCGGCTGCCGGACCCCGCGCCCGCCGCGCGGTGGCGCGCGCAAGGCGCGCCGTGCTGGGTAGACGGTAGGTCTGCCGCGCTGGGCAGACGGTAGGTCTGCCGTCCGGCCGGCGGCCGCCGGGACGTGGAGCCGAGGGGAGACCTGACAGGTGAGTGGTCCGGCAGAGGTGGGGCGCGCACTGACCGACCTCATGATGGCCAGCCATGTGGGGACGCTGGAGGAGCTGCCGCGGATGGTGGCCGACCGCCTGGAAGCGGTGGGCCTGCACGAGGTGTCGTTCTTCCTCGCCGACCTCCAGGGCAAGGTGCTGCGGGAGGTCACCGGCGGCGGCCTGGACGCCGGCGCGGGCGGCGCGGAACTGGCCGTCGACTCCACCCCGGCGGGACTCGCGTTCCAGCGGGTCGACCTGGTGGCCGAGCCGGACCGCGACGGCGGGCGGCAGCGCTGCCGGTGGTGGCTGCCCATCACCGACGGCGTGGAACGCCTCGGCGTGCTGCGGGCGGACACCGAACGGGACGACGGGACGACCCGGGACGCGTTGCGCGAGGTGGCGTCGATGGTCGCTCTGCTCGTGCTGAGCAAGCGGGCCTTCAGCGACTCCTACGCCCGGCTGGTGCGGACGGCCCCGATGAGCGTCAGCGCCGAGATGCAGTGGCACCTGACCCCGCCCTCGGCGTTCGCCGGCCGCGCCACCACCGTCGCCGCGCTGTCGGAGCCCGCCTACGACGTCGGCGGGGACGCCTTCGACTACGCGGTGGCCGACGGCGTGCTGCACCTATCCGTGTTCGACGCGATGGGACACGACGCACGGGCGGGCCTGACCGCGAACATGGCGGTCGCCGCCTGCCGCAACGCCCGCCGCCAGGGCGCCGGCCTCGTCGCCGTCTCCCAGGCGGTGGAGGACACCCTCATCGAGCAGTTCGGCACCACGCGCTACGTCACCGGCATCCTCGCCGACCTGGACATGAAGAGCGGCCGGCTCACCTGGATCAACCGGGGCCATCCCCTGCCGGTGCTCGTACGGGCAGGACGCTGGTCCCACGAGCTGGTGTGCCCGCCGGCCGGACCCATGGGCGTCGGCCTGAAACTGCCCGTGACCGTCTGCCACGAGCAACTGCAACCCGGTGACCGGCTCGTCCTCTACACGGACGGCGTCGTCGAGGCCCGCGACGCGCAGCGCCGGCAGTTCGGCCTGGAGCGCTTCGCCGAGTACCTCGTGCGCCACCACGCCGACTGTCTCACCGTCCACGAGACGCTGCGGCGGCTGATGCACGCCGTACTCGGCCACCACGACGGGCACGTCGAGGACGACGCCACCGTCCTGCTCGCCGAATGGCGTGACCCGGACCAGGAAGACCTCACGCCCTGAGCGCCCCGCCGAGGCGTGGCACAGGGCGCGGCGGTTACCCGTTCGCCATGACTGACACACGGCCACTCGCCTTGATCACCGGTGCGTCCAGCGGAATCGGCCACGAGCTGGCCCGGCAGTTCGCGCTGCACGGCTACGACCTCGTGGTGAACGCCGAGGACGACCGGCTGGAGTCCGCCGCCCGGGAACTTCGGGAGACGGGCGCGGAGGTCCGCGCGGTGCGGGCCGATCTCCGCGCCGCCGAGGGACGGTTCCGGCTGCTGGACGCGCTCGACGGCCTGACGGTCGACACCGCCGTCCTCAACGCGGGGGTGGGCCGGGGCGGTGCCTTCGTGGACACCGACCTCGCCGACGACCAGGAGGTCATCGACCTCAATGTCACCGCGACGGTACGGCTGGCCAAGACGCTGCTGCGGGCCATGGTGACGCGCGGCGCGGGCCGGCTGGCCTTCACCTCGTCCGTCGCCTCGACGATGCCCGGTTCCTTCCAGCCGGTGTACAACGCCTCCAAGGCGTTCGTGCAGTCCTTCGCCGAGGCCCTGGCGGAGGAGGTGAAGGACACGGGTGTGACGGTCACCGCCTTCATGCCGGGCCCCACGGACACGGACTTCTTCCGCCGGGCGGGCATGGCGGACGACACCCGCATGGGCACGATGAAGAAGGACGATCCCGCGCAGGTGGCCGAGCAGGCGTACGAGGCGATCGTGAAGGGCGAGACCAAGGCCGTGACCGGGTCGCTGAAGACCAAGGCGCAGGGCCTGGCCGGGAAGGTGCTGCCCGACGCGGTCAAGGCGGCGGCCCACCGGCGGCTGGCGGAACCGGGCACCGGGGAACCGGGGGCCGACGCTTCCGAGCAGCGGGATTGAGGCGGGGGGCGCCTGCGTCGCCGTAGCGCCCGGCTGTCTAGGAGGCCCGCCCCGCCCGGCGGACGGGGCGGGGCGGGGCGGACAGGGGGTGGGTTCACACGGTCGTGAGCATGCGCGCGCTCGGCACCCGCACCTCCCGTACGACGAAGCCGCTGCGCACCCGCGCCGGGATGCGCCGCAGGGAGATCCTGAGGTCCTGGTCGGGGACGGCGCAGTCGAGAGCGGCCAGGCGGAGCGCGAGGGCTTCGAGCAGCCCGATGGTGAGGCCCTCCCCGGGGCAGCGGTGACCGGTGCGCGGCTCACCACCGCCCTGCGGGATCAGCTCGTCCCGCTCGACCGCGTGCTCCAGGAACCGCTCCGGGCGGAAGACGTACGGGTCGCCCCACAGCTTCTCGTCGTGGTTCTGGCCGAAGACGTCGAGCAGCACCATCCCGCCGGCCGGCACCGACAGGCCGCGCCAGGACAGGTCGCGGACGGCGAGGCCGCCGAGGAACGGCGCGAACGGGTAGAAGCGGCGCACCTCGTGCACGAACGCGGCCGTGTAGGCCGTGTCACCGCGGCGGAGCCGCTCGCGCTGGTTCGGCTGAAGATGCAGCGCGTGCGCCGAGTAGGCGACGAACCAGCTGACCGCGACGGTGGGACGGACGACGTTCAGCAGCTCGACGGCGGCCGTGTGCGGGTGCAGCGGCTCGCCGCCCTCGCGGTGCTCGCACACAGCGGCGAGCACCGATCCGTCGGGGGCGGCGGTCCGGCCGGAGCGCACGTCCTCGACCAGCCGGGCGAAGCGCTGCTCCTGACGGCTCCGGGCGCGCCGCGCACGCCAGTGCCGTGGCCCTGCGGTGGCGAAGCCGTCGACCATGGCGATCAGGTCGCGGGCGAGCTGCTCCTCCTCCGCGCTGCCTCCGTCGAGCGGCACGCCCGCCCAGCGGCACACACCGCGGGTGAGCACCAGGGCGGCCGCGTCGAACAGGACGACCTGCTCGGCGCCGCTCCACTCCCGTACCGCCTCGTCCCACGCGGCGGTCACCTGCTCGACGAGGCCGGTGATCCGGTCGGGGTGCAGCAGCGGAAGGAAGAACTCCTTGCGGGCGCGGTGGGCGCCACCGTCGAGGGTGTGGACGGCGTCGTGGCCGAACAGGGTACTGAGCACGGGCTCGGGCAGGGCGCCGCCGCGGCCCACGTGGTGCTCGTCGTAGAAGAAACGCACCGCTTCCGGCCCGCGCACGACGAGCGCGGGCTTGCCCATCACCCGGGTGCGCGCCACGCCGTCGGGGCGGTCGCGCAGCAGGCCGGGCAGCCAGGCATAGCCCTGGACGAGAGCCGGCAGGGAACGGTCGATCAGGGGCGAGGTCGGCATCTCCATGACCTTTGAGTGCCCACGCCCGGCCCGGACACGCAGGGTGCGCCTTGCTGCCCGGCCGCTGGCGACACCCTCGGCCGCTGCGTCGACGTGCGCGGTGTGGGGTGCTTGGTCACGATGTACGTGCCGGTGACCCGGCGCGACGGATCCGGCCGAGCACGTCATCACGACAGCAAGGAGACCGCCATGGCGAGTATCAGTCCGATCGACCTGCAGAAGGCGCTCAAGGGTGCCGACTACCCGGCCCGCCGCGACGACCTCATCGCGCTCGCCAAGGACAACGGCGCGGACGACACCCTCGTCCAGAAGATCGCCGACGCACCCGAGGACGCGTTCGACGGCCCCAACGACGTGCAGAAGGCGGTCTTCCAGAACGAGTAACCGGAGCCGTACGGAGCGCCGCAGGAGCCCGCTTGCCCGAGTGTTACCCGAGTGGAGCGGGTCCGCACCCGCCGCCCGCGCCGCGGCGGGCGCGGTGTGCCGTCTTCACCCGGCGGTCGTGATCACCGCCCGCGGACGATGATCACGACCGCCGGCGCGGTCGCCGGCCGCACCCGGCCGCCGGCGGTTCCGTCGCACACGCGCGCAGCGCACCACGCGCCGGCCCCCCTGCTGGCGGCGGTGCGCAAGCTGCCGGAGAGCGGCGAATACGCCGATGTGACCGAGGTGGCCAGGGCACTCGGCGACGCCCCCACCGACTGAGCGTCCCCGCCGAACACCTCACACCAACGCCCACCGGTGCCGTCATGACCCCGCCCGACACCAAACCCACCGCCGGCCCGGACCGACGGCACCCACCGGACGCGCCCAGTACCCGGCGACCAGCAACACTCGGTCCTCCAACGGCACACTCCAGGGCCGGCCTTTGCGAACGGGGTCGGCGCCTTCGCGCCGCAGCATGGTGACCAGCTTGCCGAACTGCCGAGGGCTCAGCCCGGCGCACGGGGCCATCCCGGGACGACTCCGACGCCGTGATCGCACCAGCCACAGCGAGAGCATTTCAGTTGCCGGTGCCCTTCCCTGAGGCCGATCCTGTGTGCTCGGTCAACGAGGAGGACATGTGGGGCTCGTTCTGTTCCCAGGAGACGGTGACACCAGCAGCCCGGACGTCTCCTGGTCCTACACCGGGCGCAGGCCGAGGGGCTCGCGCTGGACGAGATGCACGGCTTCGGCGGACAACGCCAATGGAACGACGTCTCCACCACTCTCGCGCCACTCCTCAACCATCCCGATGATGACGGCCCCGACCTCACACCGGCCCAATGCGCCGAAATCCTGCCCCGCCTGCGGGAGGCCACCGACCAGCCTCAGGACGGAAGCACCGGCCCACTGCTCCAACGACACATAGACGACACCCGCAAGCTGGTGGTCGTCCTGCAGCTCTGCATCGACAAGGACGTCGACCTCCTCTTCGGCTGACACCGGTGGGCATGACCCGGCACGATGCGACCAGCAGTCACGGGGCAACGCTCGGCTGAAAGACGGCAGCACATGGCACTCCTGGCCGAATACACCTGCAAGGCCACTCCGGGGCGGCGCGTCGTGGAGGTCTATGACGCGGACGCCTACCTCGGTGACGACGATGCCATGGCTGCTGCCCGCAGACAGGTGGTAGCCGGCAACGGCTACCACCTGTACCTGCGCAGCCTCCAGCCCGATATCGACGTCGAGGTCTCCATCCGCCTGTGGGACACCCCTCCCGCTCCACCTGCCGACGCCGAGGGCCAGATGGGCATCAGCCTCACATCAGAGACCGGCATCCTCGTCGTCAACCAAGTCGGTCTCGGCCCCGCGGGCGAGATGCGGCTGCCCCGCCCAGGCGTCTATGAAGGCATCGTCTGGTGGAGCAATCGCCAGGCGACCGCTGACTACTACGAGACGACCCTCGCACAGCTCAGAGACGACCCCACCGAGCAAGCGATCCCTGCCGCCTGGGAAAACAGCCCGGTCACCGAGCGGTACGTACTTGATCTCGCATACATCCGCGCACCGGAACCCACCGACGATGAGGAACTCTGACCGACGGACCGACCACCCCAAACAGCGTCTTACTCAAGCCCTCTTGGCTGTTCGTGCACGACACCGCCCGGAACCGGGTCTGGATGGAGATCGGCCAGATCGCGCTCGAGCTGCTGGCCTGGATGCCCATGCGCGCCTGACTGGCCGGGCGAGGCTCTGGGAACCGCGTCGCGTGCAGTTCCGCCTGTTCTCCGCAGCCGGCCAGCTCGTCACCACCGGTCGGCGCAGGATTCTCCGCCTCGCCCGGCACCGACCCTGGACCGACGAGATCACCGCTCCCTGGAACGGCTCGCGCTCCTGCCCGACCCCGGCTGACCAGCAACCCACCGTCCCTGCGACAGCATCACCCGCCCCGGGCAGCGGAATCCGGCGCCCACCCGACGCGGCAGCCGGGCCACCGGCCTACCCGGCATCAGCTCCGGAAAGCAAGAGGGCCCACCGAGATCGAGGCTAGGGTTCTTGTGTGGGGGACTTCACGGTGTGGACGCTGCTCGCTGTGGTGTTCGCCGTCGCCAGCGTGGCGATGGGGCGCGAAGCCCGGCGAGTTCACGGAGTTCGTCGGCGCGGCATCCGGACTACGGGCATTGTCGTCGGCATCTGGGAATCGACGGATGGGGACGGGGACGCCCAGTTGTACCCCCAGGTCCGTTACGCGCTCCCTGGCGGCCGGGAGGTCGTCGGCGATGGCGGAGCGCACGCGTTGCGCAGTCCACTGTCAGAGGGCGACAGGGTGGAGCTTCTGTATCGGCCGGAGGATCCGGAACGGATCATCCTGGTCGCCCACGACAGACATATGAACATCTGGGTTTACGGTGCGATCTCTCTGGTCCTGGGAGCCCTGGCACTGCTCTGGGCGCTGTCGGCGATCACTTCCTTGCTGGGTTCCGCCTGAATCAGGCCGTGCGTTCCTTTGTTCCCGCACGATCCGGCACGCGTCTGGCACGGGCAACACCGCCCGGGCCGCGGGCCGCTGTTTCAGTGACCGCTGCTGAGACGGCCCAGGGCTCACATGTTCTGCCCCGCGCGGGCAGTGCCGCCGCACCCCCTCTCAGCCCGCGTCGGCACAGGTCAGAGGGGCTGCGGCGGCCGCCGTATCTCAGATGTCCCGGAAGATCTCGATCTGCGCGCCGATCGAGTTCAGGCGTTCGGCCAGGTCCTCGTAGCCGCGGTTGATGACGTAGACGTTGCGGAGCACGGACGTGCCCTCGGCCGCCATCATCGCCAGGAGGACGACCACCGCGGGGCGCAGGGCCGGCGGGCACATCATCTCGGCCGCGCGCCAGCGGGTCGGGCCCTCGACCAGCACCCGGTGCGGGTCCAGGAGCTGGAGCCGGCCGCCGAGGCGGTTGAGGTCGGTCAGGTAGATCGCGCGGTTGTCGTAGACCCAGTCGTGGATGAGGGTCTTGCCCTGCGCGGTGGCCGCGATCGCCGCGAAGAACGGGACGTTGTCGATGTTCAGGCCGGGGAACGGCATCGGGTGGATCTTGTCGATCGGCGCCTCCAGCTTGGAGGGGCGGACCGTGAGGTCGACCAGGCGGGTGCGGCCGTTGTCGGCGCAGTACTCGGGCGAGCGGTCGTGGTCGAGGCCCATCTCCTCCAGGACCGCCAGCTCGATCTCCAGGAACTCGATCGGCACCCGGCGCACCGTCAGCTCCGACTCGGTGACCACGGCGGCGGCCAGCAGGCTCATCGCCTCGACCGGGTCCTCGGAGGGGGAGTAGTCGACGTCGACGTCGATGTTCGGCACGCCGTGCACGGTGAGCGTGGTGGTGCCGATGCCCTCCACCTTGACGCCCAGCGCCTCCAGGAAGAAGCACAGGTCCTGGACCATGTAGTTGGAGGAGGCGTTGCGGATGACCGTGACGCCGTCGTGGCGGGCGGCGGCCAGCAGCGCGTTCTCGGTCACGGTGTCGCCGCGCTCGGTCAGCACGATCGGGCGGTCGGGGCGGACCGAGCGGTCCACCTGGGCGTGGTACTGGCCCTCGGTGGCCGCGATGTCGAGCCCGAACCGGCGCAGGGCGATCATGTGCGGTTCGATGGTCCGGGTGCCGAGGTCGCAGCCGCCGGCGTACGGCAGCTTGAAGTGGTCCATGCGGTGCAGCAGCGGGCCGAAGAACATGATGATCGAGCGGGTGCGCACGGCGGCCTCCGCGTCGATCGCCGCCATCTCCAGCTCGGCCGGCGGGACGAGTTCCAGGTCGACGCCGTCGTTGATCCAGCGGGTGCGCACGCCGATGGAGTTGAGCACCTCCAGCAGGCGGTACACCTCCTCGATGCGTGCCACCCGGCGCAGCACCGTGCGGCCCTTGTTCAGCAGCGAGGCGCACAGCAGGGCCACGCAGGCGTTCTTGCTGGTCTTGACGTCGATGGCGCCGGACAGACGGCGGCCGCCGACCACGCGCAGATGCATCGGACCCGCGTAGCCCAGCGACACGATCTCGCTGTCCAGCGCTTCACCGATTCGGGCGATCATCTCAAGGCTGATGTTCTGGTTGCCGCGCTCGATGCGGTTGACCGCGCTCTGGCTGGTGCCGAGCGCCTCCGCGAGCTGCGCCTGCGTCCAGCCCCGGTGTTGCCGGGCGTCACGGATGAGCTTGCCGATGCGTACGAGGTAGTCGTCTGACATGAGGGTGAGGCTATCTCAGATATGAGATGGCGCCCTCTCGGGGGGTCCGTTCGGGCTAGTGCGGTGACGGGCCGTCAACCCCGCCGGGCGTGGAGCCTGTCCGCGCGGCCGGAAGATCGGGCATATGCCACCAAGCGGGAGAATGTCCGGCCCGGCCGTCCGGTGTCCGCGCGTGCGGACATGACCTCGCCGCGCCCATGTACTACTGTTATCTCGACATCGAGATATCTGCCGAGGCGCACCGTGGTCGCCACACTGGTAAGGCACGCCTGACTTAGCCTGACCTTACTGGTTCGTCCGAGCCGGGGTGGCGGCACGATTGACGGTGGTACGCGCACATCAATGAAGGAGACTGTCGTGTCGGCGAACAGCTTCGACGCCCGCAGCACGCTGCAGGTGGGCGACGAGTCGTACGAGATCTTCCGGCTGGACAAGGTGGAGGGCTCGGCCCGGCTGCCGTACAGCCTCAAGGTCCTGCTGGAGAACCTGCTCCGCACGGAGGACGGCGCGAACATCACCGCCGACCACATCCGCGCCCTCGGCGGCTGGGACTCCCAGGCCCAGCCGGCCCAGGAGATCCAGTTCACGCCGGCCCGCGTGATCATGCAGGACTTCACCGGCGTCCCCTGCGTCGTGGACCTCGCCACCATGCGCGAGGCCGTGAAGGAGCTGGGCGGCGACCCGGCGAAGATCAATCCGCTGGCCCCGGCCGAGCTGGTCATCGACCACTCCGTCATCGCCGACAAGTTCGGCACGAACGACGCCTTCCAGCAGAACGTCGAGCTGGAGTACGGCCGCAACAGGGAGCGCTACCAGTTCCTGCGCTGGGGCCAGACCGCCTTCGACGAGTTCAAGGTCGTCCCGCCGGGCACCGGCATCGTCCACCAGGTGAACATCGAGCACCTGGCCCGGGTCGTCATGGTCCGCGACGGCAAGGCCTACCCCGACACCCTGGTCGGCACCGACTCGCACACCACCATGGTCAACGGCCTCGGCGTCCTCGGCTGGGGCGTCGGCGGCATCGAGGCCGAGGCCGCCATGCTCGGCCAGCCGGTCTCCATGCTCATCCCGCGCGTCGTCGGCTTCAAGCTCACCGGTGAGCTGCGGCCCGGCACCACCGCCACCGACCTGGTGCTCACCATCACCGAGATGCTCCGCAAGCACGGTGTGGTCGGAAAGTTCGTCGAGTTCTACGGCGAGGGCGTGTCCGCCACCTCCCTGGCCAACCGCGCCACCATCGGCAACATGTCGCCGGAGTTCGGCTCCACCGCCGCGATCTTCCCGATCGACGGCGAGACCCTGAACTACCTGCGCCTGACCGGCCGCAGCGAGCAGCAGGTCGCGCTGGTCGAGGCGTACGCCAAGGAGCAGGGCCTCTGGCTGGACCCGCAGGCCGAGCCCGACTTCTCCGAGAAGCTGGAGCTGGACCTCTCCACGGTCGTCCCCTCCATCGCCGGCCCGAAGCGCCCGCAGGACCGCATCGTCCTCGCCGAGGCCGCCCAGCAGTTCGCCAAGGACGTCCTCAACTACGTCGAGGTGCCCGTCACGCAGCAGGGCACGGCCGCCTCCCCGGTGGACGAGGCGAGCGACGAGTCCTTCCCGGCCTCCGACGCCCCGGCCTACGGTCACCAGGACAACGGGGCCGGCGCCCCGCAGCACGGCCAGGGCACCGGCGCCGTCCCGTCCCACCCGGTGCAGGTGACCGCCCCCGACGGCACCACCTACGAGCTGGACCACGGCGCGGTGACGGTCGCGGCCATCACCTCCTGCACCAACACCTCCAACCCGTACGTCATGGTCGCCGCCGCCCTGGTCGCCAAGAAGGCGGTCGAGAAGGGCCTGACCCGCAAGCCGTGGGTCAAGACCACCCTCGCCCCGGGTTCGAAGGTCGTCACCGACTACTTCGAGAAGGCGGGCCTGACGCCGTACCTGGACAAGGTCGGCTTCAACCTCGTCGGCTACGGCTGCACCACCTGCATCGGCAACTCCGGCCCGCTGCCGGAGGAGGTCTCCAAGGCCGTCAACGACCACGACCTCGCGGTCACCTCGGTCCTCTCCGGCAACCGGAACTTCGAGGGCCGTATCAACCCCGACGTCAAGATGAACTACCTGGCGTCCCCGCCGCTGGTCGTCGCGTACGCCCTCGCGGGCTCCATGAAGGTCGACATCACCCGGGACGCCCTGGGCACCGACCAGGACGGCAACCCGGTCTTCCTCAAGGACATCTGGCCCTCCGAGGCCGAGGTCAACGAGGTCGTCGCCAGCGCCATCGGCGAGGACATGTTCGCCAAGTCCTACAGCGACGTCTTCGCCGGCGACGCCCAGTGGCAGTCCCTGCCGGTCCCGACCGGCAACACCTTCGAGTGGGACCCGCAGTCCACCTACGTGCGCAAGCCCCCGTACTTCGAGGGCATGACGATGGAGACCACCCCGGTCTCGGACATCTCCGGCGCCCGCGTCCTGGCCAAGCTGGGCGACTCGGTCACCACCGACCACATCTCCCCGGCCGGCGCCATCAAGGCCGACACCCCGGCCGGCAAGTACCTCACCGAGCACGGTGTGGAGCGTCGTGACTTCAACTCCTACGGCTCCCGCCGTGGCAACCACGAGGTCATGATCCGCGGCACGTTCGCCAACATCCGCCTGCGCAACCAGATCGCGCCGGGCACGGAGGGCGGCTACACCCGCGACTTCACGCAGGATGGCGGCCCGGTCTCCTTCATCTACGACGCCTCGCAGAACTACCAGGCCGCCGGCATCCCGCTGGTCGTCCTGGCCGGCAAGGAGTACGGCTCCGGTTCGTCCCGTGACTGGGCGGCCAAGGGCACCGCGCTGCTCGGCGTCAAGGCCGTCATCGCCGAGTCCTACGAGCGCATCCACCGCTCGAACCTCATCGGCATGGGCGTCCTGCCGCTGCAGTTCCCGGAGGGTGACACCGCCGAGTCCCTCGGTCTGACCGGCGAGGAGACCTTCTCCGTCTCCGGCGTCACCGAGCTGAACGAGGGCCGTACCCCGCGCACGGTCAAGGTCACCACCGACACCGGTGTCGAGTTCGACGCGGTCGTCCGCATCGACACCCCCGGTGAGGCCGACTACTACCGCAACGGCGGCATCATGCAGTACGTGCTGCGCAGCCTGATCCGCAAGTAGTGATCCGCGCGTAGACGGCGCGATCCCACGGCCGGCGGGCCGCGTCCCCGAGGAGGGGGCGCGGCCCGTCGCCGTACCCGGCCGGCGGCCCGTCGCCGTATCCGGCCGCTACGGCGCGGGGCGCGCCCCCGCCGTGCCGGGCCGGCGCGGTCAGCCGGCGGGCGTCTCCCCGTCCGGCAGCGCCAGCTCGGCCCAGATCACCTTGCCGTCCGGGGTGTACCGGGTGCCCCAGCGCTCGGCCAGCCGGGAGACCAGGAACAGGCCCCGGCCGCCCTCGTCGGTCGTCGCCGCGTACCGCAGGTGCGGGGAGGTGCTGCTGCCGTCGGCGACCTCGCAGACCAGCGTGCGGTCGTAGATCAGCCGCACCCGGACCGGGTCGGAACCGTAGCGGATGGCGTTGGTGATCAGCTCGCTGAGCACGAGTTCCATGCCGAAGCCCAGCTCGGCCAGGCCCCACTGCGCCAGCCGGGCGCCGACGGCCTCGCGCATCCCGGACACGGCGGCCGGATCGCGCGGGACGTCCCAGTCGGCGACCCGGTCGGCCGGCAGCGCCCGGGTGCGCGCGACGAGCAGGGCCACGTCGTCGCCGGGCCGCTCGGGCAGGAGCTGCTCCAGCACCGCCCGGCAGCTCTCCTCCGGCGACCGGCCGGGCCGGTCCGCAAGCGCCCGGCGCAGCAGCTCCATGCCCTCGTCCAGGTCCCGCCTGCGGTCCTCGATCAGCCCGTCGGTGTACAGCACCACCTGGCTGCCCTCGGCCAGCTCCAGCTCCGCCGTCCGGAACGGCATGCCGCCCAGGCCCAGCGGAGGCCCGGCGGGCAGCTCGGGGAAGGTCACCGTGCCGTCCGGGCCGACCAGCGCGGGCGCCGGATGCCCGGCCCGGGCCATGACACAGCGCCGCGTCACCGGGTCGTAGACCGCGTACAGACAACTGGCGCCCACGATCTGCCCGGCCGTCCCCAGGCTCGCCTCGTCCTGGTCGATCCGTCCCACCAGGTCGTCCAGGTGCTGGAGCAGTTCGTCCGGCGGCAGGTCGAGCGTGGAGAAGTTGTGCACCGCGGTCCGCAGCCGGCCCATCGTCGCCGCCGCGTGCAGTCCGTGCCCCACCACGTCCCCGACGACCAGCGCCACCCGGCTGCCCGGCAGCGGGATCACGTCGAACCAGTCCCCGCTCACCCCGGACCGCGCCGGCAGATAGCGGTAGGCGACGTCGAGGGCGCTCTGCGCGGGCAGCGCCCGCGGCAGCAGGCTGCGCTGGAGGGTGACCGCGACGGTGTGCTCGCGGGTGTAGCGGCGGGCGTTGTCGATGCTGACGGCGGCCCGGGCCACCAGCTCCTCGGCGAGGGTCAGCTCCTCCGCGTCGAACGGCTCCCGCCGCGCCCGCCAGAAGTTCGCCAGGCCCAGCACCGTGCCACGGGCCCGGATCGGCGCGGCGATCAGGGAGTGGATGCCGTAGTCCAGGATGCGCCGGGTGCGCTCGGGGTCCTGCGCGAGCCAGCCCTCGGCCGCCGCCAGGTCGGTCACCAGCTCCGCGCGCCCGGCGCCGTAACCGCGGGCCTGCGGGGTGGAGGGCAGGAAGTCGATCAGCCGGCCCTGCTCGTAGAGCGGGGAGTCGTCCTCGACGCCGCTCACCGCGACCCGCCGCATCCCCGTCGCCGCCCGCCCCGGTTCCTCGCCGTCCAGCACGGCGTCGGCCAGGTCGACGGTGACGAAGTCGGCGAACCGCGGGACGGCGATCCGCGCCAGCTCGTCGGCCGTGCGGACCACGTCCAGGGTGCCGCCGATGCGCAGGCCCGCGTCGTACAGCAGCTCCAGCCGCTCCCGCGCGGCCTCCGCCCGGCCGGACACCGCCTGGAGTTCGGTGGAGTCCCGCAGGGTGACGACGGTCCCTCCGGGGTGTCCCGCGCGGTCGGTGGAGCGCTGGTTGACCGCGAGCAGCCGGCCCTTGGCGAGATGCACCTCGTCACTGGCCGGGCGGCCGGAGCCGAGCAGCTCCGCCGTGGCCGGTTCCAGGTCCGGCAGCTCCCGCACCGTGCGGCCCTCGGCGTCGGCGGGCAGGTCCAGCAGCCGCCGCGCCTCGTCGTTGACGAGCAGCAGCCGGCCGTCGGCGCCGATGATGAGCACGCCCTCCCGCACCGAGTGCAGGACGGTGTCGTGGTGCTCGTACATCCGCGACATCTCGTCCGGGGCCAGGCTGTGGGTCTGCCGCCGCAGCCGGCGGCCCACCAGGGCCGTACCGCCGGTCGACACCACGAGCGCGCCGCCGCCGGCGACGAGGATGATCGGGAGCTGGCGGTCCAGGGCGCTGGTGACGTTCTTGACCTTCATGCCGGCCGAGACGAGCGCGACGACCTTGCCGTGGCCGTCGTCGACGGGCACGATCGCCTGCACCTCGTGGCCCAGCGGACCGTGCACGCTCTCGGTGTACACCTGGCCGGCCAGCGACGGCTCTATGGTGCCCACGAACCGCTGGCCGATCTTGCCGGGCAGCGGATGCGTGTAGCGGATGCCGTGGGTGTTCATGACCACGATGAAGTCGACGCCCGCGGCCTTGCGTCCCGCCTCGGTCAGCGGCTGGAGGACCTGGGTCGGGTCGGGTGTCCGCAGCGCCTCGACCAGGCCCGGCCCGTGGGCGAAGGTCTGGGCCACGGCTATGGAGCGGCGCCTGGCCTCGGCGGTGGTGTCCCGCCGGGACTGCAGGACGAGGGCGATCACGGCGCAGAGCACGAGGAGCACCACCAGCGCCACCTGGAGCAGGAAGACCTGCCCGGCGACGCTGCGCGGGCTCTTGCCGCTCACGGTCCGCCAGGCGAGGCGCCTGAATCGCGCATATGCGTCCGACATGCGCCATTTGTAGCACCGGTGTTTTCCGGGTGGCTATGGCCCGTCCACGAGATGGACACCACAGGGGCGTATGTGGACGCCCGCGAGGTACGACGGCGGGGGCGCGGGCGGTCTGCGCGCGGGCGGCCTCGTCCGACTGCTCCGCGAGGGGCGCCTCGGCCGCAGGAGCGGGCGAGGGTTCCACAGCTCCGTCGCGCCGGGCCGGAACCTATGGCGGCCGCCGGCCCGCACCGGCCGCCCGCTCGCCGGCGCGGTGGTCAGTCCGGGCGGCCGGGGGCGGCCGGACGCAGCTCGCCCGGGGTGCGTCCGTACCGTTCGCGGAAGACGCGGGTGAAGTGCGACTGGCTGGCGAAGCCCCACACATGGGCGATGTCGGCCACCGTGAGCTGCGTCGAGCCGGGGTCGGTGAGCTGCTCGTGGGCCCGCGTCAGACGGCTTTCGAGGATGTGGCGGGAGGGGCTGAGCCCGGCCTGCCGGAAGACGCGGCTCAACTGCCGGGTGGAGACGCCCACCGCGTCGGCGACGTGCTCCGCGCACAGCCGGGGGTCGGACAGGTGCTGGTCGATGTACTCCTTGGCGAGCAGCAGCCGGGCGCCCTGGTCGTCCCCGGGCCGTCCGCCTCCCACCCGGGACGCCGCGAGCGAACGCACCAGGCCCAGCACGGTGCCCTCGGTGCCCGCCACGTCGCCGGGCTCCCGCTGGGCGAACCAGCCGGACAGCACGGACTCCAGGGCCCGCACCGCCGGGGCGTCGGCCGGCGAGCGCCGCCCGAAGACCAGCGGTGCCGGAAGTCCGGCGGACAGGCAGCGCTCGGCGAAGACCTCCCGGGGGATGTCCACCAGGAGCTGGCGCATGGTGGTGGGGAAACCGAGCAGGTAGGAGCGGCGGGTGTCGTACAGCACCAGGTCGCCCGCGCCGATGCTGAGGCAGCCGCCGCTGTGGAAGAACACCGCCTGCCCCGAGACCAGCAGGGTCGCGAAGACGGAGTCCTTGGGCGTCTCCCGGCACAGCCGCGCGTTGCGCTCGATGACGTGCTCGTTCCCGGCGATGTCGGCCAGGCGCAGGCTGCCGAGGCTGGCGTTGGTCTGGGTGGCCAGCAGCCCGTCGTCGGAGTACGGGGAACAGGTCAGGCCGACCAGGGCCTGCCGGTTGTAGTCCTCCCAGAGACCGACGCGGTCCGCCTGGTCGACCGACCGTGTCGACACTCGGGAGAACACGGTGGCGGGGTGTCCGGTCAACTCGGCCTCCTTGCTGAGGTGAGCCAGTGTCCTGCGCGTCGCGGTGCGCCTTCGGAGCCGGCCCCGCCGGAGCGGTTCCGCCGGGACCGGACCCGGCCGGGGTGCCCGCGCGCTGCCGTCAGCGAAGGTTACTGGGTGACGCGGCTCCGGTCACGACCCGAAGGCGGACCCCCTGTCCGATGGCCCGCTCCGGAGAACCGGGGCGGGCCGTCGGACGGGGGAGTGACAGGGCGGGGCAGGTGGGGGAGCTGCGCGGGCGGGCGGGGGAGAGCCGCGTGGGCCGTTGGGCGGGTGCAGGTGCAGGTGCAGGTGCAGGTGTGGGTGCGTGCGGGGCGGGTGCGGGCGCGGGGCCGGACCGGCCAGGGGGCGGGTCTCAGACCGCCGAGTAGCCGCCGTCGACGGGGATCACCGCTCCGTTGACATAGGCAGCCGCCGGGCCGCACAGGAACGCGATGACCGAGGCGACCTCCCGGGGCAGCCCGAGGCGCCCCATCGGGACCCGGGCGAGCACGGCACCGGCCGCCGCCGGGTCGTCGAGCACGCCGCGCGCCAGCGGGGTGACGACGAAGCCCGGCGCCACCGCGTTCACCCGGATGCCGTCGGACGCGTACTCGGCCGCCAGGGACCGGGTGAGCTGGGAGACGCCGCCCTTGCTGGCGCTGTAGGCGGGCCGGTCCCGGCTGCCGAACAGCGCGAACATGGACGAGACGGTGACGACGGAGCCGCCCCGGCGGGCCAGCAGCGGCCGGGCCGCCTCGCACGCCGTCATCGCCGCGCCCAGGTTGACCGCCAGCACGCGGTCCCAGGTCGCGGGGTCGTACTCGGCGCGGTCCGCGCTCATGCCCGCGCAGACCACCAAGTGGTCCAGGGTGCCGGTCTCCGCGATACGGAGGGCCAGCCCCTCCCGGTCGGTCACGTCCTGTTCGATGACGCGCACCCGCTCGTGCCGGGGCGGTTCGCCGCCGGGCGCGGGCGGCAGGCCCAGGGCGTACACCTGCGCGCCCAGCTCCGCCAGCAGCTCGGCGGTGGCGGCCCCGATGCCCGAGGTGCCGCCGGTGACCAGCGCGGTGCGGCCCGCGAAGGCACCGGGGCCGGGGAACGGCGGGGCGCTGCCGGGCACGGGCCCGGGGAAGGGCGTGCTGCCGGACGGCCCGGTCCCCGGCGGTACGGGGCCGGACGGCGCGGCGGTGGTGGCGGCGGGGGCGGCGCCCGTGGCGGGCGGTACGGGCCCGGTACCGGGGCCGGTCGGTGCGCCGGTGGTCATCGGCTGCCTCCTTCCCGTCCGGCGTGCGCCGGGGCCGCCGGGGCGTGCTCCTCGGAGGCCGAAGCCGAGGACGAGACCGGGGGTCGGGCCGAGGGCGGGGCCGAGGGCGACACCAGGATCTTGATCTGGTCGCCGCCGTCCAGCAGCGACGAGAACCCCTCGCGCACCACGTCGTCGAGGGCGATGACGGACGTCACCACGGGGCGGAGGTCCAGGCCCTCCGTCCCGACCATCCGGATCAGCTCCGGGTAGGTGTCCCGGTAGCCGACACTCGCCGTGATCGAGTGCTCGTTGTCCACCAGCGCGGAGGAGTCGAAGCTGACGCGGCGCCCCAGCCCCACCAGCACCGTCCGCCCGCCGCGGCGGGTCGCCGCCAGGCAGGTGTCCAGGGCCGCCTGGGAGCCGGCCACCTCGAAGGCCACGTCGGCGCCCTCACCGCCGCAGGCGGCACGCACCCGGAGCCCCGCGTCCGCCTCCCGGGCGTCCACCACCTCGGTCGCGCCGAGGCGCGCCGCGAGGCCGAGCCGGGCCGGGTCGACGTCGGAGGCGACGATCCGCCGGACTCCCCGCCAGGCGGCGAGCAGCACGGTCAGCAGTCCGACCGGGCCCAGACCCACGACGGCCACGCTGCCGGCGTCCCCGCCGCGCCGCAGCGCGTGCAGCGCGACCGAGGCCGGTTCGAAGAGGGCCGCCTGCTCCAGCGGCACCTCGTCGGGCAGCCGGTGCGCCATGTACGAGGGCACCGTGGCGTACTCGGCCAGCCCGCCGTGGCCCATCAGCCCGGCGAAGCCGAAGTGGCGGCAGATGTTGTACTCGCCCGCCAGACAGCGCGGACAGGCGCCGCAGCGGTAGTGCGGTTCGACCGCGACGCGGTCACCCGCCGCCAGCCCGTGCACGGCCGAGCCCACGGCGGTGACCGTGCCGCAGAACTCGTGCCCGAGGACGAGTGGGGCGCGGACGCCCGAGGCCGGGTGGGCCTGGTCGACCGGCACCGAGTGCGGGCCGTCGGTGTACTCGTGCAGGTCGCTGCCGCAGATCCCGCAGTACGCCACCGACAGCAGCACCTCGTCCGGGCCCGGCGGGGTCACCTCCCGCTCGGTGACGCGTACATCGCGCGCTCCGTACCAGACCGCGGCCTTCATAGCGCACCCTCCGAGGCGGCAACCGGTGTGGCGTCGTGTGCGGGCCCGGCGTCGGCGCCCCTGCGGCGCAGCACCGCGGGGGCGGTCTCCCGCAGCCCCAGCGCGAGCAGGACCACGGCGACGGCGCCGCCGCAGGAGATGAACATCGCCGCGTCCAGGCCCCAGACGTCCGAGGCCAGCCCGGCGACCAGGGGGCCGATGAACCCGCCGGCCAGCTCACCGACGCCCATGACCAGGCCGAGGGCGACGGTCAGCGTCCGTCGCGGCACGGACTCGGCGGGAATGGTCGCCATGATCAGCGTGAAGCAGCCCAGACCGGTGTACGAGAGCACCACGACGCCGCCGAGCAGCACCGGGTCGTCGACGTACACCACGGCCAGCGGGCACAGCGCTGCCACGACGGTGAAGGCGATGAGCGCGCCCCGCCGGCCGATCCGGTCGGACACCGCCGGGGTCAGGAAGCCCCACAGCATCCAGGCCACGCCGAAGCAGGTCATGACGTGGCTCATCGTGCTGGGGGAGAAGCCCTTCTCGTCCTCCAGGTAGGTGGGCGTGAAGGTGATGATGACGGTGAACCAGGTCAGGTAGAAGCAGGCCGCCAGGGCGCACAGCACGATGTTGCGGTGCGCCAGCACTTCCCGCAGCACCTCGCGCAGCGGGGGCGCCGCGTCCTCCCGAGCGGTGGCGTCCGAAACGTCGGGGAACACCCGTACGGGCGGGCGCTCGCGCACCGACCGCGCGATCCACACGGCGATCAGCAGCCCGGGGACGATGGTCACCAGGAACGCCGTCCGCCAGGTGTGGTGCTCGGCGATCCAGACCACGACCAGCGGGGCGACGATGCCGCCCAGCAGCCCCGCCGACGACCCCTGGAGCAGGCCCATGTTCAGGCCCCGCCGGTGCTCCCGCGAGGCCTCCACCATCAGCGACTGCGCCAGCGGCAGGACCGCGCCCTCCGCCAGGCCCATCAGGGCCCTGGCGATCAGCAGACCGGCGAAGCCGGTCATCAGACCGCCCACCGCGGAGAAGCAGGAGAACAGCACGACGGCGGCGATCAGGACCGGGCGGCGGCCGTACCGGTCCGCCAGCCTGCCGCAGACCAGCCCCGACAGTGCCCACGTGAGCGCCAGCACACCGGACAGGACGCCCAGGGCCGTGTGCGAGAGGTGGAAGTCGTCGGAGATGAACGGGGCGAGGAAGGTCAGCGCCTGGCGGTCGAAGAAGACGAAGCCGAAGGCCGCGAAGAGGACGAGCAGCAGGCGGTGTTCGTAGCGGCGGGCCTCGGCGTCCCCGGGTGCCGCCACCGGGTCCGGCGCCGCGGCGCCGGACCGGGAAGGGGTTCTGGTCATGGCGACCTCGTGTCGGGTTCCGGACGCTGCCGGTCAGCGGAACAGGGAGTCGACGTAGGCGGCACCGATGCCGACCTCGTCGTAGTGACGGCGGCACATCTCGATGTAGTCGTGCACGTCGAAGAACCCGGTGGGCTCGCCGTTCTCGTCCAGCCAGATGAGCGGGCCCTTGACGATGAAGAGCGCCTTCATCGGCTGCTCGCTCTCGTACGCGACCAGGGTGTGGCCCTCGCCCGGAGCCTCGTACACGAAGTCACCGGCGCAGGCCGTCCAGGGCCGCTCCAGGTAGCCCCACTTGCCGGAGATGGTGTACGCGAACACCTCGTGCGGGTGGTAGTGGCGGTTGACCAGACCCGCCTCCTTGGCCCGCAGGATGTCGGACCACGTGTTGTCCTTCACGTTGATCCACAGCGGACGGGAGCTGACGGTGTCGGTGAAGGGCGCGTAGTAGCGGTCGTCGTCGGTGGCGACGTCGGAGAGGTAGACCTCCGGCAGCGCGTCCGGCTTGAACGAGTTCTCGATCGGCTTGAGGTTCTTCCAGAACTCGTTCTTCGGCTGCTCAGGCATGGAACGGACTCCCTGGCTCGTTCATCGGGTGGTTGGCTGGAAGTCAATCCCGCGACGCTTGTCCTGTCTGTCCCGTACGGGACACCCTCCTTTGCCTGTTCCGGACGTCCGCCCGGTCCGACACCGCCGACCGCCCGTCCCGGGGAGCCCCCATGTGCCGAGCGCACGCATCGCCGCGGTCTGCAGGCCCATCGGCCAACGCACCGACAACGGCTCGTTCATGGATTGAGGCGGACCGCCGGGCCGCGCGGTGGACGACTCCCCTTCCCATAGCTCAGGGCGGACCCGGTGGCCGAGGGCACCGGGTCCGCGAGCCGGGCAGGTGAGGGGGTGGGAAGCCTGCCCGGAGGGGATGGCCTCGGGTGGCGCCGCTGGTGCGCCCGCCGATGGCGACATCGTTGTCATAACGTTCGTTACGTGACTTTACCGCCTCAACCGCGAGCGCAGTCAACCCGGTTGGCTGGGCCGACCGGGTGAACCCGGCGTGCGCCTCCCGGAGTGCGGACGGTCCCGTGTGCTACTGGTGGCGCACGCTATCGTCCCCGCGGCTGGTGCGACCCCTGGTGCGCGACCCGTCCGTCCCGAGAAGGACCGCGCCATGCGTCTGCGCCCCCTGTCCCTGCTGCTGGCCGTGCTCCTCGCGGCCGCCGGCGGCTCCGTCCCCGCGCCCGCGGCCGCCCTCCCCGGTCTTGTCGAGGACCCGACGCCGTACGTCGACCCGCTCATCGGCACCCGCGGCGGCGGCGACGTCTTCCCGGGCGCCGTCGTGCCGTCCGGCATGCTCTCCTGGAGCCCGGAGAACACCCGCGGCGACGCGACGAGGACCGCCGCCCCGGGCGGCTACCAGTATGACGCCACCCGCGTCCGCGGCTTCAGCCTCACCCACCTGTCCGGCACCGGCTGCGCGGGCGGCAGCGGTGACATCCCGTTCTTCCCGTACGCCGGCGAGGTCACCTCCTCCCCGGCGAGCGACACCCGGGACGCCGTCTACGCGTCCGGCTTCCGCCACGCCGACGAGCGGGCCGAGCCCGGCCGCTACCGGGTGCGCCTCGCCTCCGGTGTCACCGCCGACCTCACCGCCACCGCGCGCACCGGCTCGGCGCGCTTCGGCTTCCCGCCCGGCAAACCCGCGTCCCTGCTGGTGCGCACCGCCAACTCCGAGACCGGCTCGGCGGATTCGACGGTCACGATCGACCCGGCCGCCCGGACGGTCTCCGGCTCGGTCACCTCCGGGAACTTCTGCGGCCACCTCGACCCCGAGGGCCGGCGCGCCTACTACACCCTGCACTTCACCGCCCGCTTCGACCGCGCCTTCGCCGCCGTCGGCACCTGGCACGACGGCAGGCTGGAGCCCGGCTCGCGGACAGCCTCCGGCGGCACCGGCGGCTTCGCGCACGGCGGGTGGCCGGTCGCCGGAAAGGGCGCGGGCGGCTACGTGCGGTTCGCGCCCGGCGCCGGACCGGTGCACGTGAAGGTGGGCATCTCCTATGTCAGCCGCGAGGCCGCCGCGGCCAACCTGGCCGCCGAGAACCCGCCGGACCGGTCCTTCGGCGCGGTCCGGGACGCGGCCCGCCGGGCCTGGCGGGAGCGCCTCGCGGCCGTCAGGGTCGGCGGCGGCACCGAGGCCGAGCGCACCGTCTTCTACACCGCGCTCTACCACGCGCTGCTGCACCCGAACGTCATCAGCGACGCCGACCGCCGCTACCGGGGCGCCGACGGCCGGGTGCACACCGTGGGCACCGGCCACCGGGCCCAGTACGGCACCTTCTCCGGCTGGGACGTCTACCGCGACCAGGTGCAGTTGCTGACGCTGCTGGACCCGGACACGGGCTCGGACATCGCGCAGTCGCTGTACGAACTCGCCCGGCAGAACGGCGGCGTCTGGGACCGCTGGCTGCACGGCGCGAGCGGCACCCACGTCATGAACGGCGACCCCTCGCCGGCCGCGCTCGCCGGCATCCACGCCTTCGGCGGCACCCGCTTCGACCTGGCGGGGGCGCTGCGCTCCCTGGTGCGCGCGGCCACCGTCCCCACCCCGGGCGACCTGTCCGCGGCGGGCCGGCCGGTGCTGTCGGTGGGTCAGCGGCCCTCCCTGGACCGGTACCTCGGGCTGCACTACATGCCGTCCGTCTCCCACGCCTGGGCCGGCGCCGCCGAGACCCTGGAGATGTCCACCGCGGACTTCGCGCTCTCCCGGCTCGCCGACGCGGCCGGGGAGCGGCGGACGGCGGCCGTGTTCGCCCGCCGCGCCCAGTGGTGGCGGAACAACTTCAACCCCGCGGCCGGCCCGGACGGCGGTTACATCGCCGACCGCCGGGCCGACGGCGGCTGGGTCCCGGGCTTCACCCCGGACACCGGGGACGGGTTCGTCGAGGGCACGGCCGCGCAGTACACCTGGATGGTCCCGCACGATCCCGCGGGCCTGTTCGCGGCGATGGGCGGCCGGGACCGGGCGCTCGCCCGGCTGGACGACTTCTTCCACGACGCCGACGGCGGCTGGGCCCTCACCGGCAGCGGCGGCACCAAGGCCGAGCTGGCCAACGAGCCGTCGATCAACGTCCCGTACCTGTACGCGTACGCGGGCGCGCCGTACCGGACGCAGGAGACGGTCCGCGCGGCGGTACGGCGGCTGTGGTCCGCCCGGCCCGAGGGCATCCCGGGCAACGACGACCTGGGCGCGCTGTCCGCCTGGTACGTCTTCGCCGCGCTCGGCATGTACCCGCAGGTGCCGTCCCGGGCCGAACTGGTCCTCGCCTCACCGCTGTTCGAGCGGACCGAGATCAGCCGGCCGCGGGGCAACGACATCGTGGTGCACGCCGCCGGAGCGGCGGCCGGGGCGCCGTACGTCCGGTCCCTGCGGGTGGACGGCCGTCCCGGCGACCGCCCCTGGCTGCCCGCGTCCTTCGTCCGCGACGGCGGCCGGCTCGACTACACCCTGTCCGCCACCCCGCTCCGGGACTGGGGCGTGGACAACCCGCCGCCGTCCTTCGGGGCGGACGGGCCGCCCCGGACCGGGTGATCTCCCGCGCGCGCCGCGCGTCCCCGCCCGCGGACGGCGCTTGACCTCAAGCGGACTTGAGCTTCTACGTTCGCTCCGTGGTCGTACCGACAGGAGAGGTCGAGTGATGAAGGCTGTCGCGTTCCGCGCGTTCGGCGGTCCCGAGGTCCTGGAGCTGATGGAGCTGCCCACGCCCGAACCGGGCCCGGGAGAGGTGCGGGTGCGGGTGAAGGCGGCCGGTGCCCAGCCCACCGACTGCGCGGTGCGCCAGGGCTGGAGCCCGCCCGGTTTCACCCTCGCCTTCCCGCACGTCACCGGCGGCGACTTCGCCGGTGTGGTGGACGCGCTCGGCGCCGGCGTGACCGGCTTCTCGCCCGGTGACGAGGTCCTGGGCTACCGCACGCAGCTCACCTACGCCGAGTACGTCGTCGCCCCCGCCGACCAGATCGTCCCCAAGCCTCCCGCGCTGTCGTGGGAGGTGGCCGGCTGCCTGTCCGCCTCCGGCCAGACCGCCCACACCGCGCTGGAGGACCTCGGCGTCACCGCGGGCGAGACCGTGCTGGTCAACGGCGCCGCGGGCGGTGTCGGCACCCTCGCCGTCCAGCTCGCGGCGGCCCGGGGCGCCAAGGTGATCGGCACCGCCCGCGAGGAGAACCACGCCTACCTGCGGGAACTGGGCGCCGTCCCGGTCGCCTACGGCGCGGGTCTGGCCGGCCGGGTCCGCGCGGCGGCGCCCGAGGGCGTGGCCGCGGCCCTGGACACGGCGAGCGCGGAGGGCCTGCGGGTGGCGGCCGGACTCGTCGGGGACAGGAACCGGGTGGGCACGGTCTTCGCCTACGACGCCTGCGCGGAACTGGGCGTGCGGTGGCTCCGCAGCCGGCGCTCGGCGCGGCGGCTCGCGGAGCTGGCCGCGCTGGTCGCCGACGGCACGCTCACCGTCCACATCCGCAAGGCCCTCCCACTGGCCCGGGCCGCCGAAGCACACCGAGAACTGGACACCGGCCACGGCCGCGGAAAGATAGTCCTGCTCCCCGACTGAGCCCACCGGCCCCCGGACCACCACGCGTCCGACGGACCCCGCCCGGCCCGCCGGGTCAGTGAGGTGCGGCCCGGGCGGTGGTCAGGCACCCGCCGGGCGGCCGGGTGGTGCCGCTTCTCGGGTCAGCAGGCATTCCTCCAGGAAGGCCAGGGCTCGCAGGTGGTAGGTGCGGGCGGCCCAGCCGAGGCTGATGTTGTGGCCGGCGTCGGGGAGCCGGTCCACCACCGCGCGCGGTGCGGCGAGCGGTGCCAGCAGCGCGCGCACCGCCTCCTCGTCGCTGCGCCACCACTCCTCCTGCTCGGCGAAGGTGAACCGCACCGGCACCCGCACCCGGGCCGCCAGCACCGGGTACGTCCCGGGCCACAGCAGGGTCTCGCCGGCCTCCACGACGGGCACCGGGGCCACCAGCCGCCGGCCCAGCCGGAAGGCCACCGGCGGATACAGCCGCAGCGCCCCCCAGTGCCGGCGCCACGCCCCGGGCGCACCGGCGCCGGGCAGCTCGTCCTCCTCCACCGCGAAGACGCTGCCCAGACCGGAGATGTCCAGCCCGATCAGCGGGGCCGGCGGCGATCCGGTCGCGGCGGTGGACAGCGCGAGCCTGCCGCCGGCGGAGTGGGCGAGCAGGAAGAACCCGGCGCCCACCGGCCGCCGCCCGGCGAAGTCGGCCAGCGCCGCGCCCAGCGTGGCGGTCTGCCCGGCCAGGTCCTGCCCGTCGGGGAGCACGGCGGCCGAAGCGCCGTAGCCGGGACGGTCGGGCGCGAGCACGGTGTAGCCGAGCCGGGCGCCCAGGTCCAGCAGCGACAGCCCGGGCCGCGCCCGGTTGTCGAAGTAGCCGGCGCGGATGCCGCTGCCGTGCAGCGCGACCACCACGGCCCGGGGCGCCCGCCCGCCGGGGGGCTCGGCGAGCAGCCCCGACAGCCGCACCCCGTTCCCGCCGTCGAGCGTCACGTCCCGCACCTCGGGACCCTGGAGCGCGGGACTGTCCGGTTCGGCGGGCGCGGGGGCCGTGAGGGCGTCCGGCCGGGCGGGCCCTGGAGGCGATACGGTCAGCACCGGGGGTACCTCCTGTCGGTCGGCCGCGCCGTGGGGCGCGCGGACGAAGCGTGCGCGGTGCGGCGGCGGCCCGCCGGACCGGCCGGCCGGACCGGCCGTCCCGCGGGGCCGCTGCGCGCGGCCGTGCTCCCACGCTGTCCTCGTCACCCCGCCGCCGCAAACCCCGGTCGGCCCCGCTCGGCCATACGGCGGACACGGCGCGTCCGCGGCGTCAGGCCAGCAGCTCCACCTCCGCCAGCGTCGACTCGCCGTCCAGGACCAGGCGGAACCGGGTGTACGTGCCCGGCGCGGCGATACCGAAGGCACGGGTCTGCCGGTCCCAGGCGAACGTCTCGCCCGAGCGGTGGTCCAGGGTCCGCCAGACCGTGCCGTCGGCCGAGCCCTGGAGGGTCCAGCCGGCCGGCGCCCTCGCGTGGTCGGCGCCCGAGGTCAGCGTGTACTGCAGCGGCCGTACGGCACCCCCGACCGGCAGGTCGGCCGAGGTGAGCGTGGCGCTCGTGGCCGAGGTGTCGTCGGACAGCGCGCCGGCTCCCCGCACCACGTCCTCGCGCGGGGCCGGCACCTTGTCGTCCCGGGTGAGGGAGACCGGTGCCGCGTCCTCGCCCGAGCCCCAGGCCGACGGCTCCGGGCCCATGGCGAAGTCCAGCACCCCGCCCCGGGCCAGCAGCGCGTGGGGGAGCGCGGTCGACGTCCAGGGCCGGCCGTCGAACCGCACGCCCTGCACGTAGACGTTCCGCGCGCTGTTGCCCGGCGCCCGCACCACCAGGTCCCGGCCGTTCTCCAGGTGCACGGTCGCCTTCTTGAACAGCGGCGAGCCGATGGCGTACTCGCCGCCGCCCATCACCAGCGGGTAGAAGCCGAGCGCGGAGAACAGGTACCAGGCCGACTGCTCGCCGTTGTCCTCGTCGCCGTGGTAGCCCTGCCCGATCTCGCTGCCGGTGTAGAGCCTGGCCAGCGCCTGACGCACGTACGCCTGCGTCTTCCAGGGCTGGCCGGCCGCGTCGTACATGTACAGGACGTGGTGCGCGACCTGGTTGGAGTGGCCGTACATGCCCATCCGGACGTCCCGTGCCTCGGTCATCTCGTGGATGACACCGCCGTAGGAACCCACGTAGTCGGGGGAGGCCGTCTCGGGGGTGGCGAAGTACGCGTCCAGCTTGTCCGCGAGGCCCTCCCGGCCGCCGTACAGGTTGGCCAGGCCCCGGCTGTCCTGCGGGACGGAGAAGGCGTAGCCCCAGCCGTTGGTCTCGGTGTAGTCGTAGCCCCACACCCGCGGGTCGTACGCGGCGGAGTCCACGCGCCACGCGCCGTCCGCGTCCCGGCCCTGGAAGAAGCCCGCCCTGGTGTCGAACAGCTTCACGTAGTCCCGGGCCCGGTTGCGGAAGTACGCCGACTCCTCCCGGTAGCGCTTCTCGCCCGTCTTCGCGTACAGCGCCTCGCCCATCCTGGCGATGCCGTAGTCGTTGACGTAGCCCTCCATCGCCCAGGACAGGCCCTCGTGGGTGTCGGTGGCGGTGTAGCCGAGGAAGGGCGAGGTGGCCATGCCCTTGCGGCCCACGCCCGGGGCCGGCGGCACGACGGTCGCGTTCTTCACGGCCGCCTCGTACGCCGCCTCCGCGTCGAAGCGCACGCCCTTGACGTAGGCGTCCGCGAACGCCACGTCCGAGGAGGTGCCGGTCATCAGGTCGGCGTAGCCGGGCGAGGACCAGCGGGAGGTCCAGCCGCCGTCCTTGTACTGCTGCACGAACCCGTCGACCAGCTCGCCCGCCCGGGACGGCGTCAGGAACGAGTACGCCGGCCAGGTGGTCCGGTAGGTGTCCCAGAACCCGTTGTTGACGTACACCTTGCCGTCGACGATCTTCGCGCCGGTGTGCGTCGGGGTGTCCGGGCCCGGCATCGGGGAGAACGGGGAGGCGTACCGGTCCTCGTCGTCGACCCGCTCGAAGCCGGAGTTGGGGTACAGGTACAGCCGGTACAGGCCCGAGTAGAGGGTGGTCAGTTGGTCCGGGGTCGCGCCCTCCACCTCGACCTTGCCCAGCAGCGCGTCCCAGGTTTGCCGGGCGCGGTCCCTGACCGTGCCGAAGGACGTGCCGTCCGGGATCTCCCGGCGCAGGTTCTCCGCCGCCTGTCCGACACCGATCAGCGAGGTGGCCAGGCGCAGCGTGACGGTGCGGTCGGCGCCGGCGGCGAAGCGCAGATAGCCCTTCACCCCGTTGGACCCGGCGTCCGTCACCGGCTTGTCGAACTCGCCGTACACGAACAGCCGGGTGGCGCCCGTGGACAGGCCCGACTTCACGTCCGAGTAGCCGGTGACGGTCCCGTGCTCCCGGTCGAGGGTCAGGCCGGCCTGCTCGGTGACGTTGTCGAACAGCACGCTCGCGTCGTCGCCGGGATAGGTGAAGCGCAGGACGGCCGCGTGGTCGGTCGGGGCCATCTCGGCCCGGAGGCCGTTGTCGAACCGTACGCCGTAGTAGTACGGCCGGGCGGTCTCGTTCTCGTGCCGGAAGGCCAGCGCGCGCGCCTCGCGGCCGGTGTCCGGGGTGCCGGACGCGGCCGACGGCATCACCTGGAAGGTCTGCCGGTCGCCCATCCAGGGGCTCGGCTCGTGGCTCGCGCTGAAGGCCTGGATCGTCGGCCGGTTGCCGGCGTCGTTCGCACGTGCGTATTCGTACAGCCAGCTCAGCGAGGAGGCGTTGGTCACCGGCGTCCAGAAGTTGAAGCCGTGCGGCAGGGCCGTGGCCGGGAAGGTGTTGCCGCGCGAGAAGCTGCCGCTGGAGTGGGTGCCGCGGGTGGTCAGCGCGTAGTCCGCGAGATGCGCCTTCGGCTTCTCGGGCGGCTCGGGCCGCAGGGACACGTCGTCGAGCCAGCCGCGGAACTTCGCCGGGCCGTCCGGCGAGTCGTAGGCCACCAGGATCCGGTCGACGGTCTTGCCGGCCGCCACCGCGCCGATCCGCGCGGACACGTTGTTCCACTGGTTGACGTACAGCGCCTTGGAGTCGCCCTGTCCGCGGGGTGACAGCGGGAAGCCGTGCTGGTCGAGCGCGCCCAGGCCGCTCAGGTAGGTGCCGTCCGTGAAGGCCAGGTCGACGGAGGCGTAGGTGGCGTCGTAGTCGCGGTCGCCGTCGGCCATCGACGGGAAGATCCGGTACGACAGCGCGGTGTCGCGGCCGACCCGCACGTTGACGTCGAACACCTTGTTGGACGAGTAGGCGCGGCCGTCCGCGGTGTGCCGGCCGGCGTAGCGCAGCGCGCGCCGTCCGGTGAACCCGGCCCGCGCCTTGGCGGTCGGGGAGCCGTTCGGGCCCTTGTCGACCAGGGTCAGCATGTCCCGCGGCACCGGCCCGCCGTCGCCGGCGGTGGCGAACTGCACGTCGGCGAGCTGGAGGAGGTCCGGGGCGCCGTTGTTGCGCGTCACCTCCAGCCGGAAGTGCCGGTACTCGGCCGGTTCGGCCAGGTCGTAGGACCGGGTCCGGAACCGCTCGGGGAAGTTCTCGCCGGAGCGGGTGTCGAGCGTCTTCCAGTCCGTGCCGTCGGCGGAGCCCTTCAGGGTCCAGGCCGCGGGGTCGCGTTCGGCGTAGTCGTTGGCCGAGGTAAGCGCGTACGTCGCCACCCGGACGGGCTGGTCGAGGTCGAACTCCGCCCAGCCGGTGGGCGCGAAGGTGAGCCACTTGGTGCCGGGCTCGCCGTCGGCCAGGTTCTCCCCGACCTCACCGGCGCCCGTGTTCTCGCCGCTCGTGCGGACGTCGGTGACGTGGTCGGTGACGTTGCCCGGGATGCCGGTGCTGTAGCCGCCGTCGACCCCCGCGGCCCGCTTGGCGCCGTCCGGGCCGGTGTCGACGGTGTTCAGCCAGTCCGGCGCCGGCTCGCCCGCCTCGAACGAGGACGCGAACTCCCGGTCGGCCACCGCGGCCTTGGCCGGCAGGGCGACCGCCGCGCCCTGCGCGCCGACGGCCATGACGAAGGCGGCCGTGAGGACGGCCGCCGGACCCCACCTGTGCCGAGTTCTCCGCTGCATCTACGGATTTCCCCTCCCGCACCCTGTCGGACAACGTTGTCAGTTACGGGCGCAGTCACCAGTAGGTGGTCAAGTAACCGGTGGTGTCAAGGGCGTTGCCTGTGGCATTCAGGGAGTCGTGACGGGGATTTCTCCGGCACGGCGCGTGGTGCGGGCGCATATTTCCGGGAGGTCTCAACTCGGAAAAGACCGATCGGGAACCTTGCATTCGATCTTGTCCGCCGACGTCAAGTGGACTATACCTGTCGGCATTTCCCGTACGACCCTGCACGACCCGACCGCGGTGCCGGGAGGATCCGGTTCACCGCCTGAGTCCTGGAGAAGGCGAGGACTTGAGCATGGGATCCACTTCCGACGGGAACCACCGTGCCGGCCACCCGGAGGCGACGGGTGTCGGCCGCCGCGCGCTGATCAAGCGGTCCGCCGCGCTCGGCCTGGCCGCCGTGCCGGCGATGAGCTTCCTGTCCGCGTGTGCCAGCGGTGGCGGGGACGGTGACGCCGGCGAGGGCGACACCAAGGGCAAGACGTCCAAGGACAACCCCTTCGGTGCCAAGAAGGGCGGCAAGCTGGACGTCGTCGTCTTCAAGGGCGGCTACGGCGACGACTACGCCAAGGCATGGGAGGCCGACTTCGGCACCAAGCTGGGCATCACCGCCACCCACACCGGCACCCAGGAGATCACCGGCAAGCTGCAGCCGCGCTTCAACGCGGGCAACCCGCCGGACATCGTGGACGACTCCGGCGCCCAGCAGATCAAGGTCGACGTCCTGTACAAGAACGGCCAGTTGCTGGACCTGGCCGAGGTGCTGGACGCGCCCTCCGTGGACGACCCCGCCAAGAAGGTCCGCGACACCCTGATCCCCGGCACGCTCGACCCGGGCCTCCAGGAGGGCAAGGTCGTCGCGCTGAACTACGTCTACACCGTCTGGGGCCTGTGGTACTCGGGCAAGCTGTTCCGGGAGAAGGGCTGGGAGGAGCCCAAGACCTGGGACGACTTCCTCGCCGTCTGCAAGGACGCCAAGTCCCAGGGCATCGGCGGGCTGGCCCACCAGGGCAAGTACCCGTACTACATCAACGTCGCCATCATGGACCTGATCGCCAAGAAGGGCGGTCTGGACGCCATGAAGGCCATCGACAACCTCGATCCCAAGGCGTTCGTCGGCTCCGAGGCGGCCGAGGCGGCCATCGAGGCGATCTACGAGGTGGTCGAGCGGGGCTATCTGATGCCCGGCACGAACGGCCTGACCCACACCGAGTCGCAGACCCGCTGGAACCAGTACAAGGCCGCCTTCATCACCTCCGGCTCCTGGCTGGAGAACGAGCAGCTGAAGCAGACGCCCGCGGACTTCGACATGAAGTTCCTGCCCATGCCGGTGCTGCCCGGCAGCAAGCTGCCGTTCCAGGCGATCCGGGCCGGCTCGGGCGAGCCCTTCATCATCCCGGCGAAGGCCGGCAACCTGCCCGCGGCCAAGGAGTTCATGCGGCGCATGCTGTCCAAGGAGTGGTCGACGCTCTTCGCCAAGCAGGCCAACTCGCTCACCATCCTCAAGGACGGCGTCGACCCGGGCGTCCGGCTGCGCCCGGGCACCCAGTCCACGGTGGAGGCGTCCAAGGCCGCCGGCGGCGACACCTTCCGCTACCTGTACACCGAGTGGTACGGCGAGATGGGCACCGCCCTCGAGGCCGCGTCCAACGAGCTGATGTCCCGGCGCATCCAGCCCAAGGAGTGGCTGAAGCGCTGTCAGGCGGCGGTCGACAAGCAGGCCAAGGACCCCGCGTCCAAGAAGAACCACCGGGATTAGGTCCGCCCGCCGCCGCGGGGGTACGGGGTGCACCGCCGCGTACCCCCGCGGGGCACTGGATGACAGGTCGGGAAATACGTCATGCGCAAAGGGCAGTACCGGTTCGTCGCGGGGTTCCTCCTCGTTCCCGTGGCGCTTTATGTGATCTTCGTGATCTGGCCGTACATCCAGACGTTCGGCTATTCCCTGACGGACTGGAAGGGGCAGTCGCAGACCTTCCGCTTCGTCGGTCTGGACAATTACCGGACACTCCTCCAGGACGATGTCTTCCTGAAGGCGATCTGGCACAACATCCTGTTCCTGGTCTTCATCCCGGTGATCACCATCCTGCTCGCCCTGTTCTTCGCCTTCATGCTGAACGCGGGCGGACGCGGCCGGGCCGGCGGGGTGCGCGGAGTCGCCGGGTCGACGTTCTACAAGATCGTCTACTTCTTCCCGCAGGTGCTGTCGCTGGCGATCCTCGCCGTGCTGTTCAACGCGGTCTACCGCAGTGACGGCGGCGGTCTGCTCAACGGCTTCCTGATCAAGCTGGGCCTGGTCGGCGCCGACGACCCGGTGGAGTGGCTCAACGAGCCGAACATGGTGCTGTGGGCGCTGATGCTGGTCGTGGTCTGGCACGGCGTCGGCTTCTACCTGGTGCTGTTCTCGGCCGCCATGCAGTCCATCCCGCGGGACATCTACGAGGCGGCCCTGATCGACGGGGCCGGCCGCCACCAGTCCTTCTTCCGCATCACCCTGCCGCTGCTGTGGGACACCGTGCAGACGGCCTGGGTCTACCTCGGCATCGTCGCCATGGACATGTTCGTCCTGGTCTCCTCGATGACCCAGAACATGGGCGCCTACGGCGGCGGCCCCGACCACGACAGCGACGTGATGTCGACGGTGATGATGCGGAACTTCCTCTACTACGGCAAGAGCGGTTACGCCTGCGCCATGGGCGTGATCATGCTGCTGCTCACCCTGGTCCTGTCCGTGGTCACGCTCCGCGCCACCCGCCGCGAGCGCATCGAGTTCTGAGCGGAGTGCCGACGATGAGCGCACCCATCAAGGAGACCGCCCCCGCCCCCGCCGGGCGGCCCGCGGCCGGGGTTCCCGTCCGCCCCGGCGACCGCCGCGGCGAGGGCCTGGTCCTGAACGTCTTCTCGCACGGCTTCCTCGCCCTGTGGGCCCTGCTGATCGTGCTGCCGCTGCTGTGGCTGGTGCTCAGCTCCTTCAAGACCGACGCCCAGATCGGCGGCTCGGCCTTCGGCTGGCCGGAACACTGGTCCCTCGGCGTCTTCGGACGCGCCTGGGACAAGGGCATCGGCGGCTACTTCCTGAACACCGTGATCGTCCTGGTCTTCTCCGTGCCGCTGACCATGCTGTTCGGGTCGATGGCCGCGTATGTGCTGGCCCGGTACCGCTTCGCGGGCAACCGGCTGCTGTACTACTTCTTCGTGGCCGGCGCGATGTTCCCGGTGTTCCTGGCCCTGGTGCCGCTGTTCTTCATGGTCAAGCGGCTGGACCTGCTGAACACCTACCAGGGTCTGGTCCTGGTCTACATCGCCTACTCGATGCCGTTCACGGTCTTCTTCATGCACGCCTTCTTCCGGACCCTGCCCACGGCGGTCTTCGAGGCGGCCGTCCTGGACGGCGCCTCGCACACCCGGACCTTCTTCCAGGTGATGCTGCCGATGGCGAAACCCGGACTCGTCAGCGTGGGGATCTTCAACACACTGGGTCAGTGGAACCAGTTCATCCTGCCCACCGTCCTGATGCAGCCGCAGAGCGGCTCCGACCCCGAGCGGTACGTCCTCACCCAGGGCCTGATCCAGCTCCAACAGCAGCAGGGATACGCCACCGACCTGCCCGTTCTGTTCGCCGGTGTGACGATCGCCATGCTGCCGATGCTCGTGGTCTACCTGTCCTTCCAGCGCCAGGTGCAGGCGGGTCTGACCTCTGCCACGCTGAAGTGACACGCTGCGCGACCGCCCGCGCGCACGCCGCTTCCGGTCACGGAGGCGGCGTGCGCATGTCCGGAGCGTGTACCCGGAAACGGTTCAACCTCTTGACGGGAGTCGCCCCGAACGGCTCAGCTTAGAGTTCACTAGTTGGACATACACGGGGCCTCGCCGAAGCGGCCCCGCGCTCAGGAGGTCGTCGTGGAGACTCCAGGGTCGCAGTCGTCACTGCACCGGGCCAACCTGGAGCGGGTCGTCCGGGCCGTGCGCCTGGCCGGTTCCCTCACGCAGGCGGAGATCGCGCGGACGACCGGTCTGTCCGCCGCGACCGTCTCCAATATCGTGCGGGAGCTGAAGGACGGGGGAACCGTCGAGGTCACGCCCACCTCGGCGGGCGGGCGGCGGGCCCGCAGCGTCAGCCTCAGCGGTGACGCCGGCATCGTGATCGGGGTGGACTTCGGGCACACGCATCTGCGCGTCGCGGTCGGCAACCTCGCCCATCAGGTGCTGGCCGAGGAGGCCGAGCCGCTGGACGTCGACGCCTCCGCCGACCAGGGCTTCGACCGGGCCGAGCGGCTGGTCAGCCGGCTGATCGCGGCCACGGGCGTGGACCGGGGCAAGGTGGCCGGCGTGGGACTCGGCGTGCCGGGCCCGATCGACGTGGAGTCCGGGACCCTCGGATCCACCGCGATCCTGCCCGGCTGGGGCGGCACCAAGCCCGCCGAGGAACTGCGCGAGCGGCTCGGTGTGCCCGTGCACGTGGACAACGACGCCAACCTCGGCGCCCTGGGCGAGCTGGTCTGGGGCAGCGGCAAGGGCGTGCGCGACCTGGCGTACATCAAGGTCGCCAGCGGTGTCGGCGCCGGTCTGGTGATCGACGGCACGATCTACCGCGGCCCGGGCGGCACGGCCGGGGAGATCGGGCACATCACGCTGGACGAGTCCGGCCCGGTCTGCCGCTGCGGCAACCGCGGCTGCCTGGAGACCTTCGCGGCGGCGCGCTACGTGCTCCCGCTGCTCCAGCCCAGCCACGGCCCCGGTCTGACCATGGAGGGCGTCGTCCGGCTGGCCCGGGACGGCGACCCGGGCTGCCGACGGGTGATCGCCGACGTCGGCCGGCACATCGGCAGCGGGGTGGCCAATCTCTGCAATCTGCTGAACCCGAGCCGGGTGGTCCTCGGCGGCGATCTCGCCGAGGCCGGCGAGCTGGTGCTCGGACCGATCAGGGAGTCCGTCGGCCGTTACGCCATCCCCAGCGCCGCGCGCCAACTGTCCGTACTCCCCGGGGCACTTGGCGGACGCGCGGAGGTGCTGGGCGCGCTCGCCCTGGCCCTGAACGAGATGGGCGATTCCACCCTGCTGGAGGGCGCGATGCCCGCGGCGGCCCCTGCCTTCACTTAGAGAACGGATGGCACCGTTGCCATCTCGTTAAGGATTTACTTCTTGACGTCGCACGTGTGGCCGAGTTGACTTCCAGCCACCTCGGCCGCAACGTCGCGGCCTCGTCAGGGAGGTTTCTCAAGTGAACGCACGTATGCGTCGTGCCGCCGTTGCCGTTGCCGCCGGTGCGATGGCCGTCTCGCTCGCGGCCTGTGGCAGCGCCAAGGAGTCGAAGGGCAACGACGACTCTTCCTCCACGTCGGCCAAGAAGGGCGACGACATCAAGGTCGGTCTGCTCCTGCCGGAGAACAAGAC
This sequence comes from Streptomyces sp. NPDC027672, assembly GCF_055566335.1. Lineage (NCBI taxonomy): Bacteria > Bacillati > Actinomycetota > Actinomycetes > Kitasatosporales > Streptomycetaceae > Streptomyces > Streptomyces sp. NPDC027672. The sequence goes on along the minus strand of NZ_JBVHSO010000004.1, from coordinate 182,828 downwards.
CGCGCGGTACGAGAAGTTCGACCGGCCGATGATCGAGAAGAAGGTCGGCGAGCTGACCAACGGCAAGGCCAAGGTCGAGTACAACAACGCCCGCCAGGACGCGAACCTCCAGGCCCAGCAGGTCGACACCATGATCACCAACAAGGTGGATGTGCTGATCATCGACCCGGTGGACGCCAAGGCCATCCAGAACTCGGTCAAGAAGGCCGTGGACCAGGGCATCAAGGTCGTCGCCTACGACCGGCTGGCCGAGGGACCGATCAGCGCCTACACCTCCTTCGACAACGTCGAGGTCGGCAAGACCCAGGGCCAGGCGCTGCTGAAGGCGCTGGGCGGCAAGGCCACCAAGTCCTCCAAGATCGTCATGATCAACGGCTCGGTGACCGACCCCAACGCCAAGCAGTTCAAGGACGGCGCGCACTCCGTCCTCGACGGCAAGGTCACCGTCGCCAAGGAGTACGACACCAAGGAGTGGGCGCCGGACAACGCCAACTCCGAGATGGAGGCGGCGATCTCCGCCGTCGGCAAGAAGAACATCGTGGGCGTCTACTCCGCCAACGACACCATGGCCGGCGCCATCATCACCGCCCTCAAGGCCGCGGGCCTGGACATCCCGGTCACCGGCCAGGACGCCGAACTCGCCGGTGTGCAGCGCATCGTCACCGGCGACCAGTACATGAGCGTGTACAAGTCGTACCCGCAGGAGGCGGAGACCGCCGCGCAGATGGCCGTCGCGCTGGCCAAGGGCGAGAGCCTGGACTCCATCGCCAAGGACAAGGTCTCCAGCACCAGCGCCAAGGACGTCCCGAGCGTGCTGGTCCCGGTCGTGTCCCTCACCCAGGACAACATCAAGGACACCGTCGTCAAGGACGGCATCTACACCCTCGACGAGATCTGCGCCGGCAAGTACAAGGCCGCCTGCGACAAGCTGGGCCTGAACAAGTAGCGGCACCCCGGGCCGGCCGCCGGCCCGGACGAACGACCGCGCCAGGGCCGCCCGTCACCGGGCCAGGCCCGCGCGGGCCAGCGGTACCCGGCCCCTTCCGGCCGCGGGCGTCCACCCCGTGAACGCCCGCCGCGCCGACGGCCGGCCGCACCCTTACTCCCTCCGGCGCCCCGGCGCATCGGACAGCCCCGCAAGCTCGGCCCGGGGCGCCGGACGGAACCCCCCCAACTCATCGCACAACCTCCCGCCGGGTCAGGCGGCGAAGGAGATGGTTCACGTGTCCGCTACGCCCGTGCTGGCGTTGCGCGGGGTCTCCAAGCGATTCGGTGCCGTCCAGGCGCTCACCGACGTAGAGCTCGAGATCCACGCCGGTGAGGTGGTCGCCCTGGTCGGCGACAACGGCGCCGGAAAGTCCACGCTGGTCAAGACGATCGCCGGCGTCCACCCCATCGACGAGGGCGCCATCGAATGGGACGGCAAGCCCGTCTCGATCAGCAAGCCGCACGACGCCCAGGCGCTGGGCATCGCGACGGTCTACCAGGACCTCGCGCTGTGCGACAACATCGACGTCGTCGGCAACCTCTTCCTCGGCCGTGAGCTGAGGAAGTGGGGCGTCCTGGACGAGGTCGAGATGGAGCGCCGCGCCCGCGAGCTGCTCACCACGCTGTCGATCCGCATCCCGAGCGTCCGCATCCCGATCGCCTCGCTCTCCGGCGGCCAGCGCCAGACCGTGGCCATCGCCCGCTCCATGCTCGGCGAGCCCAAGCTGGTCATCCTGGACGAGCCCACCGCCGCCCTCGGCGTGGAGCAGACCGCCCAGGTGCTCGACCTCGTCGAGCGGCTGCGCGAGCGCGGCCACGCCGTCATCCTCATCAGCCACAACATGGCCGACGTCAAGGCGGTGGCCGACAAGGTCGCCGTCCTGCGCCTCGGCCGCAACAACGGCGTCTTCGAGGTCAAGACGACCTCCCAGGAGGAGATCATCTCCGCCATCACCGGCGCCACCGACAACGCCGTGACCCGCCGTGCCGCGCGCACGTCCAGCGCGAACGGGGAGGCTTCCCAGTGAGCATCGACAAGACCTCAGAGAACCCCGGCAAGACGGCCCCGCAGGACGGGGACGCGGTCGAGAACCCCGAGGCCGCGGCCGCCGCGGTGACCGCCGTCGACCCGCGCCTGCTGGTGCAGGAAGAGGGACTGCTCGGCTACTGGCACGAGTTCAAGCGCAAGATGAAGGCCGGCGAGCTGGGCTCGCTGCCCGTCATCGTGGGCCTGGCGATCATCTGCGTGATCTTCCAGGTGCTGAACTCGAACTTCCTGTCCGCGCAGAACATCAACGACGTGACGATCACGATGGTCGGCACGGGCATGATCTCGGTCGGCATCGTCTTCGTGCTGCTGCTCGGCGAGATCGACCTGTCGGTCGGCTCGGTCAGCGGCGCGGCCAGCGCCCTCATGGCCGTCCTCGCGGTCAACCAGGGCTGGCCCGAGTGGGCGGCCGTCCTGCTCGCCGTGGTCGCCGGTGTCGCCATCGGCGCGCTGCACGGCTTCTTCTTCGCGGTCCTCGGCGCGCCCGCCTTCGCCGTCACGCTGGCCGGCCTGCTGTTCTGGCTCGGCTTCATGCTGAAGGTGCTCGGCGAGGACGGCACGATCAACCTCGACGGCGACGGACTGGTCGCCAAGCTGACCACGTACTACTTCTCCGACGTCGCGGCCGCCTACGGCCTCGCCGTGGTCGTGGTCGCGGTGTTCTTCCTCACCTCCTTCCTCGGCAACCGGCGCCGGGAGGCCGCGGGCATCCCGGCCCGGCCGCTCGGCGACACCGCGCTGCGGACGGCCCTGCTGGCCGTGGTCGCCTTCGCCGCGGCCTACATGTACAACCAGTACAAGGGCCTGCCGCTGGCCACCGTGGTCTTCCTGGTGTTCCTGGTCGGGTCGGACTTCCTGCTGCGGCGCACCACCTACGGGCGCAAGGTCTTCGCGCTCGGCGGCAGCGTCGAGGCCTCCCGGCGCGCCGGCATCAACGTGACCGCGGTGCGGATCTCCGTCTTCGCGGTCTCCGGCGGGTTCGCGGCGATCGGCGGCCTGTTCCTGGCCTCCAAGATCGCCTCGGCGAACCAGAGCGCGGGCACCGGCGACCTGCTGATGAACGCGATCGCCGCGGCCGTGATCGGCGGCACCTCGCTCTTCGGCGGCCGGGGCCGGACCTGGAACGCGCTGCTCGGTGTGCTGGTGATCGTCTCCATCCAGTACGGCCTCCAGCTCCAGTCCATCGCCGAGCCGGTGAAGTACATGATCACCGCGGCGGTGCTGCTGACCACGGTCGTGATCGACTCCATCACGCGCAAGACGCAGAAGACGGCGGGCCGCGCGTAACCCTCCCGCCCCCGCGGGGGCGTGGTATCTCACAGTGCCCGGGGCCCGGCGGCTCCGGGCACTGTCATGCGCCCGCGGACCGGAACATTAGACTCGGGCGAGCCCGGCAACAGCTCGATCAGCTCTACTGCAAGGAGGCACGGGTGCCGCTGCTGACCCGCATCAGGGGACCGCGCGATCTGGACCGGCTCAGCCTGGAGGAGCTGGACCAGCTGGCCGGGGAGATCCGGACCTTCCTCGTCGACGCTGTCTCCAAGACCGGCGGCCACCTCGGCCCGAACCTCGGTGTGGTGGAGCTGACCATCGCCCTGCACCGCGTCTTCGAATCGCCGAAGGACAAAGTGCTGTGGGACACCGGCCACCAGTCCTACGTGCACAAGCTGCTCACCGGCCGGCAGGACTTCTCCCGGCTGAAGATGAAGGGCGGCCTGTCGGGCTACCCGGCGCGCGCCGAGTCCGAGCACGACGTCATCGAGAACAGCCACGCCTCGACCGTGCTCGGCTGGGCCGACGGCATCGCCAAGGCCAACGAGCTGCGCCGGCGGGACAGCCACGTCGTCGCCGTGATCGGCGACGGCGCGCTGACCGGCGGCATGGCCTGGGAGGCGCTGAACAACATCGCCGAGGCCAAGGACCGCCCGCTCGTCATCGTCGTCAACGACAACGAGCGTTCCTACGCCCCGACCATCGGCGGTCTCGCCAACCATCTGGCGACCCTGCGCACCACCGACGGCTACGAACGCTTCCTGGCCCGCACCAAGGACATCCTCGACCGCACCCCGGTCGTCGGCAAGCCGCTGTACGAGACGCTGCACGGCGCCAAGAAGGGCCTGAAGGACTTCATCGCCCCGCAGGGCATGTTCGAGGACCTGGGCCTGAAGTACGTCGGCCCGATCGACGGCCACGACATCGAGGCGCTGGAGTCGGCGCTGACCCGGGCCAAGCGGTTCGGCGGCCCGGTCATCGTGCACTGCCTGACCGAGAAGGGCCGCGGCTACCAGCCCGCCCTCCAGGACGAGGCCGACCGGTTCCACGCCGTCGGCAAGATCCACCCGGACACCGGACTGCCGATCGCCTCCTCCGGCGCCGACTGGACCTCGGTCTTCGGCGAGGAGATGGTCCGGCTCGGCGAGGAGCGCGAGGACATCGTCGCGATCACCGCCGCCATGCTCCAGCCGGTCGGTCTGGACAAGTTCGCCAAGCGCTTCCCCGAACGGGTCTACGACGTCGGGATCGCCGAGCAGCACGGCGCCGTCTCGGCGGCGGGCCTCGCCTACGGCGGCCTGCACCCGGTCTTCGCCGTGTACGCCACCTTCCTCAACCGCGCCTTCGACCAGGTCCTCATGGACGTGGCCCTGCACCGGTGCGGGGTGACCTTCGTACTGGACCGGGCCGGTGTCACCGGCACCGACGGCGCCTCGCACAACGGCATGTGGGACATGTCGATCCTCCAGGTGGTGCCCGGCCTGCGGCTCGCCGCGCCGCGCGACGCCGACCAGGTGCGGGCCCAGTTGCGCGAGGCCGTCGCCGTGGACGACGCGCCGACCGTGGTCCGCTTCTCCAAGGGCGCCGTCGGTCCCGCCGTACCCGCCGTGGGCCGGGTCGGCGGCATGGACGTCCTGCGCGAGCCCGGCACCGCCCGTCCGGACGTGCTGCTGGTCTCCGTCGGCGCGCTCGCCCCGATGTGCCTGGAGATCGCCGGGCTGCTGGAGAAGCAGGGCATCTCCACCACCGTGGTCGACCCGCGCTGGGTCAAGCCCGTCGACGAGGCCCTCGCCCCGTTGGCCGAGCGGCACCGGGTCGTCGTCACGGTCGAGGACAACGGCCGCGTCGGCGGTGTCGGCTCCGCGATCGCCCAGGCCCTCAGGGACGCGGGCGTGGACGTGCCGCTGCGCGACTTCGGCATCCCGCCGCGCTTCCTCGACCACGCCTCCCGCGCCGAGGTGCTCACCGAGATCGGGCTGACCGCGCCCGACATCGCCCGCCAGGTCACCGGGCTGGTCGCCCGGCTCGACGGCAGCGCCGACGCGGTGGACCCGGTGGAGTCCGCCCGCGACTGACCCGCGCGCCCCACGGGCCGGTCCCGCCGCCTTCCCGGGTGGCGGAACCGGCCCGTGTGCGTGAACCTGCCTGTGCCGGGCCATACCGCTCCCGGTCCTCTCGATCACGTCGAGGACGACAAGCGTGGGAGGTGGGCACGTGGGCAACGCGCTCTTCCGGACGAAGAACGTCGAGCAGTCCATCCAGGACACCGAGGAACCCGAGCACGCGCTCCGGAAGTCCCTGACGGCCCTGGACCTGACCGTCTTCGGCGTCGGCGTCATCATCGGCACCGGCATCTTCGTCCTCACCGGCACGGCGGCGAAGAACACCGCCGGTCCCGCCGTCTCCCTGTCCTTCGTCGTGGCCGGCGTGGTCTGCGCGCTGGCGGCCCTGTGCTACGCCGAGTTCGCCTCCACGGTCCCCGTGGCCGGCTCCGCGTACACCTTCTCCTACGCCTCGCTGGGCGAACTCCCCGCCTGGATCATCGGCTGGGACCTCGTCCTGGAACTGGCGCTGGGCACGGCGGTGGTCGCCGTCGGCTGGTCCGGCTACATCCACTCGCTGCTGGACAACGCCGGCTGGCAGCTTCCCCAGGCGCTCGCCGGCCGGGACGGTGCCAGCGGCTTCGGCTTCGACATCCTCGCCGCGGCCCTCGTGCTGGTGCTCACCGCCATCCTCGTCGTCGGCATGAAGCTCTCCGCGCGGGTCACCTCGGTGGTCGTCGCCGTCAAGGTGGCCGTGGTGCTCGTCGTCATCATCGCGGGTGCCTTCTTCGTCCGCGGCGCCAACTACCACCCGTTCATCCCGAAGGCGCAGTCCGCCGCGGCCGGCGGGAACCTCAAGGCGCCGCTGATCCAGCTCATGTTCGGCTGGGCGCCCTCGCACTTCGGCGTCATGGGCGTCTTCACCGCGGCCTCCGTGGTGTTCTTCGCCTTCATCGGCTTCGACGTCGTCGCCACCGCCGCCGAGGAGACCCGCAACCCGCAGCGCGACGTCCCGCGCGGCATCCTCGGCTCCCTCATCATCTGCACCGCCCTGTACGTGGCGGTGTCGATCGTCGTGACCGGCATGCAGAAGTACAGCGCGCTGTCCGTGAACGCACCGCTCGCCGACGCCTTCAAGTCCACCGGGCACCCGTGGTACGCGGGCCTGATCAGCTTCGGCGCCGCGATCGGCCTGACCACCGTGTGCATGATCCTGCTGCTCGGCCAGTCCCGGGTCTTCTTCGCCATGAGCCGCGACGGGCTGCTGCCCCGGTTCTTCTCCCACACCCACCCGCGGTTCCGCACCCCCTACCGGTCGACCATCCTGCTCGGCCTGGTCATCGCGGTCGTGGCGGGCTTCACCAGCCTCAGCGAACTGGCCGAGCTGGTCAACATCGGCACCCTCTTCGCCTTCATCGTCGTCGCGATCAGCGTGATCATCCTGCGCCGCAGCCGCCCCGACCTGCCCCGCGCCTTCCGCACCCCGCTGGTGCCGCTGGTCCCCATCCTGTCGGTGCTCGCCTCGCTGTGGCTGATGCTGAACCTGCCCGCGGAGACCTGGCTGCGGTTCGCGATCTGGATGGTGATCGGTTTCGTCGTGTACTTCTTCTACGGCCGCACACACAGCCGTCTCGCCGAGCGCGAGCGGGCCGCGGCCGGCGAGAACCCGCGACCGCCCGCCGGAACGGCCCGGTAACCCGCGCCCGCATCCTGCGCGCCCGACACTCCCCGCCCCGTATGTCCCTTCCCGGGAAGCGGCGCGGGGCCGGATAGCGTGCTGACCATGCTCGCCGTCCCGCTCGCCCCCGCCCGGACCGCGGTCACCCGTACGGCGTACTGGACGCGGCTCGTGCCCCTCCTGGCGGTCCTGGCCTGCGTCACCCGGCTGCCCTCCTTCGTCCGGCCGCTGTGGAACCCGGACGAGGGCTACCTCGCCGTACAGGCCGGGCTCCTGGCCCACGGCGGACAGCTCTACGACACGGTGGTGGACCGCAAGCCGCCGCTGCTGCCCTGGCTGTACCAGGCCGCGTTCGCGCTGTGCGGCTCCGGCTCGCTGACCCCGCTGCGCGTCCTCGCCGTCCTCGCCCAGCTCCTCACCGCCGTCCTGCTGGCCTCGCTGGCCCGCCGCCGCTGGGGCGACCGGGCCGGACGCACCGCCGGGGTGCTGTACCTGCTGGTGTCGGTCGGGCTCAACCCGGAGGACGCGCAGGCCGCCACCTTCGAGGTGTTCATGCTGCCCTGGACGGCCGCCGCCGTGTGGTGCGCGGACCGCGGGCGCTGGGGCGCGGCCGGAGCCGCCGTCGCCGCCGCGTTCCTCACCAAGCAGACCGGCGGCGCGGTGCTGCCGCCCGTGCTCTGGCTGCTGCACCAGCGCGGCGGCACCCGCGCGGGCCTGCCCCGGCTCGCGGCCGGGCTGGCCGCGCCCGTGCTCGGCGCGGCCCTGCTGACGGACCCGGCCGGCTTCCTGTTCTGGACGGTCACCGGCTCCGCCGCCTACGCCTCCGTCACCGGCTCCGGACTCCACGCCGCGGGCCGCGCCCTGGCCAACACCGCGATCCTCGCGGCGGCCTCGGCGGGACTGCTCGCGCCCCTCGCACGGGCCCTGCGCGACGACGCCCGCGCCGTGGCGGCCGGGCTGTGGCCGTGGCTGTGGCTGGCCTCCTCGGCCGTCGCCGTGGTCCTCGGCTGCCACTTCTTCGGCCACTACTACCTCCAGCTCATCCCGCCGCTCGCCCTGCTGGCCACCGCCGCGCTGCACGTCCTGCCGGACGAGCGGCGCCGGGCCGCCGTCCTCACCTCCGGCTGCGCCTGCGCCTTCTTCATCGGCTGGGGCCTCCTCGCCCCGCGGCCCGAACTCGCCCACGCCGAGCGGCTGGCGGCGGCCCTCGCACACCGCACGGCACCCGGCGACCGGGTCCTCGTGTGGGGCATACACCCGGAGACGTACTGGCTGGCCGGCCGCACCCCCGCCACCCGCTACCTGACCGCGGGCCTGCTCACCAACTACAGCGGCGGCCGGGACGGCCCCCGGGTCGGCGAGAAGTACGCCGTCGCCGGCGCCTGGCCCGTCTTCCGCCGGGAGATGACCGCGCACGCCCCCGCCCTGGTCGTCGACGACTCCCGGGGCCTGCCGTACGCGCCCGGCCGCCTGCCCACCCTGCGCCGCCTGCTCGCGGCGGGCTACACGGAGGCGGGCCGGGTGGACGGCGCGGTGCTGTACGCCCGGCTGCCGCGGCCGTAGCGGGCCTGGTTCAGCCGAGGACGGTGCGGGGGCCGGCGACGTCCGCGCCCAGCTCCGTCACCCGGCGCCGCAGCTCCCGGTCGGCGGTCACCACCAGGCGGGGCCGGCCGGCGCTCTCGGCGGCCAGCTCCACGATCCGGTCGTCGCCGCTGCCCGGCGCCGGCTCCACCCGCACGCCCGGCACCGACGCCACGCCCCGGGCCGCGCCCTCCACCACGAGCACGATCTCCACCGGCCCCGGACGCCCGGGCAGGCCGTCGCTCGCCAGCCGGTCCCGCAGCCGCTCGGCCGCGCCCCTGCGGTCCCGCCACCAGCCGTCGGGCCGCGACCCGACGACGTTCGCGCCGTCCACGATGACGAGCGGCGCGGCGGGGGAGGGCACAGCGGGCCGGGGAGAGGTCATGGGCCAAGGGTCCCACGGCCGGGGCCCGGGCCCCGGGGAGGATGCCGGGCGGCTTAAAGTGAACCGGTGAACGGCGACTGGCTCCTCCGCGGCCGCGACGGCCGGCTCAGTGTCTACCAGCTCTCGGGCGAAGCCGTCCTGTGCCGGGCGGAGCGCGGCCCGGGCGGCCCCTTCGCCGCCGCCCGCCGGGTGGGCGGCGAGCAGCGGCTGCACCCCGTCCTGGCGGTCGGCCAGGGCGCCGACGGCTATGCCCACCTGGTCTCCTGGCGGCCTACCGTCAAGGGCGAAGCCGGGCTGGTGCACTCCACGCACTTCCGCGCGCACCTCGCGGCCCTGGACTGGCACCCGATCGGCCACCCCAACAAGAGCGGCGAACGCACCGGGACGCCCGCGGTCGCCGTCGACGCGCAGGGCCGCGCCCATGTGTTCGTCCGCAACAGGGGCGGCGGCGTGAGCATGGCCGGGCAGAAGGAGAAGGGCGGCTGGGGCCCCTGGCGGGACCTGAAGGGCCGTGAGGTCCAGGACGGACTGGCCGCCGTCACCGCCGAGTCCGGCACGGTGGAGCTGTACGCGGCGGTGCCCCAGGGCCTGCTGTACTGGCGCCAGGAGGCACCGGGCGCCGTGCCCGTGCTCCAGGACACCCTGGAGACCGCGGTGCGCCCCGGCACCCTGCACGCCCTGGCCACCTCCCCGGACAGCACGACCGTCTTCTACACCGGCACCGACGACGGCCTGTGCGCCTGGCGGCCGGGCGGCAAGCCGGTCACGCTGCTGCCCGCGGCGGGCCCCGGCCCGGTCGCGGCGGTCCGCTGCGACCTGGACGGCTACGACTGCACGCTGCTCGCCCAGCGGACGGCGAGCCGCCGGGTCGCCTTCGCCGCCTACCCGACCGAGCAGGAGTCGGCGGGCGCCTGGTGGACCGAGTCCGGCCCCGAACTCCCGCTGGACGCCCTGGTGTCGCTGACGAAGGACGAGACGGACCGCGTGGTGGCGGCGACGCTGTCCCCGTCGACCGGGCACCTGCTGGTCACCCGGCGCAAGGACGAACCAGGACTGGCCCTGGAGGCGTGGCGGCCGGTGTGAGGAACGCGAAGGGCCCCCGCCGCGGCGGGGGCCCCACACCTCACACGGTCACCGGTGTCACACCGGGATGCTCGCCACGCCCGGGGCGAGGAACTTCTTGCCGTTCACGCGCTCCGAGACGCCCTCGCGGTCCAGGTACGGCGTGATGCCGCCCAGGTGGAAGGGCCAGCCGGCGCCCGTGATCAGGCACAGGTCGATGTCCTGGGCCTCGGCGACGACGCCCTCGTCGAGCATGAGCCCGATCTCCTGCGCCACCGCGTCCAGGACCCGGGCGCGGACCTGCTCCTGGGTCAGCACGCTGTCGCCCTGCTTCAGCAGCGCGGCGACCTCCGGGTCCAGCTCCGGCTTGCCGCTGTCGTAGACGTAGAAGCCGCGCTTGCCCGCCTCCACGACCGCCTTGAGGTTCGGGGAGACCGTGAAGCGGTCCGGGAACGCGCCGTGCAGCGTCTCGGAGACGTGCAGGCCGATCGCCGGGCCGACCAGCTCCAGCAGCACCAGCGGGGACATCGGCAGACCGAGCGGCTCGACGGCCTTCTCGGCGACCTCGACCGGGGTGCCCTCGTCGATGACGTTCTGGATCTCGCCCATGAAGCGGGTCAGGATGCGGTTCACGACGAACGCCGGGGCGTCCTTGACCAGCACCGCGGTCTTCTTCAGCTTCTTGGCGACGGCGAACGCGGTCGCGAGCGAGGCGTCGTCCGTCTGCTCGCCGCGCACGATCTCCAGCAGCGGCAGCACCGCGACCGGGTTGAAGAAGTGGAAGCCGACGACCCGCTCGGGGTGCTTCAGCTTCGAGGCCATCTCCGACACGGACAGCGAGGAGGTGTTGGTGGCGAGGATCGCGTGCGCCGGGGCGACCGCCTCGACCTCCGCGAACACCTGCTGCTTGACACCGATCTCCTCGAACACGGCCTCGATGACGAAGTCCGCGTCGGAGAAGCCCTCCGCCTTGTCCAGGACACCGGTCACCAGCGCCTTGAGGCGGTTGGCCTTGTCCTGGTTGATCCGGCCCTTGCCGAGCAGCTTGTCGATCTCGGCGTGGACGTAGCCCACACCCTTGTCGACGCGCTCCTGGTCGATGTCGGTCAGCACGACCGGCACCTCCAGGCGCCGCAGGAAGAGCAGGGCGAGCTGCGAGGCCATCAGGCCCGCGCCGACCACGCCCACCTTGGTGACGGGACGCGCCAGGCTCTTGTCCGGGGCGCCGGCGGGCCGCTTGCCGCGCTTCTGGACGAGGTTGAAGGCGTAGATGCCGGCGCGCAGCTCGCCGCCCATGATCAGGTCGGCGAGGGCCTGGTCCTCGGCGTCGAAGCCCTGCTGGTGGTCCTCGTTCTTCGCGGCGGCGATGATGTCCAGGGCGCGGTAGGCGGCCGGGGCCGCGCCGTGCACCTTGCCGTCGGCGAGGAACCGGCCGCGCTCGACGGCCTGGTCCCAGGCAGCGCCGCGGTCGATCACCGGGCGCTCGACCGTGATGTCGCCGTTGAGGACCCGGGCCGTCCACAGCAGCGACTGCTCCAGGAAGTCGGCGCCCTCGAAGATGGCGTCGGCGATGCCCAGGTCGAAGACCTGCTGGCCCTTGAGCTGCTTGTTCTGGTTCAGCGAGTTCTCGATGATGACCGAGACGGCCTTGTCGGCGCCGATCAGGTTCGGCAGCAGGGTGCAGCCGCCCCAGCCGGGCACCAGGCCGAGGAAGACCTCGGGCAGCGAGAACGCCGGGATCGCCTTGGAGACGGTCCGGTAGGAGCAGTGCAGGCCGACCTCGACGCCGCCGCCCATGGCCGCGCCGTTGTAGTACGCGAAGGTCGGCACGGCCAGCTTCGACAGGCGCTTGAAGACCTCGTGGCCGCCCTTGCCGATGGCGAGCGCGTGCTCGTGCTCCTTCAGCAGCTCGACGCCCTTGAGGTCGGCGCCGACCGCGAAGATGAACGGCTTGCCGGTGATGCCGACACCGACGATCCCGCCCTCGGCCGCCTCCTTCTCGACCTGGTCGACGGCGGCGTCCAGGTTCGCCAGCGAGGCCGGGCCGAAGGTGGTCGGCTTGGTGTGGTCCAGGCCGTTGTCCAGCGTGATCAGCGCGAAGCGGCCGGCGCCGAACGGCAGGTCGAAGTGGCGTACGTGCGCGGAGGTGACGACCTCGTCGGGGAACAGGTCCGAGGCCTGCTGCAGAAGCTGGGCGGTGGTGCTCACTTGTCCCCCTCGAAGTGCGGGTTCTCCCAGATGACCGTCGCGCCCATGCCGAAGCCGACGCACATGGTGGTCAGACCGTAGCGGACGTGCGGCTGGTCCTCGAACTGGCGGGCCAGCTGCGTCATCAGACGGACGCCGGAGGAGGCCAGCGGGTGGCCGAAGGCGATGGCGCCGCCGTACTGGTTGACGCGCTCGTCGTCGTCCGCGATGCCGTAGTGGTCGAGGAAGGCCAGCACCTGCACGGCGAAGGCCTCGTTGATCTCGAACAGGCCGATGTCGGAGATGGACAGGCCCGCCTTGGCGAGGGCCTTCTCCGTGGCCGGGATCGGGCCGTAGCCCATGACCTCCGGCTCGACGCCCGCGAAGGCGTACGACACCAGGCGCATCTTGACCGGCAGGCCGTTCTCGCGGGCGAACTCCTCGCTCGCGATGATCGACGCGGTGGCGCCGTCGTTCAGACCGGCCGCGTTGCCGGCGGTGACCCGGCCGTGCACGCGGAACGGCGTCTTCAGGCCCGCCAGGTTCTCCAGCGTGGTGCCCGGGCGCATCGGCTCGTCGGCGGTGACCAGACCCCAGCCGGTCTCGCCGCCCTCCGGGCTCGTCCGGCGCACCGAGATCGGCACCAGGTCCGCCTGGATCTTGCCGTCGGCGTACGCCTTGGCGGCCTTCTCCTGGGAGCGCACCGCGTACTCGTCCGCGCGCAGCTTGGTGATGTGCGGGTAGCGGTCGTGCAGGTTCTCCGCGGTCATGCCCATGAACAGGGCGGACTCGTCGACCAGCTTCTCGGAGACGAAGCGCGGGTTCGGGTCCACGCCCTCGCCCATCGGGTGGCGGCCCATGTGCTCCACGCCACCGGCGATCACGGCGTCGTAGGCACCGAACGCGATCGAACCGGCGGTGGTCGTCACGGCGGTCAGCGCGCCGGCGCACATGCGGTCGATGGAGTAGCCCGGCACGGACTGCGGCAGGCCGGCGAGGATGCCGGCCGTACGGCCGAGGGTCAGGCCCTGGTCGCCGATCTGCGTGGTCGCGGCGATGGCGACCTCGTCGATCTGCTTCGGGTCCAGCCCGGGGTTGCGGCGCAGCAGCTCCCGGATCGCCTTCACGACCAGGTCGTCGGCGCGGGTCTCGTGGTAGATGCCCTTCGGGCCCGCCTTGCCGAACGGGGTGCGGACGCCGTCGACGAAGACGACATCCCTGACGGTACGAGGCACGATGGCTCTCCTCCAGGGTGCGGGACGCTGAGCGCTTGCTTAAGCCCATGCTACTTGCCGGTAATGTAGCTGCCCAGTCCCCTCGCTTCCAGCGGCGAACATCACACCGCCGGACCGGGGTTCACCATCGTGTCCGCCTGCCGCCGCCGGGCTCGACCTGTACATGTCATAGTTCCGGCCGCAGCCGGATCTTGGCGTGATATCGCCGTTCCTCCTGCTGCTGCGCGACCCCGGCGGGCCCCCGCCGGAAAGCCGTCCCGGCGGGCCCGGACCCGCCCGCGCCCGTGCCGCCTAGGCCCCGGTGCCCTTGACCGCCAGCGCGTCCACCAGCACCGGCGTCACCAGCTCCACCTGCCACGGCCGCGCGCCGTACCCCGTCAGCGCGGCCTCCACCGATCCGGGGTCCACCACGGCCGGCGGCTCCCAGCAGATCCGCCGCACGGTGTCCGGGGAGATCACGTTCTCCTGCGGCATGGCGAGCCGCTCGGCCAGGGCGGAGACGCCCGCCCGCGCGGCGGACAGCCGGGCCGCGGCGGCCGGATCCTTGTCGGCCCAGGCCCGCGGCGGCGGCGGTCCGGTCACCTGCTGTCCCGGCTGCGGCAGCGCGGTCTCCGGCACGGTCTTGGCCCGGTCCACCGCGGCCTGCCACTGTTCCAGCTGCCGCCGTCCCATCCGGTGCCCGAACCCGTTCAGCGCGGCCAGGGCGTGCACGTTGCCCGGCAGGGCGAGCGCGGCTTCCACGATGGCCGCGTCGCTCAGCACCTTGCCCGGCGAGACGTCCCGGCGCCGGGCGATCCGGTCCCGGGTCTCCCACAGCTCGCGCACGACGGCGAGCTGCCGGCGGCGGCGCACCTTGTGCATCCCGGAGGTGCGGCGCCAGGGGTCCTTGCGCGGCTCGGGCGGCGGCGCGGTCGCGATCGCGTCGAACTCCTGGAGCGCCCACTCCAGCTTGCCCTGCCGGTCCAGCTCCTTCTCCAGGGCGTCGCGCAGGTCGACCAGCAGCTCCACGTCGAGCGCGGCGTACCGCAGCCAGGGCTCGGGCAGCGGCCGGGTGGACCAGTCGACGGCGGAGTGGCCCTTCTCCAGGACGTAGCCAAGGACGCCCTCGACCATCGCGCCGAGGCCGACCCGGGGGAAGCCGGCCAGCCGGCCGGCCAGCTCGGTGTCGAACAGGCGGGTCGGCGTCATGCCTATCTCGCGCAGGCAGGGCAGGTCCTGGGTGGCCGCGTGCAGCACCCACTCGACGCCGGACAGGGCCGCGCCGAGCCCGGACAGGTCGGGGCAGGCGACGGGGTCGATCAGCGCGGTGCCGGCGCCCTCGCGGCGCAGCTGCACCAGATAGGCGCGCTGGCCGTAGCGGTAGCCGGAGGCGCGCTCGGCGTCCACGGCGACCGGGCCGGTGCCGGCGGCGAAGGCGGCGGTCACCCGGGCGAGGGCCGCCTCGTCGGTTATCACGGGCGGAATGCCCTCGCGGGGTTCGAGCAAGGGAGTCGGCGCCCCCGGCACAGAAGATCCGGCGTCGTCCGGAGGTGTGCCTCCGGGGGTGCGCAGGGAGCTGTCTGCTGCGGTGTCTTGGGCGTCGGTCACCTGTCAAGGGTATCCGTGCGCGCACGGCGCCCGTCGACGGAACGTTCCGCCGACGGGCGCGGGAGGGGCGTAAACCAGTCAGTGCCGGGCCTGGTCCGCTTCACCCGGGTGAACGCGGATTGCGCCGAAGGGGGCAGCGGGCGGGCTCGGTGGGCGAACGCGGTACGGGGTGCTCGGTGGGCTCGGCGGGCTGAATGGACTCGGTGGGCTCGGTGAACTCGATGGGCTCGACGGGTGGGCTCGGTGCGGGGGCGGCGGATCGGGTCGGCGGGTGGTCACGGCAGGGGGAGTGGTGGGCGGGGTCAGTGGATGATTCCGGTGCGCAGGGCCACGGCCACCATGCCGGCGCGGTCGCCCGTGCCCAGCTTGCGGGCGATGCGGGCCAGGTGGCTCTTCACGGTGAGGGCGGACAGGCCCATGGACACGCCGATCGCCTTGTTCGACTGGCCCTCCGCGACCAGTCGCAGCACCTCGACCTCGCGTCCGGACAGCTCCCGGTAGCCGCCCGGGTGGCTCGGGGCACCCGGGGGGCGGCGGTGCATACGGGCGGCGGCGCCGAGGGGAGCGGCGCCGGGCCTGGGGGGCAGGCCGATGTTGGTGCGGGTGCCGGTGACGACGTAGCCCTTGACGCCGCCGGCCAGCGCGTTGCGCACCGCGCCGATGTCGTCGGCGGCGGAGAGGGCCAGTCCGTTGGGCCAGCCCGCGGCCCGGGTCTCGGACAGCAGGGTGAGGCCGGAGCCGTCGGGGAGGTGGACGTCGGCGACGCAGATGTCGCGCGGGTTGCCGATGCGGGGACGAGCCTCCGCGATGGACGAGGCTTCGATGACATCGCGCACGCCGAGCGCCCACAGGTGGCGGGTGACGGTGGAGCGGACGCGCGGATCGGCCACGACCACCATGGCGGTCGGCTTGTTCGGGCGGTAGGCGACCAGGCTTGCGGGTTGCTCAAGGAGAACGGACACCAGGCCTCCTGGGTGGGGGACGGGGCCGGCTTGGGGGATGAAGCCGGGACGAACCGTGCTTTCAAGGTCACAGTCGTCTTCGGCAGCAAACTCGTCCGCCTTTAGAGAGTGATCACGATCTAGTGAGTAACAATCTGTGCAATTCGGACACGCGATCGATCATCCGAAGATCGAATCGGTTCGAGCTGGTGCGATTCGAGTACAGAAAGTGGCCGTATCGACAAAGAGATGGTCAATACGGCGTTTCGTGTGACCGTTTCAGCGGGACTGCGGCCCCCGGCGCTGCGGCAGGGTCACCACCGACGCGTCCCCGGGACCCGCCGGCGGCAGGCCCGCGACCTGCGCCAGCAGATCGCACCAGGACACCAGGTGCGCGGCGGTGTCCGGCACGCCGCCCAGGCCCTCGCGCGGCGTCCACGAGGCGCGGATCTCGATCTGCGAGGCGGCCGGCCGCTCCGCCAGCCCGCCGAAGTAGTGCGAGCCCGCGCGCGTGATCGTGCCGCTCGCCTCGCCGAAGGCCAGCCCGCGCGCCTGGAGCGCCCCGGTCAGCCACGACCAGCACACCTCCGGCAGCAGCGGATCGGCCGCCATCTCCGGCTCCAGCTCCGCCCGCACCAGCGTTACCAGCCGGAACGTGCCCCGCCACGCCTCGTGCCCGGCCGGGTCGTGCAGCAGCACCAGCCGGCCGTCGGCCAGCTCCTGCTCCCCGTCGACCACCACCGCCTCCAACGCGTGCGCGTACGGCGCCAGCCGCTGCGG
Organism: Streptomyces sp. NPDC027672; assembly: GCF_055566335.1. Classification (NCBI taxonomy): domain Bacteria; kingdom Bacillati; phylum Actinomycetota; class Actinomycetes; order Kitasatosporales; family Streptomycetaceae; genus Streptomyces; species Streptomyces sp. NPDC027672. Next base: position 166,043 of record NZ_JBVHSO010000004.1, on the reverse strand, counting down.
GGCGCGCACCGGCTCCACCTCGACCTGCGGCCGCAGCCGTGCCGTCCGCAGCGCGTCGACCGCGGCCCGGAAGGCCGGCGGCAGCGAACTGCCCGCCCGCCCCTGAGCGGTGTCCTCCGCGTCGTCCATTCCGTCAGCGCCGTCCGACAGTCGTCCCTGAGCCGCAGCCATGCGGGGAAGAGTAAGGGGAAGCGGGCCTGAGTGCGGGGCAAGACACCCCGCGCCGCCGGTCACCGGTGTCATGCGAGACTTGCCCCGTGACCGCCAACGACACCTCCACGGGCCAGCCGCCCGCCGCCACGTACGACAGCGCGTTCCTCAAGGCGTGCAGGCGCGAACCCGTGCCGCACACCCCCGTGTGGTTCATGCGCCAGGCCGGCCGCTCCCTGCCCGAGTACCGCAAGGTGCGCGAGGGCGTCGCCATGCTGGAGTCCTGCACCCGGCCCGAACTGGTCACCGAGATCACGCTCCAGCCCGTGCGGCGGCACGGCGTGGACGCGGCGATCTACTACAGCGACATCGTCGTCCCGCTGAAGGCCATCGGCATCGACCTCGACATCAAGCCCGGGGTCGGCCCGGTCGTCGAGCAGCCGGTGCGCACCCGCGCCGACCTGGCCCGGCTGCGCGACCTCACCCCCGAGGACGTGCCGTACGTCACCGAGGCCGTCGGCCTGCTCACCCGTGAGCTGGGCGGCACCCCGCTGATCGGCTTCGCGGGCGCGCCGTTCACCCTCGCGAGCTATCTGGTCGAGGGCGGCCCGTCCCGCACGTACGAGAACGCCAAGGCGATGATGTACGGCGACCCCGCACTCTGGGCCGACCTGCTCGACCGCCTCGCCGACATCACGGCCGCCTTCCTGAAGGTGCAGATCGAGGCCGGCGCGAGCGCCGTGCAGCTCTTCGACTCCTGGGCCGGCGCCCTGGCCCCGGCCGACTACCGCACCTCGGTGATGTCCGCCTCCGCGAAGGTCTTCGACGCGGTCGCCGGCTACGGCGTCCCGCGCATCCACTTCGGCGTCGGCACCGGTGAGCTGCTGGGCCTCATGGGCGAGGCCGGCGCGGACGTCGTCGGCGTCGACTGGCGCGTCCCGCTGGACGAGGCGCAGCGCCGCGTCGGCCCCGGCAAGGCACTCCAGGGCAACCTGGACCCGACCGTCCTGTTCACCGACAAGGACACCGTCGCCGCCAAGACCCGCGAGGTGCTGGACGCCGCCGCCGGCCTGGAGGGACACGTCTTCAACCTCGGCCACGGCGTCCCGCCGAACACCGACCCGGACGCCCTGACCCGGCTCGCGGAGTACGTCCACACCGCCACCGCGCGCTGACTCACCAGGTGGGGCGGGGCCGCGCGCGCCTGCCGAACAGCAGGCCGGGCGGCTCCGGCGGGGGCGGCGTGCCGGGCTTGAGCGGCCAGGCCAGCAGCATGCCCGCGAGGAAACCGGCCACGTGCGCCGCGTACGCCACCGTGCCCGCGCCGGACACCCCGTGCCCGGAGGAGTACACCGCCTGGAGCGCGAACCAGAAGCCCAGCACCAGCCAGGCGGGCAGCCGCAGCGGCAGGAAGACCAGGAACGGCACCAGCACCCACACCCTGGCCCGCGGATACAGCACCAGATAGGCGCCGAGCACCCCGGCGATCGCCCCGGACGCGCCGATCAGCGGGTCCGGGGAGGCCGGGTCGAGCAGCGCGAAGCCGTATCCGGCCGCGTAGCCGCACACGACGTAGAAGAGGAAGAAGCGGATGTGGCCCATCCGGTCCTCGACGTTGTTGCCGAAGATCAGCAGGAAGAGCATGTTGCCCAGCAGGTGCGGCCAGCCGCCGTGCAGGAACATCGCGGTGAACACCGACAGCGCCGGCGACTTGTCGTAGCCGGGCGGCGCCACGACACAGCCCGGGCCGTGCGGGCCCACGCCGGTCTGTCCGGTCGGCACGAGCCGGGGCAGCTGATCGTGGATCAGCTCCCGGGGCACCGCCGCGTAGTGGTCCATGAACGCCCGCAGCCGGCAGAGCTGTGCCAGGTCGCCGCCGCCGGTCACGGAAGCCGCTATGCCGGGCATGCCGAGGAACACCAGCACGTTGGCGGCGATGAGCGCGTACGTCACCCAGGGCGTGCGGCGCACCGGGTTCACATCATGGACGGGGATCACCACACAGGAGGTGTGCCCCCGATCGGACGGGCGAACCGGCGCCCACCGCCGGGCGGGCGTGGCCCGGACCACAGCCGGCCCGGCACGCGGCGGACCGCTACCCGGCGTCCCGCACCTTCGCCGTGGCCTTCCGTGCGGCCACCAGCACCGGGTCCCACACCGGTGAGAACGGCGGGGCGTACCCCAGGTCCAGGGACGTCATCTGCTCCACCGTCAGCCGCGCGGTCAGCGCCACCGCCGCGATGTCGACCCGCTTCGCCGCCCCTTCCCTGCCGACGATCTGCACCCCGAGCAGCCGGCCCGTACGGGTCTCGGCGAGCATCTTCACCGTCATCGGCGCGGCACCGGGGTAGTAGCCGGCGCGGCTGGTCGACTCCACGGTGACCGTCTCGAACCGCAGGCCCACCCGGCGGGCGTCCTTCTCCCGCAGGCCGGTGCGGGCGATCTCCAGGTCGCACACCTTGCTCACGGCGGTGCCGACGACACCGGGGAAGGTGGCGTACCCGCCGCCGGCGTTGGTGCCGATGACCTGGCCGTGCTTGTTGGCGTGGGTGCCCAGCGGGACGTACTGCTCCTGCCCGGAGACCAGGTTCAGCACCTCCACGCAGTCGCCGCCCGCCCAGATGTTCTCCTGCCCGCGCACCCGCATCGCGAGGTCGGTGAGCAGACCGCCGTGCGCGCCGAGCGGCAGCCCGGCCGCCCGCGCGAGGGCGGTCTCCGGGCGGACGCCGATGCCCAGGATCACCACGTCCGCCGGGTAGGCGGCGTCCTGCGTGGCCACCGCGCGGACCCGGCCGTCCTCGCCGGTGAGCACCCGGGTCACCTCGGCGTCGTTCACCATGGTGATCCCCAGGCCCTCCATCGCCCGGTGCACCAGCCGGCCCATGTCCGGGTCGAGCGTCGACATCGGCTCCTTGCCGCGGTTGACGACGGTCACCTCGAAACCCCGGTTGATCAGCGCCTCGGCCATCTCGACGCCGATGTAGCCGGCCCCGACGACCACGGCCCGGCGGCCCCGCGTGCGCCGCAGCGTGTCCAGCAGGGCCTGCCCGTCGTCGAGGGTCTGCACACCGTGCACGCCGGGAGCGTCCACACCGGGCAGCTCCGGGCGGGCCGGGCGGGCACCCGTGGCGATCACCAGCTTGTCGTACGGCGTCCAGGACTCGGCGCCGGAATCGACGTCGCGCGCGCGTACCCGCTGCCCGGCCACGTCGATCTCCGTGACCTCCGTGCGCATCCGCAGGTCGATGTCCCGCGCGCGGTGCTCCTCGGGCGTACGGGCGATCAGCCGGTCCCGCTCCGGGACCTCGCCGCCCACCCAGTACGGGATGCCGCACGCCGAGAACGAGGCGAAGTGACCGCGCTCGAAGGCCACGATCTCCAGCTCGTCCGGACCCCTCAGCCGCCGCGCCTGTGACGCCGCGGACATCCCCGCGGCGTCACCGCCGATCACGACCAGTCGCTCTCCGCCGCCGCCCCGCGCACCGCTCATGCTCATGGGCACACGCTACGGGCAGCGCCCCGCCCGCTCCCGGCCGCCCCTGTCGTCCCCGTCGCCCCCGGCCGGGTCCCCGAGGGCGGTCCCGCGGGGTCTGAGAGAGTGGGGACATGAGCACAACGGGTGAGGATCTGGGGCATGTCGTCGTCATCGGGGCCGGCATCGCCGGGCTGGCCGCCGCGCACCGGCTGCTCGGGCGCGGAGCGCGGGTGACCGTCCTGGAGGCCGCCGGCCGGGTCGGCGGCAAGCTGCTGCCCGGCGAGATCGCCGGCGTACGGGTCGACCTGGGCGCGGAGTCGATGCTGGCCCGCCGCCCCGAGGCGGTCGCCCTCGCGCGCGAGGCCGGGCTCGGCGCGGCGCTCCAGCCGCCCGCCACCGCGACCGCCTCGATCTGGACCCGGGGCGCCCTGCGGCCCATGCCCAAGGGCCATGTGATGGGCGTGCCCGGCACCGCCGCCGCGCTCCGCGGCGTCCTCTCCGACGAGGGCGTGGCCCGCATCGAGCGCGACGCCGGCCTGCCCCGCACCGAGATCGGCGACGACGTGGCCGTCGGCGAGTACGTGGCGGCCCGGCTCGGCCGCGAGGTCGTCGACCGGCTGGTCGAACCCCTGCTCGGCGGGGTGTACGCGGGCGACGCGTACCGCATCTCGATGCGCTCGGCCGTCCCGCAGCTCTTCCAGGCCGCCCGCGCCCACGCCTCCCTCACCGAGGGCGTCCGCGAGATCCAGGCCCAGACCGCGGCACAGCAGCGGACCGGGCCGGTGTTCATGGGCATCGCCGGCGGGGTCGGCCGGCTGCCGCTCGCGGTCGCCGAGTCGGTGCGCGCCCGGGGCGGCGAGATCCTCACCGGCACGCCCGCCCGGGAACTGCGCCGGGAGCCGGCCGGCTGGCGGATCACCGCGGGGGAGCGGGTGCTGCGCGCCGACGCGGTGATCGTCGCCGTACCCGCGCCGGCCGCCGCCGCGCTGCTGCGCGCCGAGGCCCCGGGCGCCGCCGCCGAGCTGGCCGCCGTCGAGTACGCCTCCATGGCCCTGGTCACCCTCGCCTACCGGCGCGCCGACGTGCGCCTGCCCGAGGGCAGCGGCTTCCTCGTCCCGCCCGTCGACGGCCGCACCATCAAGGCGTCCACCTTCGCCTCCCACAAGTGGGGCTGGATCGCCGAGGAGGACCCGGACCTGCTGGTGCTGCGCACCTCCGTGGGCCGCTACGGCGAGACGGAGATCCTCGGCCGGGACGACGCCGGCCTGGTGGAGGTCTCCCGGCACGACCTGCGGGAGGCCACCGGCCTGGACGCCGCGCCGGTCCGCACCCGGGTCACCCGCTGGACCGACGGCCTGCCGCAGTACCCGGTCGGACACCACGCGCGCGTGGCCCGCGTCCGCGAGCGGATCGCCGGGCTGCCGGGGCTCGCGGTGTGCGGCGCGCAGTACGACGGCGTCGGCATCCCGGCGTGCGTCGCGAGCGCGTACGCGGCCGTCGACCAGCTCGGCGGCGACGCGCGCGGGGTGCGGGAGCTGACGGCCAACCCGGTGCAGAGCCTGCACGGCGGCGCGGGAGAATAGGGGCCATGAGTGACGACGCCCCCACCACCGAGTCCGGCAGGATCCCGAACAAGGGCAAGCTGGCCAAGGACCTCAACGAGGTCATCCGCTACACCCTCTGGTCGGTCTTCAAGCTGAAGGACGTGCTGCCGGAGGACCGCGCGGGATACGCCGACGAGGTCCAGGAGCTGTTCGACCAGCTCGCCGCCAAGGACGTGACCGTCCGCGGCACCTACGACATCTCGGGCCTGCGCGCCGACGCCGACCTCATGATCTGGTGGCACGCCGAGACCAGCGACCAGCTCCAGGAGGCGTACAACCTCTTCCGCCGCACGAGGCTGGGCCGCGCCCTGGAGCCGGTCTGGTCGAACATGGCGCTGCACCGCCCGGCCGAGTTCAACCGCTCGCACATCCCGGCGTTCCTCGCCGACGAGACGCCCCGCGACTATGTGAGCGTCTACCCGTTCGTGCGCTCCTACGAGTGGTACCTGCTGCCCGACGAGGACCGCCGCCGCATGCTCGCCGACCACGGCAAGATGGCCCGCGGCTACCCGGACGTGCGCGCCAACACGGTCGCCTCGTTCTCCCTCGGCGACTACGAGTGGGTCCTCGCCTTCGAGGCCGACGAGCTGCACCGCATCGTCGACCTCATGCGCCACCTGCGCGCCTCCGAGGCCCGCAGGCACGTCCGCGAGGAGGTCCCGTTCTTCACGGGCCGCCGCAAGAACATCGCGGACCTGGTGGCGACCCTCGCCTGAGCCGGCCCGAAGCGGCGCGGGGAACGGCGCGGGAAGCCACGGCGCGCCCCGAGCCTCCCGGGCGCGGTCAAACGCCGCCCCCGTGGGCGGCCCGGCGCCCGCCGGCCTCGGCCGCCAGGCCGCCCCGCTGAGCGGTTGCGCCGGCCGGACCGCCGGAGGCGACCGGTTCCGGGCGCGGCGCGCAGAACGCGTGCCGCGCCGGCAGCCGGCCCTCCAGCAGGTACGCGTGCAGGTGTCCGTTGACGCAGCCGTTGGGCCCGCCGGCGGTGCCGTGCGTCCCCGCGTCCCGCTCCGTCACCAGCACCGAGCCGGCCAGCCGCCGCCTCAGCTCCAGCGCGCCCCGGTACGGCGCCGCCGCGTCCCGCTCGGCCGCCAGGATCAGCACCGGCGGCAGCTCGCCCGGCCCGGTCCGCACGTCCAGCGGCCGCTGCCGGGGCGCCGGCCAGTAGGCGCACGGCAGGTTCATCCACGCGTTGTCCCAGGTCTCGAAGGGCGCCACCCGGGCGAGCCGGGTGTTGTCGCGGTCCCACACCCGCCAGTCCGTGGGCCAGGGCGCGTCGTTGCACTCGACGGCCGTGTACACCGCGCCGGCGTTCTCCGCCTCGGTGGCCGTCGCCGGGTCCGGCGTGCCCAGCCGGACCAGCGGCCCCGGGTCGCCGCGCAGATACGCCGACAGGGCCGCGGCCCGGCTCGGCCAGAAGTCGTCGTAGTACCCGGCCGACAGGAACACGTTCTGCAACTGGCCGGGGCCCACCTTCCCGCCCGCCGCCCGCCCGGCCAGCCGCTCGCGCGCGGTGTCGTAGGAGCGCTGCACCGCGGCGGGCGTGGTGCCGAGCCGGTACACGTCGTCGTGCCGGGCGGCCCAGTCCCGGAAGTCCGCCCAGCGCTCCTCGAACGCCGCCGACTGCTCCAGGTTGCCGCGGTACCAGATCTCCCGCGGGTCCGGGTCCACCGGCGCGTCCAGCACCATGCGCCGCACGTGCGAGGGGAACATCGCCGCGTACAGCGCGCCGAAGTAGGTGCCGTACGACGCGCCCAGGTAGGTCAGCCGGTCCTCGCCCAGCGCGGCCCGCAGGACGTCCAGGTCCCGGGCGTTGGCGAGCGAGGTGTAGAACCGCAGCCGGTCCCCGGAGCGCGTGGCGCAGCCGCGCGCGTACGCCTTCGCCTGGGCGATGCGCTGCCGCTTGTACGACTCCGAGGGGTGCTCCGGTGACGCGGTGGGCGCCTTGAAGAACCGCGCGGGGTCCTCGCAGGACAGCGGCGCCGAGCGGCCCACCCCGCGCGGGGCGTAGCCGACGAGGTCGTAGGCGGCGGCGATCCGCTGCCACTTCGGGACGGCGCCGATCAGCGGGAAGTACATGCCGGTGGCGCCGGGTCCGCCCGGGTTGAAGACCAGGGCGCCCTGCCGGGGCACCTTGCGCTTGCTGTTGTGCGGGTCCTTCTGGCTGGCCCGGACGCGGCTGACGGTCAGCCTGATCTGCCGGCCGTCCGGGTGGGCGTAGTCCAGCGGGACGCTCACCGTGCCGCACCGCACCCCGGCCGGGGTGCCGGGCACGTCGGCCGGGGCGCACGGGCCGAAGTCGATGCCGGCCGCGCGGGCGCGGGCCACGGCCACCGCGGTGCCGCGCAGCTCGGCCGAGCCCGCGGCCGGGGCGCCCGGGGCGCCGGACGCGCCGCCCGCCGGGGCCGCGATCAGGGAGGTCAGCAGCAAGGACCCGGCGGCCGAGCAGCGGGCGGCAGCTTTCATCGCGTATCCCTTCGGTGCGCGGCGGCGATGGCACGGCTGCCACGGCCCGGCGGCGACAGAAGGGATGTTTCGTACGGCGGTGCCGGAAGGCAAGCACCGCCCGGCCGGTGTCGGCGCCGATGCCCCCTACGCGCCCCCGCGGTCCGCCGCGCTCCCGCCGTCTCCCGCGCTCACTCGGACCCGGGCCGGTCGCGGTGGGCGAAGGCCGCGCGCAGTTCCGGCTCGCCGATCGCGCGGACCCCGCGGACGGCGACCGAGGTGAGGAACGACCGCTCGTCGCCGGCCGGCCGGCCGGGCAGCGCGCTCAGCAGCCGCTGCCCGGCCGGCGAGGCCCGGCGCGGATAGGGATGCATCTCGAACCGGGCGATGGCCAGACAGCTCAGCACCAGGGCCAGAGGCAGCGCGAACCACGCGCCGACCAGCGTGCGCGGCGTCCCGCTCGGGACGGGCAGCAGGACGGCGGTGACACCCAGCACGGCCACCACCGGCGCGGCGGCCCGCACCCGCCGGACGGCGGACCCCACCGTCGTCCCCGCGCCCTCCGGCACCGCGAGGCCCGCGCGGACCAGGCCGTCGGCCAGCCGGCGCACCGCCTCGGCACCGGCCGCCCGCGCCCGCGCCGCCGCGATCCGCGACTGACCGGCGGGCCCGATGGCCCCTATGACCGACCGTTCCATCTCGTCCCGGCCCCGCGGGTCCACGACCGTGGCCCAGCCGGTGTGCGCGAGCAGCAGCCGGCGCTGGCGGGCCATGGAGACGAGGGTCACCTCGGCGACCCGGGCGGGGCCGCCGGCGAGGAACGCCGCCTCGTACAGCGACAGCTCGCGCGCGCCGTCCGCCGGCGCGTCCCGCGCGTCCGCGGCGGCCGCGCGCACGGCCGCCAGACACAGACGGGCACAGGCCGTACCGGCGAAACCCCAGGCCAGGAGCAGGAGAAGGACCCAGAACATGACGTGTTTGTATGCCAGGGACCAGGGCGAACGCCATGGCCTGTTCACGATCCGGACGCCCGGTGACCGGTATGTGGCGTTCCGTTACGCCCTGCCGGTCAGGGGCCGCCCGGGGGCGGCGAGGCACCGGCACCCGGGGGCGGGGAGGACGGCTCGCCCGAGGACGGTACGACGGGGACGGCGGCGCCCGGATCGGCCGCGGGCGGGGCCGGCACCGGGGAGGCGGAGACCGCCAGCTCCCTCGCCAGCGCGGCGAAGTCGACGTAGCCCGTCGCCTCCAGGACCCTGATGTGGTCCAGGACGGTCGCGTTGGCGTCGTCGGCGAGATCGCGGACCAGGGAGTTCTGGGTTCCGGCCCGGATCTGGGCGACCAGCGAGAACACCCGGCCGTGGGCGAGCCGCAGCAGACCGGCGAACCGCCGGTCGAAGTCCTGGCCGCCGGCCGCGTCCAGGGCGGCGAGCCACTGTTTCTGCTGCGCGTTCGGCTCGTTGGGCAGCGGCACGCCGAGCTGGAGGGCGACAGTGCGGACATGGGCGTCCAGGGCGGTGTGGCCGTCGACGAGGTGCCGGCCGGCCGTGCGGATCGCCGCTGTCGTGCCCTTGCGCTCGGCCAGTTCCCCGGCCGGCAGCTCCCACAGCCCGGCCAGCCGGACCTTGGTGACGAAGTCCCGGTCCGCGGCGGACAGCGGGCCGTACGGCGTCGTCACCGTCCGCGCGCTCCGGGGGCTCGCGGCCGCCGGGTCCGGCCGGCCGGCGTAGGACCACAGCGGCACGAGCAGGGCCGCGGCCGTGGCCGCGAGGGCGGTGACGATCAGCCCGGTGCCGCTGAACACGCCTCGGCCGGTGACGGGGGGACGCGGTCGCATGGTGCCTCCTGCACCGCACGCCGGGGAACTGGGGGCGGGTGCGGGGTTGGCATAGTACTGGTGCGCCGCGAGGGTTCTCACGGCGCGGGAGCGGGAGCGGGAGCGGGACGGGGCAGCGCCGGGCCGGGGGCGCGCGGGACGCGGACCCGGGGCGGGGTGCGGGTGCGCGGTGGCCGGCCGCGCGGTTGCGCGCCCCCGGCGGAACGGCCCTCGCCCGCACTGCCCCGGACGTTCTGCGCAGTGCCGGACGTTCTACGCGCTGCCCCGGACGTTGCACGCAGCGCCCCGGACGTTCTACGCGCTGCTCCGGACGTTCTGCGCCGTGCCCCGGCGGTGCAGCAGCCGGGCGGTGAGGCGCTGCTTGCGCGGGGCCGGGCCCGCCCGGTCCAGCCACCATTCCCGCAGCGCCCGGCGCGTGTCCGGCGTGGAGGGCCGGCCCCGGTCCAGCAGTTGTCCGGCGAAGTCCAGCGCGTCGCGGCGGTAGCCGCCGGTCATCGGGCGCCGCCGGGCGTACTCCAGGAACGTCTCCCGGTAGTCGGGGCCGAGGATGACCGGCAGTTCGGGTGCCACCTTCGCCACCACGTCCGCGCGCTTCGCCGCGAGCGTGCGGGCCTGCACCCCCATCCGGACCCGGTCGAACCCCTCCGGCACCGGCGTCCCCGCCACCAGCGACGACAGCACGGCGGCCTGGGCCACCCCGAGCCGCTCGCGCGCCCCGGCCACCGCCCGCGCCGGCACTCCGGTGCCCTCGGCCTCCGTGCCGGCGGTGTCCGCCCCCACCGGGACCCCGGCGGACGCGCCGTCCGCTGCTCGTGCCCGGCCGTCCGCTGCTCGTGCCCGGCCGGCCGTCGCCCGTGCCCGGCCGGCCGCCACGGCCCGGCGGATCGCGGTCAACTCGCCTTCCAGTTCCGCCGGTTCCGGGAAGTTCTCGTCCCGTTCCAGCAGTACGCCGGGCGGTGCCACCCGGGCGGCGAGGCCGGTCAGGATGTCGAGCACCGGGCGCGGCACGGGGTGGGCGTGGCTGTCGTGCCAGACCCCGTCGCGTTCGACACCGCCCGCGACATGGACGTAGGCGAGCGCCTCCAGGGGCAGCGCGGCCAGTTCCTCGGCCGGGTCCTCGCCCCGGTTGACGTGGTTGGTGTGCAGGTTGGCCACGTCGATCAGCAGCTGTACGCCGGTCCGCTCCACCAGCTCGGACAGGAACTGCCCCTCCGTCAGCTCCTCGCCCGGCCAGGAGAACAGCGCGGCGATGTTCTCCAGGGCCAGCGGCACCGGCAGCGCCTCCTGGGCGATCCGGACGTTCTCGCACAGCACGTCCAGCGCGTCCCGGGTGCGCGGCACGGGCAGCAGGTGGCCGGCCTCCAGCGCGGGGGAGGCGGTGAGCGTGCCGCCCGCCCGGACGAAGGCGATGTGCTCGGTGACCAGCGGGGCGCCGAGCGCCTCCGCCCGCTCGGCGAGCGCCGTCAGCCGTCCCTCGTCGGGGCGGTCCGCGCCGCCGAGGCCGAGGGAGACGCCGTGCGGTATCACGGTCACCCCGCGCTCGCGCAGCCGCAGCAGCGACGCGGGCAGATGACCGGGGCAGACGTTCTCCGCGACGACCTCCACCCAGTCGATGCCCGGCATCGCCTCCACCGCGTCCGCGATCTCCGGCCGCCACCCGATCCCGGTCCCCAGTCCCCGCATGCCGCCTCCCCCTCCTCGCCCCGTACGCGTGCGTCGGGTGAGGGCACTATGGCCCGGCCGGCCGGCCGCGAACCACGCCTCGGAGGGCGTTCAGAGCAACATTTGAGGTTCCGCCCCGCGACGCGGTCCGGCGGCGGAGGGGACCGGGGCCCCGGCCACCTCCGGGCGACCCGGACTTGACCATGATCTCCGGGTTGCCGGTGGCGGCCCTGCTTCCATCCTCCTCGACCGTGTACCGGCTTCGAGGTCGGTCAGGGGCTTCGCCGGGGTGTACGGGAGCGGAAGCTGTGGCCGAGTTCAGGGCCCAGTCCGTAGTAGTGGCGGAAGTTGTAGATCAGTGGGCTCCAGGCGGCCGGGTCGATGTGCTGGGAGCCGGGGACGACGATGCGCGGGTCGGCGTGGACCTTGAGCACATGGGCTTCGACGATGAGGAAGGCCCCGGAAGCATCGGGTTGGACCCGTGCGGCGCGGGCCTCCAACTGGAGGGGGCATTCGGCGGCCCTGGGGGGCCTGACCAGCTCGGAGTGTTCGGGTCGCAGGCCGGCGGCGGCGAACTTGTCCGGCTCGAAACGGAAGGCGCCGCGCTTTTCCACGGGTATCGGCGTGCGTCCGGTCAGCGGCGCCAGCCGCTCCACCGCCGGCCACTGGGCCGGCGCGGGGAGGTTGACCACGAGATCGGGTCGGCTGAGGAGATTGTGCGCGGTCTGTCCCTCGGCGCCCAGACCGAGGACGATGACGTGGCCGAGTGCCCAGGCCGAGGACATCGGCGCCAGGTTGAAGGAGCCGTTCTCGTTCTCTGTCGAGAGCAGGACGACCGGCGTGCCGAAGTACAGGATGCTCGGCTCGACGGCCACATGGGCGGCCGACGTGCTGTCGGGCGTGGTGCCGGGTGTCGCGGTGTTCATGAGAGCCGACCGTAGAGTGAGGACTCTTCGGCCCTCGCCGAAGGATCGCCGGGGAATGATGGACGACCATGAGAGACCGTGACGCGCATGTGGAAGGTCCGGACCTGGCCGCTCTGGCCGGACTCCTGGCGGACGGCACCCGCGCGAGTTTCTGCCTGGCCCTCCTGGACGGCCGGGCATGGACCGCGACCGAGTTGGCGCGTCATGCCGGGGTGGCCGCCTCGACCGCGACCGAACACCTGAACCTCCTGGTCGGCGGAGGATTGCTCGCCCAGGAGCGTCAGGGTCGTCATCGCTACGTCCGCCTCGCCGATCCCGAGACGGCCCGACTGATCGAGACCCTTGCCTCCATGGCGCCCCGGCGCGTCACTCCGCCGCGCTCACTGCCCGCTGTGAATCGGAGTCGGGCGCTGGCCCGCGCCCGGACGTGCTACGACCACCTTGCGGGCGCCCTCGGGGTCGCCATCACCGAGGCGATGACCGACCGCGGGCTGCTGGACTGGGAGCAGGGGCCGACGCTCACCGGCGACGGGGTCGCCTGGCTGGCCGACCTCGGCATCGTGCTGCCATCCGCCACACGGCGTCCGCCCGTCCGCTCGTGCCTGGACTGGACCGAACGCCGCCCTCATATGGCCGGCGCCGTCGGTGCGGCCCTGTGCCGTCACGCCTTCGGCTCCGGGTGGATCACCCGGATCGGCACCAGCCGCGCCGTCGCTCTCACCGAGATCGGCTGGCGCGCGCTTCGGGACCACCTCGGCCTGTCCGAGGAGATGCGCCCTACTGGGGCTACGGGGAGATGAACACCGCTCCCACCCGGTCGGACACCGTCACTACTCGCGCCTCATGCCGCCGCACAGGTCGGCGTGACCGAGACACGCTCCTTCCGCCGAGCCTGAGCAATCGTTCACCGGGTGGAGCCGGGAGCCCCCGCAGGCCCGGCTCAGCGCAGTGCCGGGTGGTCCGCCGCCACCGTGCAGGAGCCCGGGGCGATCTCCGTGAAGCCGGCGTCGCGGACCACCGGCAGGCCGCTCGTGGTCAGGCGCGGCCAGTCGGCCGGGGCGGCCGTGCGGACGGCCAGCGGGTAGCCGGCGTCCCGCCACGCGGCGCGCTCCGCCCCGGACAGCGCCCACCAGGCCAACTGGGCGCCGTGGCCGGCCTGGGCCATCGCCTTGCCGGCCGACATCTCCAGCTCCGGGTTGAGCCAGAGCACCGGCTCGGCGGCCGGGTCGGCGGCCGCCGGCGGCTCCGGGTCGTCCAGCTCGGTGCCGGACACCTGGAGCTTCGCCAGGTCCTTGGGCCAGCCGTCCAGCGGGACGGGCGGGAAGACCCGGACCTGTGCCGACTTGCCGGTCAGGGTGATCCCGGGCAGTGCCTCGGCGCGCCGCCACTCGGCGCCGCGGGCCCGCCGGACCACCTTCCGGATGCGGGCGTCCTCCCAGTTCCGTACCGCCTCGGCCCACTCCCCGTCCTCGTGTGCCCGTTCGTCGCCGAGCAGGGTGAGCACGGCCCGGGCGGCCGTCTCCAGCGCGTCGGTACGGGCGGGCGGGTCGCCGCGCTCGATGCGGACGACGAGCGGCAGCACGAACTGCGGCGCCTCGTCGCGGGCGTCGGGTGCGGGGCGGGCGGGCGCGGGTGCGGGATCGTGGCTCACGGGAGCCCAGCCTACGAAGCCGCGGGCGGCCCGATCAACGCGCGGGCCCCGCGGGAAACCCCGGCGACCGGCGGACCGCCCGCGGGCTACGCTGACCCGGCCCGGCCGGAGGGAGCCGCGGCCGGACGGGGAGCGAGCGCGCGTGAGCCAGTACTTCGACATCGGTGACGAGACGCTGTGGAACCCGTCCAACGGGGCCGCGCGGCTCTTCCTGCGGCAGGTCGCGGTCTTCGAGGCCGAACTGGACCTGCCGTCCGGCTTCGGGCCGATGGAGAACGACGAGTGCCGGATCGACCCGGAGGCGTTCGCGGTCTTCGTGCACGCCCTCCTCGCCTGGCACCGGCGGACCGGCCACGCCGTCGTCCTGGCCCTCGGCGAGGGTTTCGCCGGCGTCGTCGTCGCCCTCGCCGAGCGCGCCGGGATCGCCGTCGACTGGGCCCGGCTCGCGGCCTTCCCGGACGGCCCCGCGGCGGACGTGCAGGTCTCGGCGGCCGGGGTGTCGGGGCCGGGGGACGGGGGCGCGTGGGCCGCGGCGGTGCGGGCCCGGGCGACGGAACTCGGCCGGGGCATGGCCCGCTGAGCCGGGACGCGGCCCCGGCACCCCGGACGCGGCCCCGGCACCCCGGACCCGGCCCGCCGCGCGGGGCCCGGGGAGCGGGCGCCGCGCCACAATGGCCCCCATGCACCGTGACCACGAGCGTGAGCTGCGCCTGACCGCCGTAGGCCGTCGCTACGGCGTCCGCGGCCCGTGGGTGTTACGCGGCGTCGGCCTCGCCGTCGCACCCGGCACCCTCACCCGGATCGACGGGGCGAACGGCAGCGGCAAGTCCACCCTGCTGCGGCTCCTGGCCCGGCTCGACACGCCCAGCGAGGGCCGGATCACCGGCCGGCCGCGCACGGCGTACGTACCCGAGCGGTTCCCCTCCGCCCTGCCCTTCACGGCCGCCGGCTACCTCACCCACCTCGGCACCGTCCACGGCCTCGGCCGGAACGCCGCCGCACGCGCCGCGCACGCGTGGCTGGAGCGGTTCGGCGCACAGGAGCACGCCGGCACGCCGATGGTGCGGCTGTCCAAGGGCGGCAGCCAGAAGGTCGCCGTCGCCCAGGCCCTGGTCGGCGACCCGGAGCTGCTGGTGCTGGACGAGGCGTGGACCGGGCTCGACGCGGCGGCGCGGGCCGAGCTGGACCGGGTGGTCGCCGAACGGACCGCCGCCGGCGGCGCGGTGGTGTTCGTGGACCACGACCCGCGACGGCTCGCCGGGGCGGAGGACGCGACGTACACCGTGGCCGGCGGCGGGCTGAGCCGCCGTACCGAGCGGGCGCTCGTGGCGGACGGGCCGCTCACCGTCGTCGTCGCGCAGGGGCCGCCGGGCGGGCGGCTGCCGGCGGACGTGCTCCAGGCCGCCGTCCGCGCGGAGGAGACGGCGCCCGGCAGCCACCGCCTCACCGTCCCCGCCTCCCACTCCGACCTCCTGCTGCGCGCCCTGCTCACGGCCCGCCCGCCGTGGCACGTGGTGCGCGTCGAACCCGGGAGCCGTCCGTGACCGCCCTGCTGCGCTACCAGGCCGACCTGCTGCTGCGTTCCCAGCGCTGGCTGCCGCCGGTGATCCTGTACGCCGTCTTCCTCACCGTCGGCGTGGGCGCGGGCCAGCCGGTGCTGGACTCGCTCGGCTACACGGCCGCCGCACTGCTGCCGGTGGCCGCCTGGCTGGTCCGGATCTGCGTCACCGGCGAGCCGCCCGCGGCCCGCGCCTGCGTCGCCGCCGCGCGCGGCCCCGCCCGGGCGCACCTCGCCTGCCTGCTGACCGCCCTGCTCGCGGCCGTGCTGCTCGGGCTGGCGGCCACCGCGGTGGTGACCCTGGTCAGCGACCCCGCGAGCAACGGCCACCGCGTGCGGATCGCGCCGCCGCGGGCGCTGGCCGCCGGGCTGCCGGCCGTCCTCGTCTGCGCCCTGCTCGGCACGGCCGTCGGCGCGCTCACCCACCGTCCGGTGCTGCGCTCCACCGGACGCGCGGTGCCCGCGATGCTGCTCGGGGCGCTGCTCGCGGTGGTGTGGGCCGGCTCCCCGGCGCAGGCCGCGGTCAGCGGTCTGGTCACCGGCTCGCAGACCGGCCGGGCGCCCCTGGCGCTGCTGCCGACGGCCGGCGCGGCCCTGGTCACGGCCGGCGCCTTCGCCGCCGCGGCCTGGCTCACCGGCCGCCGCTCACCCTGAACAGGCGGTGCGCTGGGCCTCCTGCCACTCGCACACCGGGCACAGCGTGATGCCCTTGTACGACTCCGGGTACTCGGTCGGCTCCCGGCACAGCACACAGGCCGCGTACGGCGGGCCGTCGGCCTTGGCCGGCCGCGCCGCGTCGGTGATCGTGCAGTAGTCCTCGTCGCTCATGCCCCCAGCGTAGGACGGTCACCGGGCGGGGCGGGTCTCGGCGATCAGCTCGGAGACCTTCACGAAGCGGTAGCCGCGCCGGCGCAGCTCCGGTACGACCGCGCGGACGACCCGCTCGGTGGTCGGGGCGGCGCTGCGGGTGCAGTGCAGGACGACCACCGAGCCCGGTTTCACCCCGTCCAGCACCTGTCGCACCACCGCGTCGGCGTCCGTGGCGAAGGCGTCACCGCTCACCACGTCCCACTGCACCGCGGTCACCCCGAGCCCGCTGAGCGCGCGCAGCGCCTGCTGGTCGTAACAGCCGCCGGGGAAGCGGAAGTACGGCATGGGGTGCGGTACGCCGGCCGCGCGCAGGGAGTCGTAGGCCCGCTGGACGTCCGCGCGCATGCGGTCGGCGGCCACGGTCGGCAGGCCGTAGCAGTCGGCGGTGAACGCGTAGTGGCTGAAGGAGTGGTTGGCCACCTCGAACCGCGGGTCCCGGCCCAGGTCGCGGGCCTCGGCCGGGTACTGGTCGGCCCAGCTACCGGTCATGAACACGGTCGCCGGCACCTTCAGCGTGCGCAGCGCCGTGATCAGGCCCGGGTTGTCGAAGTGCTCGCCGGCGGCCGCGCGGGGCCCCTGGTCCGCGGTCATGTCGGCGTCGAAGGTGAGCGCGACGGTCTTGCCCCGGGTGCGCGGGCCGTGCGCGAACACCGGGGTCAGCCCGCCGGGACCGGGCGCGAGGACGGGGGTGCGCGCGGAGGCGGAGGGGGAGGAGGCGGCCGGGGCGGGGCGCGGGGCGGTCGCGGTGCCGCAGGAGGCGAGCGCCGCGCCGAGGGCGCAGAGGGCGGTGACGGTGGCGAGACGGTGTGCTGGTGGGATCACCGTACCAACGTAGGACGGAAAGTACGTTTATATGACGATCCGTCCCGGGTGTGGTGCTGCCGTCACCCGGCCGGCGGGCCTTCTTCCGTCGCCTGGTCCAGCTCGCGCCGCTCCAGCGGTTCGACCGCCGGGCCCTGGATCACGGTGCCGTCCACCGCGAACCGCGAGCCGTGGCACGGGCACTCCCAGGCCCGTTCGGCGCGGTTGAAGGAGACCAGGCAGCCGAGGTGGGTGCAGCGGGCGGACACGGCGTGCAGGGCGCCCTCGTCGTCGCGGTGCACCGCGAGCCGCTCGCCGCCGCACCGGACCAGCGCGCCGTCGCCCGGCTCCAGGCCGGCCACCGAACCCGGCGGCTTCAGCCGGTCGCCCACGAAGTGCCGGGCCACCTCCGCCTGCGTCTTCAGCAGCGTCGGCGCCTCCCGGGCCACCGACTTCAGCCGGCGCGGGTCGTACAGCTCGCGCCAGGCGCACTCCCGGCCGGTGATCAGCGCGGTCAGCAGCAGTCCGGCCATGATGCCGCCGCTCAGGCCCCAGCCGCCGAAGCCGGTGGCGACATAGGTGTGCCGGGCGCCCGCGTGGAACGGGCCGACCAGCGGGACGGAGTCGGTGGACTCGTTGTCCTGGGTGGCCCAGGCGTGGTCCAGGCTCACCCCGGGGAAGTGCTCCCGCGCCCAGGCGGCGAGCCGGTCGAAGCCGGCCTGTGGATCGCCGGTGCCGGGCGTGAAGTGCTCCCCGGTGACCACCAGCAGCCGCTGCCCGTCCGGGCCGTAGGGCGCGGTGCGCACCGAGCGGGTGTTCTCGTCCGGGGTGATGTACATGCCGCCCGGGTCCGGGCCGTCGCCCAGCGGTCCGGCGACGACCAGTTCCCGGCGCGGGGACAGCCGGGTGAACAGCAGGGCCCGGTCGAACACGGGGTAGTGGGTGGCGATCACCACGTCCCGCGCGGTCACCGTGAGGCCCGCCTCCGTGGTCAGCCGGCACGGCTCGCCCTCCGTGAGCCCGGTGACCCGCGTGTGCTCGAACACCTGGCCGCCGTGCGCGAGCAGGTCCGCGGTGAGCGCCCGCAGGTACTTCACCGGGTGGAACTGCGCCTGCCCGGTCACCCGGACCGCGCCCGCCACCGGGAACGGCAGCCCGGTCTCCGTGGTGAACGCGGCCGGCAGCCCCGCCTCCCGGGCGGCCTCCGCCTCCGCGCGCACCTCCGCGACCCGCGCGGGGTCCCGGACGTAGGTGTACGCGTCCCGGGTCTCCCACTCGCAGTCGACGCCCAGCTCCGCCGCCAGCGCCGCCGCGTGCGCGATCGCCTCCGACTGCGAGCGGGCGTACAGCCGGGCCCCCTCCGGTCCCCGGGTGCGCCGCAGCCGGTCGTAGACCAGGGTGTGCTGGGCGGTCAGCTTCGCGGTGGTGTGGCCGGTGACCCCGGCCACCGCCCGCCCGGCCTCCAGCACCGCCACCCGCCGCCCGGCCCGGGCCAGCTCGTGGGCGGTGCTCAGCCCGGCGATGCCGGCGCCGACGACGGCCACGTCCACGTCGAGGTCCGCGTCCAGGACCGGGTGATCCGGCCCGGGAGCGGTCCGCAGCCAGTACGAATCGGTGACCTTCCGCTGTTCGCGCATGCCCGTCGGGTACCCCGGCCCGCCCGCCTCACGTCCCCTCCAGCAGCCGCTCCCGGCACTCCGCCACGTCGAAGCGGGCCGGCGGATAGCGCGGGTCCAGCTCCCGCAGCCGCTCCAGCAGCAGCCGGCTGATCGCCCAGTTGCGGTACCACTTGCGGTCCGCCGGGACGAGGTACCAGGGTGCGTGCGGCGCCGCGCAGCGTTCCAGGGCCGTCTCGTACGCCTCCTGGTAGGCCGGCCACAGGGCGCGTCCCTCCAGGTCGGCCGGGTCGAACTTCCAGTGCTTGTCGGGGCGGTCCAGGCGGCGCAGCAGCCGGCGCCGCTGCTCGTCGTAGGACAGGTGCAGGAAGCACTTGACGACGGTCACGCCGTCCTCGGCCAGCTCCCGCTCGAAGTCGTTGATCAGCCCGTAGCGGCTGCCGATCTCGGCGGGCCGCGCGAGATGCCGGACCCGGGCCACGAGCACGTCCTCGTAGTGCGAGCGGTCGAAGATGCCGATCTCGCCGGGGCCGGGCAGCGCGCGCCGCACCCGCCACAGGAAGTCGTGCCGCCGCTCCTCCTCGGTGGGCGCCTTGAACGCCCTGACCCGGCAGCCCGCCGGGTCGAGCCGGCCGATCACGTGCCGTACCGTGCCGCCCTTGCCGCTGGTGTCCATGCCCTGGAGCAGGAGCAGCACCCGGCGGCGGTCGCCCGCGGTGCCCGCCGCCCACAGCCGCTCCTGGAGCTTGGCCAGGCGGCGGCCCATGCGGTCGGTGTCGGCCAGCGCGGCCTGTTTGCCGTCCGGGGCGCCGGGGGTGGCCCGGGGGTCGTACCCGCCCAGGTCGACCCGCTCGCCCGGCGGGAGACGCAGCAGGTCCCCCAGTGTGCTGTCCTTCTCGGCCGGGTGCTTGGGCACGGGCGCTCCTCTCGTCCGGTGGGCCGGGTGCCCTCACGGGTGCCCGGTCCGCCGGCCGGGATGCGGCCCGCGTGCCCGTCGGGGCGCGGTGCGCGCCGGCCCCGGCGCGGTGTGCCGCTATCCGGGACGCGGGCCGCCGTCGGTGTGCGGCAGGGGGTGGGGCGTCCGGTCCGGCTCCGCGACGGGCGGCTGCGCGCCGCGTTCCAGGAAGTGCAGCAGCTCGACCGGGATGGGCAGCACCAGGGTGGAGTTCTTCTCGGCCGCCACCGCCATCACCGTCTGCAGCAGCCGCAACTGGAGCGCGGTCGGGGTGTCGGCCATCTGCTGGGCGGCCTCGGCCAGCTTCTTGGAGGCCTGCAGCTCGGCGTCGGCGTTGATGATCCGGGCCCGGCGCTCGCGGTCCGCCTCGGCCTGGCGGGCCATCGACCGCTTCATCGTGTCCGGCAGGGACACGTCCTTGATCTCGACCCGGTCCACCTGGACGCCCCAGCCCACCGCCGGGCTGTCGATCATCAGCTCCAGGCCCTGGTTGAGCTGTTCGCGGTTGGAGAGCAGGTCGTCCAGATCGCTCTTGCCGATGATCGACCGCAGGGAGGTCTGCGCCATCTGCGAGACCGCGAACTTGTAGTCCTCGACCTTCACCAGGGCGCTCACCGCGTCGACCACCCGGAAGTAGACCACCGCGTCCACCCGGACGGTGACGTTGTCCCGGGTGATGCCCTCCTGGGCCGGGATCGGCATGGTCACGATCTGGAGGTTGATCTTCCGCAGCCGGTCCACGAAGGGAATGACCAGGTTCAGGCCCGGCGTCCGTACGTCCCCGGTGACCCGGCCGAGCCGGAACAGCACCCCGTGTTCGTACTGCTTCACCACCCGCGCCGCCGCCGCCAGGTACACGACACCGAGGGAACCCACCGTCGCAATGGCCACCACAAGGTACTCGACCATGGTGACCTCCTCACCAGAGGCCCGTTTTATCCGTTGTTGCCACGATAGGCCCGTGGGGCCGGGATGCCGAGAGGTCCCGGCGTCCCGACCCCACGGGCGGACGGTCACGCGGCCGTGAGCGGCTGCCCGGTCACGCGGCCATGAGCAGCTTCACCGGCTCCGTGCCGGCCGCGCTGTGCCGCTCCGCCCAGTTGTCCAGCGCCGTACGGCAGGCGTGGTCCAGGTGGTGCAGCCCGGACAGGTCGAGCCGGACCGGGCGGTCCTGGGGCAGCGACTCCAGGCTGTCCAGGATCTTCGGCAGCCGCAGGAAGGTCGCGTTGCCCGACAGATGCGCCTCGACGGGACCGGCGCCCTTGTCCACGACCTCCAGCCTGACGGCCGAGGCGTCCCAGGCGGTCTTCACCACCGCCAGCGCCAGCCCGATCAGCACGCCCTCGAACATGCTGACCGCCACGATGGAGACGGCCGTGACGGCGAGGACCAGCGCCTCCCCGCGGTGCTCGCGCCACAGCCCGGTCAGCGCCCGGACCGGGACCAGCTTGGCGCCCGCGTAAATCAGGATGCCCGCGAGGGCCGGGATCGGGATGTAGGCGAGCACACCGGGCAGCAGCGCCGCGAACAGCAGCAGCCACACGCCGTGCAGCACGCGGGATGCCTTCGTCCGGGCGCCGGCCTGCACGTTGGCCGCGCTGCGCACGATCACCGCGGTCATCGGCAGCGCGCCGAGCACCCCGCACAGCACGTTGCCCGCGCCCTGGGCGACGAGTTCCTTGTTGTACTGGGTGCGCGGCCCCGAGTGCAGCCGGTCCACGGCCGCCGCGCTGAACAGGGACTCGGCGGACGCGATCAGTGTGAAGGCGACGACGGTGCCGAGCAGTCCGGCGCCGGCCAGTTCGCCGAAGGCGCTCAGCGGCGGCGGCTGGACGGAGCCGAGCAGCCCCTGCACCTCCACGGTGGCCACCGGCAGGTCCAGCGCGAACGCGGCCAGCGTGGCGAGCCCGACCGCGGCGAGCGGGCCGGGCAGCGCGCGCACCTTGGCCGGGGTGTGCTTCCACAGCAGCAGCACCGCGACGGTGCCCGCGGTCACCGCCAGCGAGGCCAGGGCGCCGGTGTCGCCCAAGGCGTCCAGGAAGGCGCCGGGCAGCCCGGTGATCTTGCCCAGACCGGAGTCGGGAGCCTTCGTGGCCAGCGCCGGGTAGAGCTGTCCGGCGATGATCACCAGACCGATTCCGGCCAGCATGCCTTCCACGACGGAGACGGAGATGGCACGGAAGTAACGGCCCAGCCGCAGCAGGCCCATGGCCACCTGGAGCACTCCGGCGGTGAGCACGATCACGCCGAGCACCGGCAGGCCGAACTCCTTGACCGCCTCGAAGACGAGCACGGTCATGCCGGCGGCCGGGCCCGACACCTGAAGGCTGCTGCCGCGCATCAGCCCGGTCACGATGCCGCCCACGATGCCGGTGACCAGGCCGAGTTCGGCCGGCACCCCGGAGGCGACGGCCACGCCCACGCACAGCGGCAGCGCGACCAGGAAGACGACGAGGGAGGCGGCGAAGTCCTGCCGCAGGTACGGGAAACGGGATATACGGGCGGAGTGGTCGGTCATCGGCGCGCTCACAGGGCCTCGAAGGTGTCGGACTGCGGGCGGTGCGTCCGTACGGTGCCGGTGTGCACCTCGTAGTACCAGGCGTGCAGGCCCAGCCGGCCGTCCGCCAGTCTCCGCTCCACGCACGGGTACGAGCGCAGCCGGAGCAACTGGGTCAGGACGTGGCTCTGCACGCCCTCGGCGACCTCCGGGTCCTCGGCCGGGCCGGCCGGACGCGGGGTGGCGGAGACCAGCCAGTCCCGCACGGCCGGTACGGCGGTCAGGTCGTCGCCGCGCACCAGCGCGCCGACGGCGCCGCAGTGCGAGTGCCCGCAGACCACGATGTCGCGGACCCCGAGCACCTCCACGGCGTACTCGATGGTGGCGGCCTCGCTGGTGGGGTGCGCGGAGGCGTGGGGCGGGACGATGTTGCCCGCGGTGCGCAGCTCGAAGAGCTCGCCGGGGCGGGCGCCCGTGATCAGGGCCGGGACCACCCGGGAGTCGGAGCAGGTGATGAAGAGCACCTGCGGGGACTGCCCTTCGGCCAGCTTGGCGAACTCCTCAGGGCGCTGTCCGAAGGTACGGGCGTTGTCGATGAGGGGCTGCATGTGTGTGGGTTCCTCCTGGCGCGCCTGTCCGGCGCGTCGGACTCGGACGACGGTCGTGTGGGGGAGAGGCGGGGGTGTGACGGGAGGCGGGCGGGAGCCCGGCCCTCAGCAGCGGAAGACCTGGAGCGCGGCCGGTGTGTGGGCTCTGAGGGCTCCGGCGGCGGGGCGGTGCGGGACTCCTGCGGGTCGCGCCGGCTCCGTCCCGGCGGCCCGCACGGGTATCCCGGGGCGTGCCGGGGCGCCGGCGGGCACGGGGCCGCGGTGCCGGTCGCGCATCTGCGGGACGCCCGCGGGTCCGCCCGCCCGGCCGGATGTGCGGACCGTCTCCGCGTCCTCGTGCGCCGAGCGCGCGAGGGAGGTGCTCCCGGTCTGCGTCGCGGTCAGCGCCGGACCGGCGGTGTCCGCGGCCGCGAAGGGCGCGGCGGGAGCGCGGAGCTGGAGCGCGAGCAGGAGCACGCCGAGGAGGGCGAGCAGGATGCGGGCCGTCGTACCGCGGAACATGAGCCCCCCTCCGCTCCGTTCACGTTCTAGTCCGTACCAAGGGTTGGTCAACGGTTGGTCAAGAAATACGTTAGCGGGATGCGGCCCCACGCCGGGTTAACGGCACGTTACGCGCGGAAGAGAGCGTGAAAAGCGCGGGTCGCGTGGCGGAAACCCGCCCTTGACCCGCGCTCGTTGATCCGTTATTGGGGGATGGTCAGGAGCCGACGAGCCCCTTCGCGTCCCGGGCCAGCGCCGTGAGCCGGGATATCGCACGGAAGTACTTCTTGCGGTAGCCGCCGTTCAGCATCTCCTCGCTGAACAGCCTGTCGAACGGCAGCCCGGAGGCCAGCACCGGCACCTCGCGGTCGTAGAGCCGGTCGGCGAGCACCACCAGCCGCAGCGCCGTCGACTGGTCCGGCACGGGCCGCACGCCGGTCAGGCACACCGCCCGCACCCCGTCCGTCAGCGCGCCGTACCGGCTCGGGTGCACCTTGGCCAGGTGCTCCAGCAGGCCGGGGAAGTCGTCCAGCGAGGCGCCCTCCGTGGCGAAGGCCGTCTTCATGACCTCCTCGTCGGAGAAGGGCGCCGGCGCCTCGGGCAGGCCGCGGTGGCGGTAGTCCTCGCCGTCGATGCGCAGGGCGCGGAAGTGGGCCGACAGACCCTGGATCTCCCGCAGGAAGTCGGCCGCCGCGAAACGGCCCTCGCCCAGCTTGCCGGGCAGCGTGTTGGAGGTCGCGGCGAGCGCCACGCCCGCCTCCACCAGCTTGCCGAGCAGGGTCGACACCAGCACCGTGTCGCCCGGGTCGTCCAGCTCGAACTCGTCGATGCACAGCAGGCTGTGCCCGGAGAGCGTGCGCACCGTCTGCTGGAAGCCGAGCGCGCCGACCAGGTTGGTCAGCTCCACGAAGGTGCCGAACGCCTTGCGGGACGGATCGGCCGGGGCGGCGTGCCACAGGGAGGCGAGCAGATGGGTCTTGCCGACGCCGTAGCCGCCGTCCAGATACACCCCGCGCGGCCCGGCCGGGGTCTTGGGCGCCTTCGCCCGGCCGAAGCCGAAGAAGCCGCGCCGGCCGGCGCCGGCGGCCCGGTCCCCGCCCAGGCCGGCGGCGAAGTCCGCCAGCACCCGGACGGCCTCCGTCTGGCTGGGCTGGTCCGGGTCCGGGAGGTACGTGGCGAAGCGCACCGAGTCGAAGCGCGGCGGCGGCACCATCTCGGCGACCAGCCGGTCCGCGGGCACGTGCGGCTCGCGGGCGCACAGGGAGAGGGGGCCCGCGTCGGGCAGAGGACCGGGGGTGCTGGTGGAGGACGACACGGTTATCCATGCTAAGCGCCGTGTCACACTGCACGGATGCGACGCCTCTTCCCTGTGACCGAAGAAACAGCAGCCCAGGCCCCCGCCGCCGGCGGAGCGCAGGCCGCACCGGGCACCGCCGGGGCCGCGGCGAACCGGGAGTGGGACCTCGCCGAGCTGGCCGCCGCCTACGCCTACCCGGAACCCGCGCCGGGCGCCCCGCGGCCGTGGCTGCGGGCCAACATGGTCTCCTCGCTCGACGGCGCCGCCCAGCACGAGGGCCGCTCGCAGCCCCTCTCCAGCGCCGCCGACATGCGGATCTTCGGCACGCTGCGGGCGCTGGCGGACGTGATCCTGGTGGGTGCGGAAACGGTACGGCAGGAGGGGTACCGCCCCGCCCGGGTGCGGGCCGAGTTCGCCGGCGCGCGCTCGGCCGCCGGGCAGGCCCCGGTCCCGGCGGTCGCCATCGTCAGCGCCGGTCTGGAGCTGGACTTCACGCTGCCCCTGTTCACCTCGCCCCTGGTCCCGACGCTGATCCTCACCGGAGCCGCCGCCGCTCCCGACCGGGTCGCCGCCGCGGAGAAGGCCGGCGCGCGGGTGGTGGTCGCCGGCGAGGGGATGGGCGTGGAGCCCGCGCGCGCCGTCCAGGCCCTGGCCGGACTCGGCCACACCCGGCTGCTCACCGAGGGCGGCCCCCGGCTGCTCGGCCAGCTCATCGCGGCCGAGGTGCTGGACGAGCTGTGCCTGACCGTCTCGCCCACGCTCACCGCGGGCGGCGCGCAGCGCATCGCGGGCGGGCCGGCGGTCGCCGTCCCGCACCGGTTCGCCCTCGTGTCCCTGCTGGAGGAGGAGGGATTCCTGTTCAGCCGCTACTGCCGGTCCTAAAGGAGCGGAATCTGCCGTTCCGGTCAGCTTCGGGCGGGCAGACTTAAGTGCGGCAGTACCCGTGCGATCACGGGGAAGGATGGTTTCCGCACGGGCCCCTGGCGGGCCCCTCTAGGAAGAAGAGGCGCCTGGTGTTCACAAGCGTTCTGATGATCGAGAAGGCCCTGACGTCCGCCGACGTGGAGTTCGTCACCACCTTGCACGGAGACGAGCCCGTCTCCTTCCACGTACTGCTCCAGCCGCGCGGCGACCAGGCGGACCGGCTGCTGCGGGCCATCGACGACATCGCGCTCGGCGAACTCGACGAGGCGGTGCGGGAGGGCGGGACGCCCGAGGGGCACGAGGCGCTCAGCGTGGGGCGGCAGGCCCTCGACGTGTCGCTCCAGGCGCTGCGCGCGGCCGGGAGCGGGGCGGAGGGGCGGCTGGTGGAGGAGCATCCGCTGGACGCGCTCAAGGGGCTCGTGGCCGAGGTGGGCGCCGACGAGGTGATCGTGCTGACCGATCCGCACTACGTGGAAGAGTTCTTCCACCGGGACTGGGCCTCCCGGGCGCGGCACAAGGTGGGCGTGCCGGTGCTGAAGCTGTTCTCGCACAGCAAGGCGTGATGCGGCGCCCCCGCGCCCCCGCGGCGGGGCCGGCCCCCTCGCTGCACGGCGGTCCGGCCTCCAGCGCATAGGCTAGGCATGCTCTGGCTCGTACCGTCTCTGGGGAGAAACGCATGGCACCCGGCCTTCCTACCGCCATGGACCGACCGCACTTCATCGGCATCGGCGGCGCCGGAATGTCGGGAATCGCCAAGATCCTGGCCCAGCGCGGGGCCGAGGTGGCCGGCAGCGACGCCAAGGAGTCGGCGACCGCCGGGGCGCTGCGGGCGCTCGGCGTCACCGTGCACATCGGGCACGCCGCCGCGCACCTCGCCGACGACGCCAGTTGTGTCGTCGTGTCGTCGGCGATCCGCGAGGACAACCCCGAGCTGGCCCGCGCCGCCGAGCTGGGCATCCCGGTGGTGCACCGCTCCGACGCGCTCGCCGCGCTGATGGACGGGCTGCGCCCGGTCGCCGTGGCCGGCACCCACGGCAAGACCACCACCACCTCCATGCTGGCGGTCTCCCTGGCCGAGCTGGGCCTGAAGCCGTCGTACGCCATCGGCGGCGACCTGGACGAGCCCGGCTCCAACGCGCTGCACGGCGCGGGCGACCTCTTCGTCGCAGAGGCGGACGAGTCCGACCGCAGCTTCCACAAGTACGCGCCCGAGGTCGCCATCGTCCTCAACGTCGAGCTGGACCACCACGCCAACTACGCCTCCATCGACGAGATCTACGAGTCCTTCGAGACGTTCGTGGGCAAGATCACCGAGGGCGGCACGCTGGTCGTCTCCGCCGACCACGAGGGTGCCCGGGAGCTGACCCGGCGGGTGCGCGCGGGCGCGGTGCGGGTGGTGACCTACGGCGAGGCCGAGGACGCCGACGCGCGCGTGCTGTCGATCGTCCCGCAGGGCCTGAAGAGCCGGGTCACCGTGGTGCTGGACGGACAGGAGCTGACCTTCACGGTCTCCGTCCCCGGCCGGCACTACGCGCTCAACGCCGTCGCCGCGCTCACCGCCGGCGCCGCCCTCGGCATCCCGGCCGCCGAACTGGCGCCCGCGCTCGCCGCCTACACCGGCGTCAAGCGGCGCCTCCAGCTCAAGGGCGAGGCGGCCGGCGTCCAGGTGATCGACTCCTACGCCCACCACCCGACCGAGATGACGGCCGATCTGGAGGCCATGCGCGCCGCCGCCGGTGACGGCCGTATCCTCGTCGTCTTCCAGCCGCACCTCTTCTCCCGCACCCAGGAGCTGGGCAAGGAGATGGGACAGGCGCTGGCCCTCGCCGACGCCTCCGTCGTCCTCGACATCTACCCGGCCCGCGAGGACCCGATCCCCGGTGTGACCAGCGAGCTGATCTTGGATGCCGCGCGCGCGGCCGGCGCCGGCGCGACCGCCGTGCACGACAAGGCGGAGATCCCGGCCGTGATCGCGGGAATGGCGAAGCCCGGTGATCTCGTTCTCACCATGGGCGCGGGCGATGTGACCGACCTGGGCCCGCTGATCCTGGACCGCCTTGCGCAGGAGCAGCAGTAGCAGCGAAGGGGCTGAGAGCTGATGTCGTACGACGTCGAGAAGCCGGACGAGCAGTGGCGCGCGGAGCTGACCCCCGCCGAGTACGCCGTACTGCGCCAGGCCGCCACCGAACCGGCCTTCACCGGTGAGTACACGGACACCAAGACCAAGGGCGTCTACTCCTGCCGTGCCTGCGGCGCGGAACTGTTCACGTCCGACACCAAGTTCGAGTCGCACTGCGGCTGGCCGTCCTTCTTCGACCCGAAGGACTCCGACGCCGTGGAACTGATCGAGGACCGCTCCCACGGCATGGTCCGCACCGAGGTCCGGTGCGCCCGCTGCGGCTCCCACCTGGGCCACGTCTTCGCCGGCGAGGGCTACCCGACCCCCACCGACCAGCGGTACTGCATCAACTCGGTCTCCCTGCGCCTGGAACCCCGGGAGAGCTGAGCCTCCGCCCCGAACCCGGCCCGGCCACGCCCGCGCGCACCGGAGCGCTCCGGGGCCGGTGCGCCGTAGGACCGGGGGAGCGGCGCCCGGCCCGTCACCGGGTGCCGGCGGCCGGCCGTCCGTGCGGGCGTGGTGGCGTGGTGGTGTGGAGGGAGGGTGTCGCGCACCCGCGCGTCGAAGTGCCGCAACACTCGCCGTCTAGACTCTCCCTCCACCAGCCCAGGCACGGTCGGACCCGGAGGGTACGCGGCGTTTTGATACGGATAGAGGCAGTCACGAAGCGGTACCCGGACGGCACGGTCGCGGTCGACCGGCTGTCGCTGGAGATACCCGACCGCGCGATCACCGTCCTGGTCGGACCGTCCGGCTGCGGCAAGACGACCACCCTGCGGATGATCAACCGGATGGTGGAGCCCACCGAGGGCGCCATCCTCCTCGACGGTCAGGACATCCGCAAGCAGCCGGTCAACACGCTGCGCCGGTCCATGGGCTACGTCATCCAGAACGCCGGTCTCTTCCAGCACCGCACCATCCTCGACAACATCGCCACCGTGCCCCGCCTGCTCGGCTGGACCAGGCAGAAGGCGCGGGCCCGGGCCGCGGAGCTGATGGAACGGGTGGGACTCGACACCGCGCTCGCCAAGCGGTACCCGTACCAGCTCTCCGGCGGCCAGCAGCAGCGCGTCGGCGTGGCCCGCGCGCTCGCCGCCGACCCGCCCGTGCTGCTGATGGACGAGCCGTTCTCCGCCGTCGACCCCGTCGTCCGCAAGGGACTGCAGGACGAACTCCTGCGCATCCAGGACGAACTGGGCAAGACGATCGTCTTCGTCACGCACGACATCGACGAGGCGATCAAGCTGGGCACCAAGGTCGCCGTACTGCGCACCGGCGGCCGGCTCGCCCAGTTCGCGCCGCCCGCCGAACTGCTCAGCGCACCCGCCGACTCCTTCGTGGAGGACTTCCTCGGCGCCGACCGGGGCATCCGCCGGCTCTCCTTCTTCCCGTCCGCCGGCCTGGAGTTGCAGACCGCGCCCATCGTCGCGGCCGACGCCGGCGCCGACCGGATCGCCGCCCGGGCCACGGCTCCCTACCTCCTCGTCACCGACGCCGACGGCAGGCCGCTCGGCTGGAGCGAACCGGACCGGCTCACCGCCGGCGCCGTCGACCGGGACCGGCTGCTGGACTTCGGGCGGCCGTTCGTGCCCGGCACCGACTCGCTGCGCACCGCGCTCGACGGCGCCGTCCTCTCGCCGACCGGGTGGGCCGTCGCGGTGGACGGCGAGGGACGCGCCGTCGGCGTGGTCTCCCAGCAGGTCATCGGCGAGGCGATCCGCGAGGCCCACAGCCGGGTCGCGGAACAGGCCGACGTGAAGGCCGGGCGATGAGCGGCTTCTTCAACCTCCCGAGCGACCTCCAGCACAGTTGGTCCGGGCTCGTCGCGCTGCATCTGCGCGAGGCCCTGCTGCCGGTGCTGGCCGGACTGCTGATCGCGCTGCCCGCGGCCCAGCTGTGCGTGCGGTTCCGCTGGATCTACCCGCCCGTCCTCGGCATCACCACGGTGCTCTACGCCATCCCCTCGCTCGCCTTCTTCGTCGTCCTCATCGACTACTTCGGGCAGAGCGAGACCACGGTGATGGTCCCGCTCGCGCTCTACAGCCTGGTGGTGCTGGTCCCGGCGATCGTGGACGGCGTCCGCTCGGTGCCGCCGGAGACCCTGGCCGCCGCCCAGGCCATGGGCTTCGGCGCCGTACGCCGGTACTTCCAGGTCCAGTTGCCCATCGCCGTACCCGCCATCATCGCCGGCCTGCGGGTGGCGACCGTGTCCAGCATCTCCCTGGTCAGCGTGGGCATGCTCATCGGCAACCAGGGCGCCCTCGGCAACATGCTGTACGCCGCCCAGACCTACGACCGGCCCGCCCTGGCCGTCAACGCGGTCCTGACCATCGGGGTGCTGGGCATGCTCGCCGACGCCGCGCTGGTCGCCCTCCGGCTCCTCCTCACGCCGTGGATGCCGAGGAAGGGGGTCCGCCGGTGAACATCCTGGACTTCGCGCGCGCCTTCTTCGGCGACGGCGCCCACTGGCACGGCTACGACGGCATCCCCACCCGGTTCGCCGAGCACGCCGGGTACTCCCTGGAGGCCCTGCTGATCGCCGCCGCGATCGGGCTGCCCGTCGGCCTGCTCACCGGCCACACAGGCCGTGGCGGCAACGCCCTCGCCCTCCTCGCCACCGCCGGCCGGGCCCTGCCCAGCTTCGGCCTGCTGGTGCTGATGTTCATGTGGATCGGCATCGGCCTGCTGCCGGTGATGATCCCGCTGGTCGTGCTCGCCGTACCGCCCATCCTGGTCACCACCTACGAAGCGATCCGCTCCGTCGACCCCTCCCCGGTGGACGCCGCGCGAGGCATGGGGATGCCCGAGACGCGGGTGCTGTTCCAGGTGGAGGTGCCGGTCGCGCTGCCGCTGATCCTCGGCGGTCTGCGCACGGCGGCCATCCAGATCGTCTCCACCGCCACGATCGCCGCCTACGTCAGTCTCGGCGGACTCGGCCGCTACATCATCGACGGCCTCTACCAGAGGGACTACGAGAAGGTCGTCGGCGGCGCCACCCTGGTCGCCGGTCTGGCCCTCGTCACCCTGGCCGTGTTCTGGGCCGCGGCCCGGTTCACGGTGTCACCGGGCGTACGCCGGGCCCGCTGACGGCCACCGCCCGGTGCGCGGCCCGCTGACGGCCACCGCCCGCTGCGGGGTCCGCGAGGCCGGTGCGCGTAA
This sequence comes from Streptomyces sp. NPDC027672, assembly GCF_055566335.1. Classification (NCBI taxonomy): domain Bacteria; kingdom Bacillati; phylum Actinomycetota; class Actinomycetes; order Kitasatosporales; family Streptomycetaceae; genus Streptomyces; species Streptomyces sp. NPDC027672. The sequence goes on along the minus strand of NZ_JBVHSO010000004.1, from coordinate 135,412 downwards.
GTGACCGCAGATCGACACCGATTGGTGATCTATGGGACTTGACTGACCGAGAACCGGCTGGCTTGGATCGATGGGTGACTTATATGACCCAGATCAGCGGATCCATCCGAAGGAGCAGGGGCGCGGCGGTGGTCGCCCTCGCGGCGGCGACGGCTCTGCTGGCGGGCTGTTCCTCCAAGGACGACAACCCCCTCTCGGGCGACGAGGCGAGCGGCGACAGCGTGGTCGTCGGAGCCAACAACTTCCCCGAGAGCACCCTGCTCGCCGACATCTACGGCGAGGCGCTCAAGGCCAAGGGCGTCAAGGTCACCTACAAGCTGAACATCGGCAGCCGCGAGACCACCTACGGGATGATCAAGAACGGCTCCGTCTCGGTGATGCCCGAGTACAACGGCGCGCTGCTGGCCTACCTGGACAAGAAGGCCACCCCGAAGACGCTGGAGGAGACCACCAAGGCCATCAACGCCGGGCTGGACTCCAAGCTGACCCTGCTGGACCCGGCGTCGGCGCAGTCCAAGGACTCCGTCACGGTCAACGCGGCCACCGCGGCGAAGTACCACCTCACCGGCGAGTCGACCATCGCCGACCTGAAGCCCGTCGCCAAGGACCTCGTCATCGGCGGCTCGCCGGAGTTCCAGGCCCGGCAGCAGGGACTGGTGGGCCTGAAGTCCGTCTACGGCCTGGAGTTCAAGTCCTTCAAGGCGCTGGACACGGGCGGCCCGCTGACGCGGACGGCGCTGAAGAAGGACGCCGTGCAGGTCGCGGACATCTTCACCACGGACCCGAACATCACCAAGGAGAAGTTCGTCGTCCTCCAGGACCCGAAGAACCTCTTCGGTTTCCAGAACGTCCAGCCGCTCGTCCACAAGGGCGCCCTGTCGCAGAAGGGCGCCGACGCGCTCGACGCGGTCTCCGCCAAGCTGGACACCGAGACCCTGCTGAAGCTGGACACCGAGGTGCAGGCGCAGGACAAGGACCCGCTGGACGTCGCCAAGGCCTGGCTGAAGTCCGCCGGACTCGTCTGACGCCCCACCGCCCACCGCCTCTCCTGCCCGTGGCCGGACCGCGGGTGCCCCGGGTCACCGGGACCACCCGCGTCCGGCCGACGAACCCGGCCGCGGGCCCGTCGCACCGCTCAGAGGTCGAACTCGTGCGGCGGCAGATCCAGCGCGTAGCACGCCTCGCGCACCACGGCCTGTTCGTCCTTGTCGAAGTGGCCGTCCGCGCCGCCGATGACGATGCCGATCTGGATCACCGCCCGCGCCTCCGCCGGCTTCTTCTTCGCCTTGGCGACCTCCTGGAGCACGCTCACCTTGCCGAAGGCGAAGTCGGCCGTCAGCTTGTTCAGGTTGTCGTCGAAACGGCGCCGGAGGTCGTCCGCCGGGAAGTTCTGCAACACCTCGTTCGAGGCGATGAGCTGGGCGACCCGCTGCCGCTCCGAGGGATCCACCGTGCCGTCGGCGGCGGCCACCAGCGCGCACATCGCCATGCTCGCATCGCGGAACGCGCCGCTCTTCAGGTCGTTCTTCTTCGCCGTCAACTGCGTCTGCATCTGTGACGCCGAGTCCTTGATGCGGTCCCACAGGGCCATGCCCACTCCTCGTATCGGCCGCCGGACGCCCGCACGGCGTCCGGTCAAATCTTCTACAACACTGTAGAAACTAGCAGGGTGACCGGAAAGTTCCGGAGCACCGGCCCGGGTCCCGCCGCGGCCGGCGGGCGCCCGACGGCCGAGCGGTCAGGCGTCGTCGTCCCGCTACCCCTCGTCCCCCTCATCTCCCTCGTCTTCTTCTCCCTCGAAGAAGTCCCCGATCTCATCGACGGCCTCGGCGGCCACCATGCCGCCCACCACGCCCACGGCGAGGCCCGCCACACCCGCGGCCACGGCCGTGCCCAGACCCGGGCCCGAGTGGTGCGCGGCGGAGTGGTGTCCGATCCCGGGCGCGCCGGGGTGGCCGTACGCCGCATGGCTGCCGTACACCTCGCGGTGCTCGGTCATCCGGCGGATCCAGCCGTCCACCTCGGTCTGCCAGTCCAGGGCCCGCGCGTCCTCATGGCGCACCACGAAACGGGTGAGCGCGTCGTGCCCCGCGGAGAACGGTCCGCCGCGCTTGTCCGCCTCCAGGACGACCTCGACGCCGCCGGGGGAGGAGAGGAAGGTCAGCTCCAGCTCGTTCAGCGCGTGCGCGTACTGCGGGGCCGGGGTCAGCTCGATCTCCTGGTAGAACGGCAACTGCTGGCCCGTGCCGCCGATGCGGCCGTATTCCAGGTCCGCCGAGCGGAAACCGAAGCCCAGGCCGCCGAACGCCTCCAGCACGGCCTCCTGCACCGGCAGCGGGCGGACGGCCAGCGGGTCCAGGTCGCCCTTGTCCCGGGCGCCGGCCACCCCGACCTCCGTGCGCACGCCCAGCACGATGCCGAGCGGCTGGCCGTACAGCTCCGTCACCGGGGTCTCCCAGGGCAGCGGCACGCTGAACGGCAGCTCGCGCTCCTCCTGCTCGCCGAGCCGGAAGCCGCCGCCGACGGTGAACCGCTCGAAGGCGACCGCACCCTGGCTCTCGCCCTCCGCGTGCTCCGCCTCCACCCGGGCGATCAGCTCCAGGCCGATGTGCTCGATCTCCACGGCCGATCCGCCGCCCCGCAGCAGCACCCGGCCCGTCAGGGCGCCGCCGGGCAGGGCCGCGCCGCCGTCCAGCACGGTGTCCACGGAGGGGCCGCCGACCCCGATCGCACCCAGCAGCCTCTTGAACACCATGCCGTCGCTCCTTCGCTCATCGCTTCATCCGGACGGTGCTCCGTACCCGTCCGGCTGCCCGATGAACTCGCGACGCCGGCGCAGAAGTTCCCAAGTCACCTGATCGAAGGACCCGTACTCACCGACTTGACGGCACCGGCCGTGAGCCGTGAGCCGAGCCGTAAGTGATGAGCCGTCAGCGTTGCCCGCAGGGCCGCAGGACCGCAGGAGCGCGTGCCGAAGGGCCGTGTGCCGGCGGGCCGTGTGCCGGAGGGGGCGCCGCGTCTCGGCGCGGCGCCCCCTCCGGAGCCGGTTCTCTCAGGCCGTGGACCTCTCCGTCCCGTCCGGCGCCACCGTCCCCGCCGCCGACGCCTGGGCCCGCCGGCGGCGCGCGCGGCGTTCCCGGCGGCTCGCGCGGGGTTCCTGGTCCGGGAGCCAGCCGAAGGTGAGGCAACTGCCGACGGCTCCGAGGAGCAGGCCGATGAAGAAGCCGCCCAGGTTGGAGGTGAGCCAGGTGCCCAGGGAGAGCAGGATGCCGGTGAGGGAGTAGAACAGCCGCTGGGCCGGGTTGAAGAGGATGAGCAGGCCCAGCAGCACCATGAGGGCCGGCAGCAGATAGCCGGCCAGGCCCTGCATGCCGATGTGCAGCACGACCTTCAGCGAGGCCTTCTCGGTGAGCAGGACCTCGCCGCCGCCGAGGGCGAGCAGCAGCCCGCCCCAGAACGGCCGGCGGGCCCGCCAGTCGCGGAAGGAGAGTCCCGGACGCGGACGGTCGGGCACGGCCGTCAGCAACCCGAGTCGCTGAAGCGCAGCTTGAGTCCGGGCAGCTTGAACACACCTGCCGTCGTCGCGTAGTTGACCTGGCGCAGATGGGCGATCCGCACCGTGTCGGCCTGCTGGCTGAAGACGCCGATCGGGCCCTTCACGCGTGCCTTGGTCAGGGTGCTGGCGTCGTTGCCGAGCTCGATGTTGTCGAACGCCGCGTCGCCCGACAGCTCGGTGGAGTCGGTGGTCAGATCGGTCGCGCTGACCTTCTGCGCCCCGCTGCCCGCGGTGATCAGCAGGTTGGTGCCGCCGAGGTCGACGCTCTGACACAGCTTGGTGAGGGTGGCGTTCTTCATGGCGGAGGTGACGACGAGCACCTGTCCGCCGCTGTCCCCGGCGTTCGGACTGCCCTCCGCCATGTTGTCGAGCGCGCCGAACTGCTCGAAGCCGGTGCCGTTCAGTTCCGTCGCGGTGACCGTGAACGGCATGCCGGAGATGGCGAACTGCACACCCAGCGCGCCTTGCGCGGTGAGGACCGCCAGGCCGGCCGCGACCAGGGTGGCGGGTACGGCCATCACCGCGGCGCGGCGGGCCCTGACCCGCCCTCGTCTGGCGCCGCCGGCATTGGTGCCGGCGGTGTGCGGGGCTTCGGGCGGGGTGTCGCTTCCCGGGTTCTCGGGGGTGTTGCCGGCGGACGGGATGTCCGGGGACGAGGCCATGGCTGCTCCCATGTGCATAGATGAATGCGGGTTGGGCTTCAGTGGCGCGGTGTCCTGGCGCGGACAGCGGATGCCGCGCACGCTCCTCGCGACCCCCGGCGGGTGCAAGGGCTTCAACGTTACGCGGCAGTAGCCTTCGAGGAAGTTACCGCCGGTTACTTTGAAGGGTCAAGGGAGATGTGGGAAAACGGTGTGGGCCGCGCACCGGCCACACCCGTGTGCGACAACTCCCGTTAACGGCCTTGACGCTGACGGGCGATCAGGTCTACAACTTCCCCTGTTTCCACGGATCCGTGGCGCCGGATCCGGCAGCGCGTCCGTCGCGTCCCGCGGCGCTCACCGGCCGCGTCCCGCGGCGCACACCAGCCGTGTTCCCGGCCCTGGTACGGCAACCGCTCCATCGCGCAGCGCGGCTCCGGCACGGATCGCTCCTCTTCTTCTTCGCTCTCCCCGTGCCCCGCCGCCCCCTTGTCCGGCCCGCCCGGAGGCCGTCCCCCGAGACCTCCGGCCGGTGCCCGGTGTGCCGCCGTCGCGGATCCGCCGCGTAAGGAGAAGGCGCTACGGCCCCGTGCCGGCGGCATGCCCGCACCGAACCGCCACCCCCCACGTCACCTCGTCCGTCCCCCACCTCGGAAGAGAGGCACCCGCATGCGCAAGCGCTCATTCCTCGCCCTGGCCGGCACCGTCACCGCCCTCGGTCTCGCCTGGGCCACCCCGGCCTCCGCGGCCGGCACCGTCCTCACCACCGGCAGCGCCGGCGGCACCGCGGTCGCCGTCGGTGACACCCTCACCGCGCCGCTGGCCACCGGCACGCCCGCCACGTTCTACTCCAGCGCGACCGGCACCAGCGGCGTCAAGTGCACCGCCTCCCAGTTCACGGCCAAGGTCACCGGCAACCCCACCGCACCCGGCACGGCCACCGAGTCCGTCACCGGGCACACCTTCGACAGCAGCACCTGCACCAGCAACGTCACCGGTGTCGTCGGCGTCAACGGCATCACCATCAACAACCTGCCCTACGCGGCGACGGTCACCTCGGCCGGCACCCTCACCGTCACGCCCCCGAGCGGGTCCGTCATCCAGGCCACGGTCCAACTGCGTACCCTGCTCGGCACCGTGACCTGCGTGTACCAGGCGCCCAGCCTGACCGGCAAGGCCGACAACGCCGACAGCAGCATCACCTTCACCAACCAGCAGTTCACCAAGGTCTCCGGTTCGTCGCTGTGCTTCGCCAACGGCTACTTCACGGCCAAGTACGCGCCCGTCACCGACGCGGGCGTCCGGGTCTACGTGAACTGACCACCCGGCACCATCTGTTCAGCGTCACCGCCGCGACAGGCGGGCGGCGCCCCCCGGTGCCCACCGGCACCGCGGCGGCGTCGCCCGTCGGCGGCACCGCAACCCGACGGGCCGCCCCGCGCGGCCCGTCGTCGCGCCTTTCGTGCTCCAGAACCTCCACGCGCCGGACACCAGCGTCACGTGTCCGGCGCGTCGCTGTTCCCGCGGTCCGTGCGTCCGCCGCCCCGTCCGCCCGGACGGGCGCGTGCAATTGCGGAGGCGTGGGAACACCGACCGGCTCTGCTGTTTCGGGTCTGTTCCGACGACCCGTTGAAGACCGGGCGTCCGCCTCGTATCGTGACGATCAAGGATGCGGCACCCGCTGCCCCGGGCCCGCGGTCCGTGGCCGTCGACCGGGGGAGGAATCGGGGTGTTCCCGCCTGTTTCCCGGGTTGTCGCGGCGCCGGCCGCTTTCCGGGTGTGCCGCTGACGCGTGTCGTTCCGGCGGATGCGGGCCACTGGATCCCCATACGCCTGCGGTGAGTTATCGTATGCGGGGGGTTGGAAACAAACCGCATGTCCCGTTCTTTTGAGGTGCGAGGAGGGGTCCGGGGATGGCGAGGCAGTTACGCGCTGAACAGACCCGCGCAACGATCATCACGGCCGCCGCCGACCTGTTCGACCGGCATGGCTACGAATCCACCAGCCTGAGCGATATCGTCGCACACGCGAAGGTCACCAAGGGCGCTCTGTACTTCCACTTCGCCGCCAAGGAGGACCTGGCCCACGCCATCCTGGAACTCCAGTCCAAAGCGGCGCGACAGCTCGTGGCCGACGTCGAGAGCCGTGGCGGCTCGTCGCTGGAGACCCTGATGCGCACCACGTTCGGGATCGCCCGGCTCGCCGTGGAGGACCCGGTGCCGCGTGCCGGGCTGCGCCTCGCGACCGCGGACATCACCGTACGGCCGCCGCTGCGGCATCCGTTCACCGAGTGGCTGGAGTTCGCCACCCGCAAGTTCAGCGGAGCCGTCCGGGAAGCCGATGTGCACGGGGACCTGGACGTCGGGATCGTCGCCCACTCCCTCGTCTGCTTCTTCATCGGCACCCGGGTCGCGGGCCGTTCGCTGGAACCGGTCGGACGGCTGCCGCGCCGGGTCACCGAGATGTGGCACCTGGTGATCCGCGGTCTGGTCCCGGTGCACCGCCGCCCCCGCTACGTCACCCTCGCCACGCAGCTCGAACGGGAGGTCCGTGCCTGCTGACGCCGGAGCGGTACGGTGACGGGCATGCCCGACACCGTGTCCGCGCCCGTGATCCTCGGCAACGAACCCGGCTCCTTCCCGCACAGCGTGCTGGCCGAGCGGCACCCCGCGATCATCCGGCAGGTGCGCGACGACCTCCCGTACGGCCCCGCACAGCACCGGGCGCTGGACGCACTGCTCCACGGCTGCGCCGAGGGCACGGTCGAGCCGCTCGCCGACACGGCCCCGGACCGGGACCGGTGGCGGGAGTGGGGCCTGCCCGAGCACACCGGGCGGTCCTGGTACGACGTGCCCTGGCTGTGGTCGGAGAGCTACTTCTACCGCCGGCTGCTCGACGCCGTCGGCTACTTCGGTCCGGGCGCCTGGCAGGGCGTCGACCCCTTCCGTCCCGCCAAGCGCGCCGAACTCGACGCCCCGGAGACCACAGAGGAACTGGCCGCCCTGGAGGACCTCACCGGCCTGCCGGAGCCCGAGCGGGCCCGCGCCCTGCTGCACGGCTCGCTCTGGGGCAACCGCGCCGACCTCGGCTTCCGGCTCTCCGCCGCGAGCGCGGGCGTGGACGCGGGGGAACCGGCTCCCGCGCTGGTCGCCGACGACAGCGAGACCCTGTGGTCGCTGCTGCCGCCCGGCGGAAGCGGCACCCTCGTGCTCGTCGCCGACAACGCCGGCCGCGAACTGGTCCCCGACCTCCTGCTGATCGCCCACCTCCTGGCCGAGGGCCGTGCGGCGCGGGCGGTGCTGCACGTCAAGCCGTACCCGTACTACGTCTCCGACGCCACCACCGCCGATGTGGCCGACGCCCTGCGCCGGCTGCGCGCGGCCCCCGGCCCGGCCGCCGGCCATGCGCGCGTGCTCTGGTCGGCCATGGCCGACGGCCGGCTCACCGTCCGCGCCCATCCCTTCTCCTGCGCCCCGCTGCCGTACGCCGAGATGCCGGACGACCTGCGCGCGGAGTTCGCCGCGGCCACCGTGACCGTCGTCAAGGGCGACCTCAACTACCGTCGCCTGGTGGGCGACCGGCGTTGGCCGCCCACCACGTCCTTCCAGGAGACCACCGCCTACTTCCCCGGCCCGGTCGTCGCGCTGCGCACCCTGAAGTCCGAGGTGATCACCGGTCTGTCCGCCGCGACCGAGGCCGCGCTGGTCGCGGCCGAGGGGCAGCGCTGGCGGACGAGCGGCACACACGCGCTGATCCAGGCCGGCCCGCGGCAGTGACCTGACGCGCCCCGGGCGCCGCCGTGCCGCCCCTCGCGGGCGGGTCCGGGCGCGCGGGCGGACCGGCCGTCCACGGCGGATACCTCGCGGGCGCCGTCGCCGCGCACCTCGCGGGGCGGCACGAAGCAGGCCATGCGCCCTCCGTGGCCTGCGCGCGGACCCGGCAAGGGCACCAACGCCACACCGCCCCGGCGGAGTTCCCGCTTTCCCGGGCGGTTCACGCGATGGTGTGATCATGTGCCGCCGGACGGATGCGGGTTCCGGACCACGGGTAGGGCCCGGCCATGACGCAGCCGTTCGAACTCCCGCGCTTCTACATGCCGTATCCCGCGCGGCTCAACCCGCACCTGGACGAGGCCCGGACCCACTCCACCCGGTGGGCACGCGACATGGGCATGCTGGAGGGCTCCGGGATCTGGGACCAGGCCGACCTGGAAGCGCACGACTACGGGCTCCTGTGCGCCTACACCCATCCCGACTGCGACGCGACCGCCCTCTCGCTCATCACCGACTGGTACGTGTGGGTGTTCTTCTTCGACGACCACTTCCTCGACATGTTCAAGCGCACCCAGGACCGCGCCGCCGGCAAGGCGCACCTGGACCGCCTGCCGCTGTTCATGCCGCTCGACTCCGACACGCCCGTGCCCGAGCCGGAGAACCCGGTGGAGGCGGGCCTGAAGGACCTGTGGGCGCGGACGGTGCCGGCGATGTCCGACCACTGGCGCCGCCGTTTCGCCGTCTCCACCGAGCACCTGCTCAACGAGTCGATGTGGGAGCTGTCCAACATCAACGAGGGGCGGATCGCCAACCCCGTCGAGTACATCGAGATGCGCCGCAAGGTGGGCGGCGCGCCCTGGTCGGCCGGGCTCGTGGAGTACGCGACCGCCGAGGTGCCCGCCGCCGTCGCCGGCACCCGGCCGCTGCGCGTGCTCATGGAGACGTTCTCCGACGCTGTCCACCTGCGCAACGACCTGTTCTCCTACCAGCGCGAGGTCGAGGACGAGGGCGAGAACAGCAACGGCGTGCTCGTCCTGGAGACGTTCTTCGACTGCACCACGCAGGAGGCCGCCGACACCGTCAACGACGTCCTCACCTCCCGGCTGTACCAGTTCGAACACACCGCGCTCACCGAAGTCCCCGCCCTCGCCCTGGAGAAGGGCCTCACGCCCGGCGAGATCGCCGCGGTCGCCGCCTACACCAAGGGACTCCAGGACTGGCAGTCCGGCGGCCACGAGTGGCACCTGCGCTCCAGCCGGTACATGAACCAGGGCGCGCGGCCCGCCGCGCCCTGGCAGACGCCCGGCGGCCCCGGCACCTCCGCCGCCGACATCGGCGCCCTCCTCGCCGCCGCCGCGCGGGACCGCCTGCGCGCCTACTCCCACGTGCCGTACCAGAAGGTCGGCCCGTCCCGCATCCCCGACCTGTACATGCCGTTCGAACTCCGGCTCAGCCCGCACCTGGACGCGGCCCGGCACCACCTCGTGGGCTGGTGCCACCGCATGGGCATCCTCCAGGAGGGCGTCTGGGACGAGGACAAGCTGGCCGCCTACGACCTCGCGCTGTGCTCCGCCGGCCTGGACCCGGACGCCACCCCGGAGGCCCTCGACCTCAGCGCCTGCTGGCTCGCCTGGGGCACCTACGGCGACGACTACTACCCGCTGGTGTACGGCCACCGCCGGGACCTCGCCGCCGCCCGGCTGACCACGGCCCGCCTCTCGGCGTGCATGACCGTCGAGGGCGAACCGTCCCTGGTCCCCGGCAACGCCATGGAACGCGCGCTGACCGACCTGTGGGCGCGCACCACGGCCGCCATGACCACCGCCCAGCGGCGCACCCTGAAGACGGCCGTGGACAAGATGACCGAGAGCTGGGTGTGGGAGCTGTCCAACCAGCTCCAGAACCGCGTCCCGGACCCGGTCGACTACCTGGAGATGCGGCGCGCCACCTTCGGCTCGGACCTCACCCTGAGCCTGTGCCGCATGGGCCACGGCCCCGCGATCCCCGCCGAGGTGTACGCCAGCGGCCCGGTGCGCTCCCTGGAGAACGCCGCCATCGACTACGCCTGCCTCCTCAACGACGTCTTCTCCTACCAGAAGGAGATCGAGTACGAGGGCGAGATCCACAACGCCATCCTGGTCGTGCAGAACTTCTTCGGCGTCGGCTATCCGGCCGCGCTCGGCGTCGTCCACGACCTGATGACCCAGCGCATGCGGCAGTTCGAGCACGTGACCACGCACGAACTGCCCGTGCTCCACGACGACCTGGGACTGTCGGCCGAAGCCCGCGCCGCGCTGGACGGCTATGTGGCGGACCTGCGCAACTGGCTCGCCGGAATCCTCAACTGGCACCGGGAGGTGAACCGCTACAAGGCCGAGTGGCTCGGCCGCCGCGCCCACGGCTTCCTGCCCGGCAGCCCGCCCGCCGCGCCGCGACTGCCCCTTGCCCCGTCGTTCGGCTGACACAGGGCACTACGGACCCCGGTCCGGTACGGCACGCGGACGGCGACACCGTCCGTGCGGCGCGCGGACGGCGACACCGCCCGCACCCGCCGGGCGCGGCCCCCGGGACGCCTTCCCCGGCGCGGGGAGGCCGGTCGCGGGGGGCCGCTTCCGCGGGGCGTACGGCGGCAAGCAGGCGCGGGGGCGTGGCCCGCCGGGCAGACTCACCCTTTCGTGTCTCGCCGCGACCCGCGCCGCCCGGAGGCGGCACACGCCCCGCCGTCCGCCCCGGGCGCGGGGACACCGGCGGCGGGGAGGCGGGCGCGCCGGTGACCCGGCGCCGCCCGAGGCGCCGGACGGCCACGCACCAACGGCCCCCCTGCACGACGCGAAACCCGCTGGTGACCCTCCGTCCCACGGATCATCATGAGTGCGTGCCGCACCTCTTCGCAGCGGATCGAGGAACACCTGTTCCGGCGACCGGCTCGCGTGGCCCCGTCCGGGCGGGCAGGATGCTGCCCGAGACGCCATCGACCCGCTGCCCCGGCAGCGCCCGGAGGTCCGGATGACCGGTATCACGCCCGCGCCCTTCACCGTCGCCGACTACCGGGCCCGCATGGAGCGCGCCGTGCGCTCCGCGGCCGGCGCCGGCCTCGCCGGGCTGCTCGTGGCCCCGGGCCCGGACCTGACCTGGCTCACCGGCTACACGCCCACCGCGGTCACGGAACGGCTCACCGTGCTGGTCCTCGCCCCCGGCCGGGACCCCGTGCTCGTCGTGCCCACCCTGGAGGCCCCGGACGCCGAGCGGGCGCCCGGCGCCGCCGCGCTGACCCTGTGCGACTGGACCGACGGCAAGGACCCCTACGCCGTCACCGCCGCCCTCCTCGACGGCCACGGCCGGTTCGGCATCAGCGACAACACCTGGGCGATGCACCTGCTGGGCCTCCAGCGGACCCTGCCCGGCACCTCGTACGCCGCCCTCACCGACGCCCTGCCCATGCTGCGCGCGGTGAAGGACCCCGCCGAACGGGAGCTGCTGGCGGCGGCCGGCGCGGCCGCGGACGCGGCGTTCGAGGAGATCCGGAAGGTGCCCTTCGCCGGCCGCCGCGAGTCCGACGTCGGCCGGGACCTGGCCGGGCTGCTGCGCCGCTTCGGCCACGAGCAGGTCGACTTCACCATCGTCGGCTCCGGGCCCAACGGCGCCAACCCGCACCACGAGGTCGGCGACCGGGTCATCCGGCCCGGCGACATGGTCGTCCTCGACTTCGGCGGCCTGAAGGACGGCTACGGCTCCGACACCACCCGCACGGTCCACGTCGGCGAGCCCACCGAGGAGGAGCGCCGCGTCCACGACGTCGTGCGCGCCGCACAGGAGGCCGGATACCGGGCGGTGCGCCCCGGGGTGCCCTGCCAGGAGATCGACCGCGCCGCCCGCGCGGTGATCACCGACGCCGGGTACGGCGCGCACTTCATCCACCGCACCGGGCACGGCATCGGCGTCACCACGCACGAGCCGCCGTACCTGATCGAGGGCGAGGAGCAGCCGCTCGTGCCCGGCATGTGCTTCTCCGTGGAACCCGGCGTCTATCTGCCCGGCCGGTTCGGGGTGCGCATCGAGGACATCGTCACGGTCACCGAGGACGGCGGCCGCCGCCTGAACAACACCACCCGCGAGATGGTCATAGTGGAGTGAGACGGCCAGGGCGACCCCTCCCCGACGACACCGGAACGGCGACGCGCGCACCCATGACCCAGGCACCGACCCCCACCGTGGACACCGTCCGCAGACTGGTCCGTTCGCTGCTCAAGGAGAGCGGCGGCGTGGGACCCGAGGTGCGGCCCGTGGCGGAGGACCGCGCACACATCTGGTGGGTCGGCGACCGCCATGTGCTGCGGCTCGCGCCCGACCGGGAGGCGTCCGTCCGCCGCCGCCGGGAACTGCGCCTGCGCGAGCTGGTCCGCCCGCACGTGCCGGTCGCTCTCCCGGTCAGCGTCGCCCACGGCGACTGGGCGCCCGGCCTGGCCTACACCCTGGACACCCGGGTGCCCGGCGGCACGGCCGACGAGCACGACGTCTCCGCCGTCGGCGAGGCCGACCTGGCCGGGCTGCTCGGCGGACTGCGCGCGGTGCCCGTGCGCCAGGCCGAGGCCCTCGGCGTGCCCCGCGCCGCGCCCCGCTCGCTGGAGGCGCTGCGCCGGATGGCCGTGCACGCGGCCGGCCGGCTCGCCGCCGCCGACGAGTTCGACGCCGGCCGGCTGCACCAGCTCACCCCGCCCGGCGCGGCCCAGCTCGCCGCGCAGGCCGGCACCGCCGTCCTCACCCACCACGGGCTGACCGGAGCGCACGTGGTGGTCAGCGACGACGGCCGGGTGCGGGGCGTCCTGGACTGGACCGCGGCGGCCCTCGGCGACCCGGCCGAGGACATCGCCGGGCTCGCCGTCGCCGTCGGCTCCCCGGCGGCCGTCCGCGCCGCCACCCTCGCCGGCTACGGCGTCCGCCCCTGCCTGCGCGGCCTGTGGCTCGCCCGCTGCGACACGGTCATCGCCCTCACCGGCCGCCTGGACGGCCGCACGGGCGGCTCCCCGGCGCTGCTGCGGAGCCGCCTGCGGCGCGCCTGGGAGCCGATCCTGCTGGAGCGGGTCACCGACCTCCCGGCGGACGAGCCGGAACCGTAGGGAGCCGCTCAGAGCTGCCTGAGCACCACGCACGACTCCCCGGGCACCTGGAGCAGTCCGTCCGGGCCCGGCGCCGCCACCGGCTCCCAGGCCGCCAGCACCTCCGCCCGGCCGGAGCCCAGCGGGATCGCCGCGGTCCCCGCGCCGAGGTTCACCGCCACCCGCACGTCCCCGCGCCGGAAGGCCAGCCAGCGGGCTTCCGTGTCGTAGGCCACCTTCGTGTCGGCGAGGTCCGGGTCGGTGAGGTCGGGCTCGGCGTGGCGCAGCGCGATCAGCCGCCGGTACCAGGCCAGCACGCGCGCGTGCGGCTCGCGTTCCGGCTCCGACCAGTCCAGGCAGGACCGCTCCCGGGTCGCCGGGTCCTGCGGGTCCGGCACGTCCTCCTCGGCCCAGCCGTGCGCCGCGAACTCCCGCCGCCTGCCCCGCCGTACCGCCTCCGCCAGCTCCGGGTCGGGGTGGTCGGTGAAGAACTGCCACGGCGTGCCCGCCGCCCACTCCTCGCCCATGAACAGCATCGGCGTGAACGGCGCGGTCAGCGTCAGCGTGGCCGCGCAGGCCAGCAGCCCGGGGGAGAGGCGCGCGGCGAGCCGGTCGCCCTGGGCGCGGTTGCCGATCTGGTCGTGGGTCTGGCTGTAGCCGACCAGACGGTGCCCGGCCGTCCGGGAGCGGTCCAGCGGACGGCCGTGGCGGCGGCCCCGGAAGGAGGAGTACGTGCCGTCGTGGAAGTAGCCGCCGGTGAGGGTCTTGGCGAGCGCGGCGAACGGCTCCCGCGCGAAGTCGGCGTAGTAGCCCTGGGACTCACCGGTCAGCGTGGTGTGCACGGCGTGGTGGAAGTCGTCGTTCCACTGCGCGTGCAGTCCGAGGCCGTTCTCCGCGCGCGCGGTGATGAACCGCGGGTTGTTCAGGTCCGACTCGGCGATCAGGAACAGCGGCCTGTCCACCTCGGCGGCCAGCGCGTCCACGGCCGCCGACAGCTCCTCCAGGAAGTGGCACGCGCGCGTGTCGTACAGCGCGTGCACCGCGTCCAGCCGGAGCCCGTCGAGCCGGTAGTCCCGCAGCCAGGCCAGCGCGCTGCCGAGGAGGAACGCGCGCACCTCGTCGGACCCGGGCGCGTCCAGGTTCACGGCCGAGCCCCACGGAGTGGTGTGCGTGTCCGTGAAGTACGGCCCGAACCGCGGCAGATGGTTGCCGGACGGGCCCAGGTGGTTGTGGACCACGTCCAGGACGACCCCCAGCCCGAGACCGTGCGCCCGGTCCACGAAGCGCTTCAGCGCGGCGGGCCCGCCGTACGGCTCGTGCACCGCCCACAGCGACACGCCGTCGTAACCCCAGCCGTGCCGCCCCGGGAACGGACACAGCGGCATCAGCTCCACATGGGTGACGCCCAGGTCCACCAGGTGCTCCAGCCGCTCCGCGGCGGCGTCCAGGGTGCCCTCGCGGGTGTACGTGCCCACGTGCAGCTCGTACAGCACCGCACCCGGAAGCCCGCGCCCGGACCAGCGCGCGCGCCACTCGTGCCGGCCGTGGTCCACGACCGCGCTCAGCCCGTCCGGGCCGTCCGGCTGGCGGCGCGAGCGCGGGTCGGGCAGCACGGGGCCGTCGTCCAGCGCGAACCCGTACCGCGCGCCGTCCGCCGCCTCCGCCTCACCCGTCCACCATCCCTCACGCGCCGGATCGCGCGCCAACGCGTGCGTGGCGCCCTCGCAATGGAGCGTCACTCGGTCTGCCTGCGGTGCCCACACCTCGAACTGCACGGACGGTTCCCCTTCGTCTGTTCACCGTGATGTCCCGCACCTCATCGTGCCGTCCGGGACGATCAATCCGTTCCCGAATCGCCGCCCTTCACCGACCGGCGTCGGGAAGTGCCCCTACACCCGCACCGGTTCCCCCTTTCTGGACACCCGCCCCCCGCTGTCCGACAATCACCAGCGTGACGTCGTCCTTCGAGTTCTCCACCTACCCCGCGCGACTGTCCGACGAGGAACGGGACAAGGCGCTGCGGGTGCTGCGCGACGGCGTCGCCATGGGCCGGCTCTCGCACGACACGTTCGTGCGCCGCATGGAGCTGGCGCTCACCGCGCGCCGCTCCGACGAACTCGCCGTCCTCGTCGCCGACCTGCCCCAGGAGAATCGCTTCTCCCGTGCGGTCCTCGGCACCGTCGAGGCCGTGTCCGGGTTCACCGTACGGCTGCGCCGCGCCTGGCAGGCCGAGCGGCTGCCCAAGCTGCTGCTGCCGCATCCCGAGCACACCCATCCGCTGCGCATCGGCCGCGACCCCGCCAACGGGCTGCGCCTGAACCACGACACGGTCTCCCGCGTGCACGCCGAACTCCGCCGCCAGGGCGGCCTGTGGGTGCTCAGGGACCTCGGCTCCACCAACGGCACGACCGTCAACGGCCGCCGGGTGACCGGCGCGGTCGTCGTCCGCGAGGGCGACCAGGTCGCCTTCGGCAGAATGGCGTTCCGGCTCGCACTGCACTAGGGCCTCTCGTGCGGACCACACCGGACTTGCGGACCTTGATCCGGCCTGGTCCCCAGGGTGCCCGCTAATTTCGTTGAGCCCACGCCCTGCCATCGTGTTGGCTGGCGGCACCGGACTGTCAGTACCGCAGGTGTCTGCCGGCTGTAGCAGGGAGTTGAACGTGCAGGACGTTGTTGTCGACCCCGTGGCCCACAATCGGGCGGCCTGGGACAGGTATGTCCAAGAGGGCGGCGAGTGGTCGAGGCCGGTGAGCGCCGAGGTGGTCGAGCGCGCCCGCAGGGGCGACTGGTCGGTCGTTCTCGTCGGGCATGAGCCAGTCGACCGCTCCTGGCTGCCGACGGACCTGACCGGCAAGGACGTGTTGTGCCTGGCCTCCGGCGGTGGCCAGCAGGGTCCGATCCTCGCCGCCGCAGGGGCACGGGTCACCGTGTTCGACAACTCGCCCCGCCAGCTCGGCCAGGACCGGATGGTGGCGGCGCGCGACGGACTCGAACTGCGCACCGTCCTGGGCGACATGCGCGACCTCAGCGCCTTCGGCGACGCGTCATTCGACGTCGTGTTCCATCCGGTCTCCAACCTGTTCGTACCGGACTTGGCACCGGTGTGGCGTGAGTGCTTCCGCGTCCTGCGACCGGGCGGGACTCTGCTCGCGGGCTTCCTCAACCCCGATGTGTACTTGTTCGACCACGAGGCGCTCGACGAGCGCGGCGAGATGATCGTCGTGCACAAGCTGCCCTACAGCGATGTCACGCAGTACTCCGCCGAGGAACGCGCCACGAAGTTCGGCGCGGATGCCGCTCTCGAATACAGCCACACCCTCACCGACCAGATCGGCGGGCAACTCGCCGCGGGGTTCGTCCTCACCGGCTTCGCGGAAGCGCCGCACCAGTCCAACGCATCCGCTTCATACATGTCGAACTACTTCGCGACGCTGGCGGTCAAGCCAGGCTGACCCGGCCGTGGGACCGCATGGCCAAGGGGAGTGCCGGGCCCGCGGCCGGTTCTCTTCGAACGGACGGTCGCTCGCGGGTGCGGATCCTCCCGATCGGGTGAGCCGCGCTGCGGAAGACCGGCCGCCGTGCCGATGCAACGGACATGACTCTCCTCACCCGAGCGGCAGCGGCGGCCGGCGCCCTGCTGGCCGCCGCCACCCTCCTCACCACGGGCCCCGCCCAGGCGGCCTCCCCCGACGCCCTCCGGGGCACCTGGCTCCACCTGACGGTCGCCAAGGGCGAACCCCGCACCGGCGCTCCCCAGCGCGCGCTGCTGCTGTGCGACCCGCCCCGGGGACACGCCCACGCGGCCGACGCGTGCCGTGAACTGACCACCGCCCGCGGCGACATCGGCCGCATCCCGGCCCAGAACGTGTTCTGCCCGCTGATCTACGCCCCGGTCACCGCCCGGGCCCGCGGGCAGTGGAACGGCCACGCGGTCGACTTCCGCGAGACCTACACCAGCGCCTGCGTCCTGAAGGCCCGCACCCGGCACGTCTTCGCCCTCGACGGCTGACCCGCGGCCCCCGGCCGGGTGGCGCGGGCCGGCCCCGGCTCACGCCACCCGCTCCCGCGCCTGCCGCGCCGCCACCAGCACCGTCCGGGACTGGTGCTCCACCTGGTGCTCCAACGGCACCCAGCGGGCCCGGAACCGCTGGGCGAAGGCGTCGCACCAGGCCGCCACGAGCCGTTCCAGACGCGGCGCCGCCCGGTCGTCCGCCTCCCGCAACACCCGGAGCAGCATCGACGCGGCCCGCAGCGGCAGCCGCCGCCCGAAGGCGTCCACACTGCCGACGTACGCCATCGTGGAGCCCGCCGGGGCGGTGTGCGTCCAGTCCTCGGCCAGGCCCGGGATCAGTTCCAGCGCCCACTGGGCGGCCCGCAGCAGCGGCCCGTCCAGGCCCTCCAGCCGGGGCAGCGACTCGGCGAGGATCCGCTCCACCTCCCGGGCGTCCCGCAGCAGCCGGGCCGCGAGCTGCCGCAGCGCCGCCGCCGGCGCCGGATGCGGGGCCGGGTCGTCCACCAGGTCGCTGGCCCACATCGGCACCTCCACCACGGCCGTCAGACCGCCGTAGCGGTGCGCGTGGTACCAGGTGCTGTGCCGGGCGTCGTCCGGCATGCTCGGATAGGCCGCGCCGGACTCCGGGCCGGGCATCACATGCACCCCGGGACCCGAGGCCGGCCAGCCCGCCGCGTCCGAGGCACCCGTCTCCACCGGTATCCGCAGCTCCGCCGCGGACTTGGCGAACGGCTCGGCCAGACCCGGCACGTCCTTGGTCAACTGCACCCAGCTGCCGCCCAGATCGGTGCCGTGCAGCGTCACCTGGAGGTACGGCCGCAGCTCGTCGATCACCCCGGTCAGCGTCCGGGTCTCGGGCGGCAGCCGGTCCGGCGGCAGCACCGACGGCGACCACTCCGGCTGCTCCGCGCCCGTCGGCCGGTAGAAACCGAGGTGGTAGTCGAGCAGGCTGCGCGGCGCCGGCGTCACATGCAGGCTTGCGCCGTCCGGGTCCGCGCACAGCAGGAAGTGCCAGGAGGTGCCCGCCCGCAACTCCCGGTCACCCGAGACGCGTTCGGCGAGCACCCGCAGCGTGGAGCCGCCCGTCGGCTCGTTGGCGTGGGCGCCGGCGACGACCAGCACCGCACGGCGGGCGTGCCCCACCGACAGCAGGTGCAGGGGTCTTCCCGCGCGCGAGACGCCCACCTGGCGCAGCGCGCACAGCCCGGGCTCCCGGGCCGCCAACGCGGCGGCGTGGGCGACCAGTTCGGGAACACTGGGATAGCGCGGCTCCGGCAGTGGACTCACCCCCGACTCGTCCGCCCGGTTTCGCCCTCCCAGTCCCGCACGCGGCGGGTGAACTGTCAAGCAGTCGGCGGGCCTCCCCGGGGCGCCCGGAAGCGGGGACCCGCGGGCGTCCGGGTCCCCGCGGGCCGGGAGCGCACCACTGGTGCGGCAGACCACGGCTGCGACGGGCGGCGCGTGAGCGCGCCTCCGGCGCGCACCGGTGCGCTCGGCGATCGACGCGCTCCGTCCCGCCGGAGGCCGACGCGGGTCCGGGCCCGCGAGCCCGGCCTTCTTTCCGCGCCGCGACCCGCCGCGACCCGCCTCAAGCCGTCCCGCCAGTTC
Organism: Streptomyces sp. NPDC027672; assembly: GCF_055566335.1. Lineage (NCBI taxonomy): Bacteria > Bacillati > Actinomycetota > Actinomycetes > Kitasatosporales > Streptomycetaceae > Streptomyces > Streptomyces sp. NPDC027672. The sequence continues at coordinate 116,723 of NZ_JBVHSO010000004.1, read as the reverse complement.
CTCTCAGTCCTCCGCGATCCGCTCCAGCAGGGCCACCGGCAGCGCGTCCAGCAGGTCCGCCACGCGCGCGTGGCCGGTGAACTCCCGGCCCGGTGCGAGCACGTCCGCCCAGCGGCCGGGCGGCAGCGGCAGCAGCGTCTCCCGCCAGCCGCCCGCCTCCGCGAGCCGCAGCGACAGCCGGGTCACCACCGTGACCACCTCGCCCGAGCGCGCGAACGCCACACAGTGCTCGGCGGCCGGGCCCTCGGCGGTCAGCGGCTCGTACGTCCCGCGCGCGCCGAACGCCTCCGGGCGCCGGGCGCGCAGCCGCAGCGCCGCCGCCGTCAGCGCGTCCTTCTCGCCGGGCACCTCGGGCGGGAACGCCGCCGGCCGCCGGTTGTCCGGGTCCACCAGCGCCCGGAACTCGCCCTCCGCGCCCTGGTACACGTCCGGTACGCCCGGCATCGTCAGGTGGACCAGCGCGGTGCCCAGGACGTTGGCCCGCACCTGAGGCTCCAGCGCCTTGCGGAAGGCGGTCACCCGCTCGCCGGGCGGCCCGCACGGACCGGCGGCGACGAAGGCCGCCACCGCCTCCTCGTACGGCGGCTCCTGCTCGGTCCAGCTCGTGTACATGCCCGCCTCGCGCACGTGCTTCAGCAGCGCCTGCCGTACCCGGTCCTCCTCCGCCGGGCCCAGTCCGAACACCGTCTGCCAGGCCGCCCAGGCGAGCTGCCCGTCCGGCGCGCCCCCCTCGGCCCCGCTCACCTCGGCGAGCAGCCGGACCCAGCGGTCCGGGCACTCGGTGAGCACGGCCAGCGCGGCGCGCACGTCCGCGCTGCGCTTGGTGTCGTGCGTGGTGACGACGGTGCCGGTGAGCGGCCAGTCGCGCTGCACGCGCGCGCAGTACGTGTGGAAGTCCTCCGGGTACGTCCCGGGGCTGCCCGGGTCACCGCCCACCTCGGTCGCCGACAGCAGCGGCACGTAGCGGTAGAAGGCGGTGTCCTCCACCGACTTGGCGCGCAGCGCGGACGCGGTCTGCGCGAACCGGGTGCGGAACTCCACCCGGTCGGCGTGGTCCGGCGCCGACGGGTCGGGCGGCTCCACCAGCAGCCGGCGCACGATGCCGACGGCCTCGGCCTCCTGAGGCACCACGAACGCCAGCCGGGCCTCCGCTGCGGCCTCCTCGGTGATCACGGCGGCGGCGTCACCGGAGGCGTACGGCCGGTAGACCCGCATCCGGACGAGCAGTTCCTCCACGGCCGTGCGCAGTGCCCAGGGAGCGCGGTCGCGCAGCGACAGGTCGGGCGAGACGGCGCACAGCCGGGCGGCCACCCGGGTGAGCCGGTCGGTCTCCGCGGCCAGCTCGTGCGTGAGGACCTTGTACGCGGCCCGCCGGACCGTGGCCTCCCAGTTGCCGCCCCGGTCCGTCTGCGGCGCCGCGAAGGCCCGGTAGCGGCCGAGCAGCTCGTACGCCCCGGTGCGGTCCGTGAACAGGCCGTCGATGTGGCGCAGCGCGTCGTAGCCCGTGGTGCCCGCCACGGGCCAGGAGGGCGGCAGGTGCTCGTCCTCGGCGAGGATCTTCTCCACGACCGTCCAGCGCCCGCCGGTCGCCTCGTGCAGCCGCGCGAGGTAGCCGTCCGGGTCGGCGAGCCCGTCGGGGTGGTCGATCCGCAGCCCGTCGAACACGCCGTCCGCGAGCAGCCGCAGGATCGTGGCGTGGGTGGCGTCGAACACCTCCGGGTCCTCCACCCGCAGCCCGATCAGCTCCGAGACGCTGAAGAACCGCCGGTAGTTCAGCTCGGTGCGGGCCAGCCGCCACCACACGGGCCGGTACCACTGGGCGTCCAGCAGCTCCGGCAGCGGCAGGTGCGCGGTGCCCGGACGGAGCGGGAAGACGTGGTCGTGGTAGCGCAGCACGTCGCCGTCGGCCACCAGGTGCGCCAGTTGCGAGCCGACCGGGCCGCCGAGCACCGGCAGCAGCAGCCGGCCGCCCTGCGCCTCCCAGTCGATGTCGAACCAGCGCGCGTACGGCGACTCGGGGCCGTCGCGCAGCACCTCCCACAGGGCGCGGTTGTGCCGGGGCGCCAGCGCCATGTGGTTCGGCACGATGTCCGCCACCAGGCCGAGCCCGTGCTCCCGCGCGGTGCGGGCCAGCGCGCGCAGGCCCGCCTCGCCGCCCAGCTCCTCGCGCACGCGCGAGTGGTCCACGACGTCGTAGCCGTGCGTGGAGCCCGGGACGGCCTCCAGGACCGGGGACAGGTGCAGATGGGAGACGCCGAGCGACGCCAGGTAGGGTACGGCCGCTTCGGCGGCGGCGAACGGGAACGCGGGCTGGAGCTGCAGCCGGTAGGTGGCCGTGGGCACCCCCGGCCCGGGTCGCGCAGAAGTCATGGGAACCTACGTACCCCGCTCGCCGCGTTTCGTGTCACCGACGGGCCCCCGGATCCCGCGGGCGTGTCGGGGACGGCGGGACGGCTTCCGCCATCCGGGTGATCAGCGCGGCGGCGGAGGCCCTGCGGCCCCGCCGCGCCCGTACGCCCGACGGCGTACGCGGAGGGCACGGCGTACGCCGAAGGCGCGCGGCACGCGCCCCCGCGCACGCGTGCCCGGCGTACGGCGCCGCCGGTGTGCCGCGCTCCTCACTCCGACGGCCGGCGCAGCACCGTCAGGCTGTGGTCCTCCAGGGTGAGGCGGTCGCCGGCCGCGACCTTCTCGCCCGTCCCGGGCGGTGCCCCGTCCGGGCGGGCGGTGTCCACCACCACCTCCCACTGCCGGCCGTGGCCGGCCGGCACCAGGAACTCCAGTGGCTCCGGCGAGGCGTTGAACATCAGCAGGAAGGAGTCGTCGGTGACGCGCTCCCCGCGCGGGCCGGGCTCGGAGATGGCGTCGCCGTTCAGGAACACCGTCAGCGCGGACGCCTGCGCCGCGTTCCAGTCCGGCTGGGTCATCTCGGCGCCCTGCGGGGTGAACCAGGTGAGGTCGGACAGCTCGTCCTGGGTGCCCTCCACCGTCCGGCCGTGGAAGAAGCGGCGCCGGCGCAGGACGGGATGGTCCCGGCGCAGCCACACCATCGCGCGGGTGAACCGCAGCAGATCGCTCTCCAGGGACTCCGGCCAGTCCACCCAGGAGATCTCGCTGTCCTGGCAGTAGGCGTTGTTGTTGCCGCGCTGGGTGCGGGCGAACTCGTCGCCGTGGCTGATCATCGGCACGCCCTGGGACAGCATCAGCGTGGCGACGAGGTTGCGCATCTGCCGGGCGCGCAGCCGCAGCACCTCCGGATCGTCGGTGTCGCCTTCGGCCCCGCAGTTCCAGGACCGGTTGTGGCTCTCGCCGTCGCGGTTGTCCTCGCCGTTGGCCTCGTTGTGCTTGTCGTTGTACGACACGAGGTCGCGCAGCGTGAAACCGTCGTGGCAGGTGACGAAGTTGATGGAGGCCAGCGGGCGCCGGCCGTCGTCCTGGTAGAGGTCGGAGGAGCCGGTCAGCCGGGAGGCGAACTCGGCGAGCGTGCGCGGCTCGCCCCGCCACAGGTCCCGGACCGTGTCCCGGTACTTGCCGTTCCACTCGGTCCACAGCGGCGGGAAGTTGCCCACCTGGTAGCCGCCCTCGCCCACGTCCCACGGCTCGGCGATCAGCTTCACCTGGGAGACCACCGGGTCCTGCTGCACCAGGTCGAAGAACGACGACAGCCGGTCCACCTCGTGGAACTGCCGGGCCAGGGTGGCCGCGAGGTCGAAGCGGAAGCCGTCGACGTGCATCTCGGTCACCCAGTACCGCAGCGAGTCCATGATGAGCTGGAGGACGTGCGGGGACCGCATCAGCAGCGAGTTTCCGGTGCCCGTGGTGTCCGTGTAGTAGCGCGGGTCCTTGGCGAGCCGGTAGTACGACGGGTTGTCGATGCCCTTGAAGGAGAGCGTCGGGCCCAGGTGGTTGCCCTCCGCGGTGTGGTTATAGACCACGTCGAGGATGACCTCGATCCCGGCCTCGTGCAGCGCCCGGACCGCCGACTTGAACTCCAGCACCTGCTGGCCGCGGTCGCCCCAGGAGGCGTACGCGTTGTGCGGGGCGAAGAAGCCGATGGTGTTGTAGCCCCAGTAGTTGTTCAGGCCCAGGTCGGACAGCCGGTGGTCGTGCACGAACTGGTGCACCGGCATCAGCTCCAGCGCCGTCACGCCCAGCTTGGTCAGATGGTCGATGATCGCCGGGTGGGCGAGCCCCGCGTAGGTGCCGCGCAGCTCCTCGGGGAGTCCGGGGTGACGCATGGTCAGCCCCTTGACGTGCGCCTCGTAGATCACCGTGTGGTGGTACTCGGTGCGCGGCGGGCGGTCGTCGCCCCAGTCGAAGTACGGGTTGATCACCACCGACGTCATGGTGTGCGGCGCCGAGTCCAGGTCGTTGCGCCGCTCCGGAGCGTCGAAGTGGTAGCCGTAGACCTCCTCGCCCCAGCGGATCGACCCGCTGATCGCCTTCGCGTACGGGTCGAGCAGCAGCTTCGCCGAGTTGCAGCGCAGCCCGCGCCCGGGGTCGTACGGGCCGTGCACCCGGAACCCGTAGCGCTGTCCCGGCATCACCCCCGGCACGTACGCGTGCCGCACGAACGCGTCGCTCTCGCGCAGTTCCACCGCCGTCTCCGAGCCGTCGTCGTGCAGCAGACACAGCTCTACTCGGTCAGCGGCCTCCGTGAAGACCGCGAAGTTGGTTCCGGCGCCGTCATAGGTGGCACCGAGCGGATACGCCTCTCCAGGCCAGACCTGCATGAATACGACTCTCCCAGGTGTGCCGTCCGGCCGGGGCCGCACCGGCCCCGAGTGTTGTCCGAAAGTGAGGCAACCTCTTTCGGCTCACCCGCCTCTCACCCGTCGACCCGTGCGCACGGCGTTTCTGGTACCCCTCACACGCGGAACCAGCAGGGCCGAAAACGTACTCCCCGGGGCAGGGGGAGCGGGGTACGGACGGGCGCGGGAGCGTCCGCCGCCGTCCGGGCCGGGCGCCGAGGGGCCCGGCCGCGACGTCACGGTGATGAATTCGCTCACTCCCCGGGAACGGGCATGGCGGAACGGGCACCGGGCACCGCGTAGTTGAGGGGCAAAGACGGGTAACCGACCTGTCCATCCGGCTGCACCGCCGACCGTCGGCGGAGTACCCTTCCTTGATCGTTGAGACGGGAAAGGCCCGGGGGGCGGAAGGCGGTGCACGGGTGGGCTCGGGAGGGCTGGAGCTGCCTCCTGGTGACGAGGGTCACGAGGGGAACTCCACAGACATCCCGCCCGGCGCGGTGTCCCTGGCCCGGCCGATGGACGCGGGGTCCATCGGACCGGAGCTGGACTGGGACGCCGACGCCTGGCGCGAGGTGCGCACCCGCGCCCAGCGGGCCGGCCGGGCCTACATCTGGCTGAACCTCGTCGAACAGCGGCTGCGCGCGGTCGTGGCCGCCGTGCTGCGGCCCGTCTACGAACCCGTCCACGGCGACGAGTGGGTGGTGGCCGCGGCCGGCCCGGCCGGACAGGAGTGGGTGCAGCGCGCGGTCGCCGTGCGCGAGGTCAGCCGCCGCAAGGGCTACCTGCTCGACCCGGCCGACGACAACGTGCTCAGCTTCCTCACGCTGCCGCAACTGCGCGAGCTGGTGGTGCAGCACTGGCCGTGCTTCGAACCGTACTTCGACGAGCGCCGGGACCTCGAACTCGCGCTCGACGAGCTGGAGGTGACCCGCAACGTCGTCTCCCGCAACCGGGCCCTGTCCGAGGCGGTGCTCGGCCAGGCCGAGCGGGCCTCCGCCCGGCTGCTGGAGATGCTCGGCGCGGGCGGGGACGTGCCCTCGGCCCGCCGGCTGCCCGTCGACGCGGTCGAGGACCTGGTGGGCGACCGGTACGCCGACGTCGTCGCCGTCCACTCCGACCGGGTGCGGCTGCTGCGCCGGTTCCCCGCCGAGGACATCTTCGGCGGCGCCCGCCGGCTCGACGCCATCGGCATCGGCCTGAACCTGCTGGTGCAGAACTTCTCCGGGCGCCGCCTGGTCCGGCTCGCCGAGACCGGCTGCCGGGTGCGGCTGCTCTTCCTCAACCCGGCCTCCAGCGCGGTCAAGCGCCGCGAGCGGGAACTGGGGATGAAACGGGGCGAACTGAGCCGCTCGGTGGAGATGAGCATCCTGCACATGCGCCGGGTGCGGTCCCGGCTGCGCGACCCGGGCGCGTTCGAGATCCAGGTGTACGACGAGACGCCCCGCTTCACCGCCTACCTGGTGGACGGCGACGGCGCCGACGGCATCGCCGTGGTGCAGTCCTATCTGCGCGGGGCGCGCGGGATGGAGTCGCCGGTCCTCGTGCTGCGCAACGGCAGCCGGCTGGTGAAGCCGGACGATGCGGGCGAAGCGGGTCTCTTCCCGACATACCGTGAGGAGTTCGAGCTGACCTGGGCGGATTCGCGCCCGGTGTCCTGACCCTTCGGGACCCCGTGTGACGGCGGCCGGCGGTGGATTGTCAGTGCCCCGTGCGAGGGTGGAGGCCACTGGGGGAACGCACCACCAAGAAGGGGGGCCGCCGATGGGCTGGCACCGGGAGCTGCTGATCGGCTTCGACCTGGAGACGACCGGGACCGATCCGCGCGAGGCACGCATCGTCACGGGCGCCGTCATCGAGGTCAGAGCCGGCGAGCCTGTGGGGCGCCGGGAATGGCTGGCCGATCCGGGCGTGGAGATCCCGGCCGACGCGGTCGCCGTGCACGGCATCAGCACCGAACGCGCGACGGCCGAGGGCCGCCCGGCCGACCAGGTGGCCGACGCCATCGCGGACGTCCTGACGGGGTACTGGCGGACGGGCGTCCCGGTCGTGGCCTACAACGCGGCCTTCGACCTCACCCTGCTCGCGGCCGAACTGCGCCGGCACGGCCTGCCGTCGCTGACCGACCGGCTGGGCGGCGCCGACCCGGCGCCGGTCGTCGACCCGTACACCATCGACCGCTGGGTCGACCGCTACCGCCGCGGCAAGCGGAACCTGGAAGCGGTGTGCGCCGAGTACGGCATCGTCCTCGGCGCGGCGCACGACGCCACCGCCGACGCCCTCGCCGCGGCCCGGTTGGCCTCCGCGATAGCCGGCCGGCACCCGAAGATCGCGTCGCTGGGCCCGGCGGAACTGCACCGCCACCAGATCGAGTGGTACGCGCAGTGGGCGGCGGACTTCCAGGCGTTCCTGCGCCGCAAGGGCGATCCGACAGCCGTGGTGGACGGGGCCTGGCCGCTCAGGAAGACGGCGGACGAGCGGGTCTGAGGGCCCGTCCGGCCCGGTGCGCCGGCCCCTGAGGCGCCGGGCGCCTCAGAACGGGTACCACCGGACCGTCTCGTCCCCGTCCCGCAGCGACGCCACCCGCCGCCGGAACTCGGCCAGCGCCCCGGGGTTGGACGGCGCGTGCTGGGCCACCCACGCACAGCTCGCCGTCTCCCGGGCGCCGCGCAGCGCCGCGCAGCCGTCCCACTCCCGCACGTCCCAGCCGTAGGCGCCGGTGAAGGAGTCGTACGCCTCGGCGGGCAGCCCGTACCGGTCCCGGGACAGGGCCATCACCACCAAGTCGTGCTCGCGCAGATCGGCGGAGAAGGTCTCCAGATCGGTCAGGACCGGCCCGTCCGGCCCGATGTGCACATTGCGCAGCAGCGCGTCACCGTGGATCGGCCCCGGCGCCAGACGCGGCGTCAGCGCCGCCGCGCGGGCCGCGAAACCGTCGCGGCGCTCCCGCAGATAGGCCGCGTCCTCCGGGTCGACGGCGTCGCCCGCGAGCCGCAGCCAGCGCTCCACGCCGCCCAGCAGATCGCGGGCCGGCAGCGCGAACGCGGGGGAGTCCAGGGCGTGCACGAGCCGCAGCAGCGCGGCCAGGTCCCGCGGCTCGGCGGGCCGTACGGCGTCCGGCAGCCGGTGCCACACGGTCACCGGGTGGCCGTCCACGAGCAGCGGCTCGGGCTCGGCCGCCCGCACCGCCGGCACGTCCGCGCCGGCCAGCCAGGCGGCGACGGCGAGTTCCCGTGCGGCCCGCGGCAGCAGCTCGGCGTCCCGGCCGACCTTGGCCACCAGGCCGCCGGCGGCGAACACCGCGTTCTCGCCCAGGGCCAGGAGCCGCGCCTCCCGGGCCGGGCCCGGCAGCACCTTCGCCGCGGCCAGTACGTCCCGCGCGCGTGCCTCGTCCATCGTCCTGCCTCCGTGCCGTCTTCCCGTGCCGTCCCTGGGCCCGCCGCGGCCGCGGGGCGCGGGCGGCGCCCGGCCAGTCTCGCATCCGCACCGGCCGCCCACCGCGCGTGGTCCCCCGACGGGAGAGCGGGCCTTCACGGCCACGAACCCGCAGACCGGGGCGGCCCACCGGCGCGCCCGGACCTTGAAGGAGCCTCCCGCTCCGGACGTACCGCGGCCACGGAAAAGAATTAGACGAGACGTATCGTCTCGCATACTGTCGACGCCATGACCCCGGAAACCGCACCCGCCCACATCGCCATGTTCTCCATCGCCGCCCACGGCCACGTGAACCCGAGCCTGGAGGTGATCCGGGAACTCGTCGCCCGGGGTCACCGGGTCACCTACGCCATCCCGCCGGCCTTCGCCGACAAGGTGGCCGCCACCGGTGCCCGCCCCGTGCCCTACACCTCCACCCTGCCCGGCCCCGACGCCGACCCCTCCGCATGGGGCACCACCCTGCTGGACAACGTCGAACCGTTCCTGGACGACGCGATCCAGGCGCTGCCCCAGCTCGTCGCGGCCTACGCCGGCGACACACCCGACCTCGTCCTGCACGACATCGCCTCCTATCCGGCCCGCGTCCTCGCCCACCGCTGGGGCGTCCCGGCGGTCTCCCTCTCCCCGAACCTCGTCGCCTGGGAGGGCTACGAGGAGGAGGTCGCCGAGCCGATGTGGCGGGAGCCGCGGCAGACCGAGCGCGGACAGGCGTACTACGCCCGGTTCCAGGCGTGGCTGACGGAGAACGGCATCACTCAGCACCCGGACCCGTTCACCGGCCGCCCGGCACGCTCCCTGGTGCTCATCCCCAAGGCGCTCCAGCCGCACGCCGACCGGGTGGACGAACGCGTGTACACCTTCGTCGGCGCCTGCCAGGGCGACCGCGCCGACCAGGGCGACTGGCAGCGGCCCGCCGGCGCGGACAAGGTCGTGCTGGTGTCGCTGGGCTCGGCCTTCACCAAGCAGCCCGGCTTCTACCGGGAGTGCGTGCGCGCCTTCGGCGACCTGCCCGGCTGGCACGTCGTCCTCCAGGTGGGCCGGCACGTCACCCGGGCCGAGCTGGGCGAGGTGCCGGACAGCGTGGAGGTGCGTGACTGGGTGCCGCAACTGGCGATCCTGCGCCAGGCCGACCTGTTCGTCACCCACGCGGGCGCCGGCGGCAGCCAGGAGGGGCTGGCCACCGCGACACCGATGATCGCCGTACCGCAGGCCGCCGACCAGTTCGGCAACGCCGACGTGCTCCAGGGCCTCGGGGTGGCCCGGAAGCTGTCCACCGAGGAGGCCACCGCCGACCGGCTCCGCGCGGCCGCCCTCGCCCTGGTGGACGACGCCCGGGTCGCGCACCGGCTCAAAGAGATCCAGGCGGAGATGGCCCAGGAGGGCGGCACCCGGCGGGCGGCCGACCTCATCGAGGCCGAACTGCCGGTCCGCGGACGGCCGTAGCGCGCGCCGGCGGACGGCGCCCGCGGGCGCGGCGGATGGCCCCCTCGCGGGCGCGGCGGACGGCGGGCCCCGGGCACGGCCGGCGGCGGCGCCTTGCCGGTGTGCCCGCCGCCCCCGCCCGTTCCGACCAGCGGAGACCGGCCCTGTGACGGCGGCACTCGTGGGGCGAGTCGCGGGTGCGTGCCGAGACCGATCCGGCCCGCGCTCATCGGCGGAAGCCGCGTGCGGCCCGTCCCGACGCGGGCGCGCGGCCCTCGCGCCGGCCCCTCCGGGGAACGACGGCCGCGTCCGCGTGCCCGCGCGCGGCCGTGACGGAGCGAACGCCTGCGCCTGCTGCGCGAGTTGGCTGAAAAGCGACCCTCGGCGCCCGGTCGGCGCCCCCGGCTGTGACACGGCGGCCCCGGCGGACGCAGAACCAGACGTCGCCGCGGTCCGACGTCACAGGGGAACGCCGGACCGCGGCCGCCTTGACCACACACCCGCCCCGCGCTGGTCCGGCTCACCGCACCACGCGCCGAGCCCTCGCGCTGTTCCCAGGGTGCAGCGCACGGACGGCCGAAGGGGAGCGCACGAGCGTGGCGGGCAGGCCGACACCGACACCACCGCGACACCCCGCGCACCGGCACCCGGGCGCCACCATGCGCCCCGGCCCGGCCGAAACCGCGCGCACCGGCCGTACCCCCCGGCGACCGGCCGGACACCCTCGTCCGCACCACGGACGACAGGCCGGTCAACGGACATCACTCACCCGGACGGGTGACGATTTTCAGCCCTCTCGGCGCCACTGTCACACCAGGGCGGCCCGCAAGCGAGGACAGGACACGAGCACCCACCCCTAGGGAAACGCCAGAGGTCCCGCCGGTCCGGCGGTCAGGCGCCGAGCACCGCCAGGGCCGGCCGCCGGGCCGCGTCGTACCGCTCCAGCAGCAGCCGGGCGACCTCCGGCGCCGCGCCCAGGACGTCGGCCAGCACGTCCGCCCCGGCCGCGCCGCGCGCGATGCGGTCCGGCAGGAAGCCGGGAGCCAGGACGTACGGCGCCACGGCGACCCGCTCGCAGCCGAGCCGCCGCAGCTCCCGCACCGCGTCCTCGGTGCGGGGAAGGGAAGCGGAGGCGAACGCAGGCCGCACGGCGCACCAACCGGTGTGCCACCACTCCCGCGCGATATCGGCGATCACTGCGATCGCCTCCGGGTCGGAGGACCCCGCCGAGGCCAGCACGACCCCGGTCGAGGACTTGTCGGCGGGTGTCAGCCCCGCCTCGTACAGCCGCCGTTCCAGCGCGGACAGCAGCAGCGGGGACGGGCCGAGCACCTCGGCCTGCCGGATCCGCAGCCGCGCCGGCGCCTCCCGCAGCACGGCCGGGATGTCGGCCTTGGCATGGAACGCGCGGGTCAGCAGCAGCGGCAGGGCGACCACGTCCCGCACGCCCTCCGCCGCCAGCGACTCCAGCACCCCGTGCACCGACGGGACGTTGAAGTCCAGGAAACCCGTCTCCACGCGCAGGCCGGGCCGCAGCGACCGGACCCGCTCCACGAGGGCGTGCACGGTCGCGGCGTGCCGCGGATCACGGCTGCCGTGGGCGATGACGAGGAGAACGGGCCCGGTACGCACGGTCGCTCAGCTCTTCACCAGCAGGCCGCGGCTGCGCAGCACCCACCGCTCCAGCGGACTGAAGATCAGCAGGTCGATCGCGATGCCGACGAACAGGATGAGCAGGATCGCCTCGAACACCATGGCCATGTCGCTGGCGGTGCGGCCGTTCTCCAGCAACTGGCCCAGCCCCACGCCCAGGTCGGGGAACTGGGCGATGATCTCGGCGGCCATCAGCGAACGCCAGGAGAAGGCCCAGCCCTGCTTCAGACCCGCCACATAGCCGGGCAGGGCGGCCGGCAGCGTGATGTGCCAGATGCCCTTCGCGCCCGTCGCGCCCAGCGTCCGGCCCGCGCGCAGGAACAGCGGCGGCACCTGGTCGACACCGGACACCAGACCGTTGGCGATGGACGGCACCGCGCCGAGCAGGATCACCGCGTACATCATGGAGTTGTTCAGTCCCAGCCAGATCACCGCCGGCGGCACCCACGCCACCGACGGCAGGGACTGGAGCCCGGACAGGATCGGGCCGATCGCCGCGCGCACGAACGACGCCCGCGACACCAGCAGACCCAGCGGCGTGCCGATGACCAGCGCGAAGGCGAAGCCCAGCAGACCGCGGGAGACACTGGTCCAGATGTAGCCGAGCAGGTCGCCCTTGAGCCAGGCCTCCTGGAAGGTGCTGCCGACCGCGCCCGGCGAGGGCAGCTTCGTCGGGTCGTCGACGACCGGGTACAGCAGGTACCAGGCGACGAGGACCACCGCTATCGCGATGACCGGCGGCAGGATCTTGTTGACGAGGGTGTGGCGCAGGGTCGGCCGGCCGGTGGCCGCGGTCTCCAGCGCGTCCAGGCCCGCCTCGACGCTCCCGGCGTCCTGGACCGGTGTCGCCTCAGTGCTGGCCATGGCGGCGGATCTCCCCTCGCAGTACTTCGGTGATCTCAAGGGACAGTTCGGCCACGGGCGCGTCCTCGATGCGGCGCGGCTGCGGGATGCCGACGCGCCACTCGCGCGCGATCCGGCCCGGACGGGAGGACAGCAGGATCACGCGCTGCGCGAGCCGCACCGCCTCGCGCACGTTGTGCGTGACGAACAGGACGGACAGCCCCGTCTCCGCCCAGATCCGGGTCAGTTCGTCGTGCAGCACGTCCCGGGTGATGGCGTCGAGCGCGGCGAACGGCTCGTCCATCAGCAGCAGACTGCTCTCCTGCGCCAGCGCGCGGGCCATCGCCACGCGCTGGCGCATCCCGCCGGACAGTTCGTGCACCCGCTTGCCGTACGCGCCCTTGAGCCGCACCAGTTCGAGCAGCTCCTCGGCCCGGCCGCGCCGCTCGGCCTTGGGCACGCCCCGCAGTTTCAGGGCGAGTTCGATGTTCTTGCCCGCGGTCAGCCACGGGAAGAGGGCGTGTTCCTGGAACATCAGGGCCGGCCGGCCGTCCGTGGTGATGGAGCCGGCGCTCGGCCGGTCCAGGCCGGCCACCAGGTTCAGCAGCGTGGACTTGCCGCAGCCCGAGGCGCCCAGGAGGGTGACGAACTCACCCGGTGCGACATCGATGCTGATGTCGTCCAGGACGAGCTGCTGCCCGCCCGGTGCCGCGAAGGACTTCGAGACGTGCTCAAGGCGTGCCGCGAACTCGACGGTCTCGTCGGCCTTGGCGAGGGTCGTGGCCATGGTCGTCACCTCCTGGGGACGCGTCGGGACAGGCGTCAGCTGGTGCCGAGACCGGCGGCGTCGACCGTGGGCCGGCCGGCGGCCTTGAGGACCTTGTTGAGGATCGACAGGTCGTAGATCCCCTTCAGGTTCGGCTTGTCCAGCAGGCCGGCCTTGACCGCGTGCGCGGCCTCGGCGTCCAGGGTGGCGGCCAGCGGGTCGTCGGTGAACTGGATGGACTTCCAGGCCGGGTCCAGGACCTTCGCCGGGAGCGCCTTGCCGGAGGCGGCCTCCAGCCGCTTGTTCGCCGCCGCCTTCGCCTCGTCCGGGTGGGCGTTGATCCACTGGTTGGTCTCGACCGCCGCCTTCAGCACGGCCTCGACCGCCTTCGGGTGGTCCTTGAGGAACTCCTGCCGCACGATGATGTTCGTGATCACGAACTTCTTGTCCGGCCACAGCGTCGACTCGTCCAGGAGCACCTTGGCGCCCTCGGCGACCAGCTTCGACGCGGTCGGCTCCGGCACCCAGGCGCCGTCGACGGAACCGGACTTGTAGGCGTCCGGGGTGATCTTGTTGTCCGTGCGGACGACGGTGACGTCGCCCTTGCCGCTCTGCGCGTCGACCTTCCAGCCCTGGTCGGCGGCCCAGTTGAGGAACGCCACGTCCTGGGTGTTGCCGAGCTGGGGCGTGGCGATCTTCTTGCCCTTGACGTCCTTCAGGGACTTGATCTTCGCCGGGTTGACGACCAGCTTCACCCCGCCGGAGGCCGAACCCCCGATGATCTTCAGGCTCTTGCCGTTCGACTTGGTGTAGCCGTTGATGGCGGGCGACGGGCCGATCCAGCCGATGTCGATGGAACCGGAGTTGAGGGCCTCGATCTCGGACGGCCCGGCGTTGAAGATGGCGGGCTTCACCGCGGTGGCGCCCAGCTCCTTCTGGAAGAAGCCCTTCTGCACGCCCACCAGCGCGGTGGCGTGGGTCAGGTTGCCGAAGTAGCCGATCTTGACGGAGTCGAGTCCGTCGGTCTTCTCGGCCCCGGCGGCGACCTTGGTCGTACCGTCGTCCTTGGACTCGGAGCCGTAGCCGCAGGCGGCCAGGGTGAGCAGGGGGAGAGCGGCGATCGCTGCTATGCCGCGGCGCAGGAGCGATGAGCTGTTGGCAGGCACGGGAGGGTTTCCTCTCGTTGGCCCGGCGGTCACGGTCTCTCAGGTCGTGGCCGGGAATTCGGCTGAGGTCTTCGTCGCAACCGGGACGTCGGGTGGGGGGACGGGGCGCGCAAGCGGTGCGCGTACGTCAGCGCGCACATCGTGCCACGCCGCCCTGCCCGCTCCCGAGGGCTCCGCTGCCGACGCGGCCGCCCTCCTTCGCGAACGTCGAATAGACGTCGGTCGTCCTCATGTCAGAAGTCCCAGGCGTCGTCGTCGGCCGCATCCAGGACCGGCGCGGGCGAGGCGAACGACTCGCCGACCATGCCGGCGGTGAGCGTGGTGCCGTCGGCCGGGTCGATCAGGATGAACGAGCCCGTGCGCCGCGAGTCGGCGTAGGAGTCCACCGGCAGCGGCTCGGCGGTACGGATCTTCACCCGGCCGATGTCGTTGGCGACGAGCTGTCCCGGGTGCGGGTGCAGGGACAGGTCGTCGAGCGTGAGCCGGGACGGGATGTCCTTCACGATCGCCTTGACCGTGCGGGTGCCGTGCTTGAGCAGCACCCGGTGGCCGATGGTGAGCGGGGCGTCGGCGACATGGCAGACGGTCGCCTCCACGTCCTGCGTGGTCGCCGGGGCGTCCTTCGTCGGCACGATCAGGTCGCCGCGCGAGACGTCGAGGTCGTCCGCCAGCAGGACCGTCACCGACTGGGTCGTCCAGGCGACGCCGACCGGCTTGCCCAGCAGGTCGATGCCGGTGATCCGGGTGGTCCGCCCGGACGGCAGGACGGTGACCTCCTCGCCGACCCGGAAGGTGCCGGCCGCGATCTGGCCCGCGTAGCCCCGGTAGTCGGGGTGCTCGGCGGTCTGCGGCCGGATCACGTACTGCACGGGCAGCCGCGCGTGGCAGTGCGCCAGGTCGTGGCTGACCGGCACGGTCTCCAGGTGCTCCAGCACCGTCGGGCCGCCGTACCAGTCCATGTTCGCGGACGGCTCCACCACGTTGTCGCCGGCCAGCGCCGAGATCGGGATCGCGGTGACCTCCGGGACGCCCAGCTCGGTCGCGTACGCCGTGAACTCCTCGGCGATTGCGGCGAAGACCCGCTCCTCGTACCCGACGAGGTCCATCTTGTTCACGGCGAGGACGACGTGCGGGACGCGCAGCAGGGCGGCGATGGCGGCGTGCCGGCGGGTCTGCTCGACCACGCCGTTGCGGGCGTCGACCAGGACGACCGTCAGTTCGGCGGTGGACGCGCCGGTCACCATGTTGCGGGTGTACTGCACATGGCCGGGCGTGTCGGCGAGGATGAACCGGCGGCGCGGGGTGGCGAAGTAGCGGTAGGCGACGTCGATGGTGATGCCCTGCTCCCGCTCGGCGCGCAGGCCGTCGGTGAGGAGGGCGAGGTCCGGGGCGTCCTGGCCGCGGCTCGCGGAGACCCGCTCCACGGCCTCCAGCTGGTCGGTGAGGACCGACTTGGAGTCGTGCAGCAGCCGTCCGACGAGCGTGGACTTGCCGTCGTCGACGGAGCCGGCGGTGGCGAACCGCAGCAGCGTGGTGGCCGAGAGCGCCTCGGTCGTGGTCGTGCTCATGCTTAGAAGTACCCCTCGCGCTTGCGGTCTTCCATCGCGGCCTCGGACAGCTTGTCGTCGGCGCGGGTCGCGCCCCGCTCGGTCAGCCGGGACGCGGCGATCTCGGTGATGACCTTCTCGATCGTGTCGGCGGCGGAGTCGACGGCGCCGGTGCAGGACATGTCGCCGACCGTGCGGTAGCGCACCCGCCGCTTCTCCACCGTCTCGCCGTCCTTCGGCCCGCCCCAGCCGCCGGCGGTCAGCCACATGCCGCCGCGCTGGAACACCTCGCGCTCGTGCGCGAAGTAGATCTCCGGCAGCTCGATGCCCTCGCGGGCGATGTACTGCCAGACGTCCAGCTCGGTCCAGTTGGACAGCGGGAAGACGCGGACGTGCTCACCGGGGGCGTGCCGGCCGTTGTACAGGTTCCACAGCTCGGGGCGCTGACGGCGCGGGTCCCACTGGGAGAACTCGTCGCGCAGGGAGAAGACGCGTTCCTTGGCGCGGGCCTTCTCCTCGTCGCGCCGGCCGCCGCCGAAGACGGCGTCGAACTTCTCGCTCTGGATCTTCTCGGTGAGCGGGAGGGTCTGGAGCGGGTTGCGGGTGCCGTCGGGACGTTCCTTGAGCACACCGCGGTCGATGTAGTCCTGGACGGAGGCCACATGGAGGCGCAGCCCATGTGCGGCCACCACACGGTCCCGGTACTCGAGGACTTCCGGGAAGTTGTGTCCTGTGTCCACATGCAGCAGGGTGAACGGCACCGGCGCGGGCGTGAACGCCTTCAGCGCCAGGTACAGCATGACGATGGAGTCCTTGCCGCCGGAGAACAGGATCACCGGGTTCTCGAACTCGCCCGCCACCTCACGGAAGATGTGCACCCCCTCCGACTCCAGGGCGTCCAGGTGCGACAGGGCGTACGGGCTCTCCGTGCCGTCCTCCGGCTTGGCGGCCGCGGTCATGCCAGTCCCCTCTCGCTCAGCAGGGCGTACACCGACGCCGCGGACTCCTGGACCGTCTGGTGCTGCGACTCGATCCGCAGATCAGGCGTCTCGGGCTCCTCGTACGGGTCGTCGACGCCGGTGAGCCCGGTCAGCTCGCCCGCGGCCTGCTTGGCGTACAGGCCCTTCACGTCCCGCACGCTGCACACGTCGACCGGGGTGGCCACGTGGATCTCCAGGTACGGCGTCCCGTTCTCCGTGTGCCGCTTGCGCACCGCCTCCCGGCTGTCCGCGTACGGCGCGATCACCGGCACCAGCGCCGTGACGCCGTTGCGGGCCAGCAGCTCGGCGACGAAACCGATGCGCTGCACGTTGGTGTGCCGGTCCTCGCGGGTGAAGCCGAGGCCCGCCGAGATGAACTCGCGGATCTCGTCCCCGTCGAGCACCTCGACGCGGCGGCCCGCGGCGCGCAGCCGGCCCGCCAGCTCGTACGCGATGGTGGTCTTGCCCGCGCTCGGCAGACCCGTGAGCCAGACGGTGGCTCCGGTCGTCACGTGGTTCTCCTGAATCGAGTCGTTCGTCATCCGTGCAGTCCGCACTCGGTCTTGGCGCGTCCGGCCCAGCGGCCGGCCCGCGCGTCCTCGCCCTCCAGGACCCTGCGGGTGCACGGGGCGCAGCCGACGGAGGCGTAGCCGTCCATCAGCAACGGGTTGGTGAGGATGCCGTGTTCGGTGATGTACGCGTCCACGTCGTCCTGGGTCCAGCGGGCGATCGGCGAGATCTTGACCTTCCGCCGGTTCTCGTCCCAGCCGACGACCGGGGTGTTCGCCCGGGTCGGGGACTCGTCCCGGCGCAGGCCCGTCGCCCACGCCTGGTAGTTCTCCAGCCCCTCGTCCAGCGGCCGCACCTTGCGCAGCCTGCAGCACAGATCGGGGTCGCGGTCGTGCAGCGCGGGGCCGTACTGCGCGTCCTGCTCGGCGACCGTCTGCCGCGGGGTGAGGGTGATGACGTTGACGTCCATCACGGCCTCGACGGCGTCCCGGGTGCCGATGGTCTCCGGGAAGTGGTAGCCGGTGTCCAGGAAGACGACGTCCACGCCCTTGCGCACGCGCGAGGCGAGGTGGGCGACCACGGCGTCCTCCATGGAGGAGGTGACGCAGAACCTCTCCCCGAAGGTGTCCGCCGCCCACCGGAGGATCTCCAGTGCGGAGGCGTCCTCCAGCTCACGGCCCGCCCGCTCGGCGAGCGCCTTCAACTCCTCGTCCGTACGCTCTCGCTGAGCAGTCGTCATATCCGCTCATCCCCTCCGTGGTCGGCTCGCTGGAGTCCCCGGGCGAGCAGCCCGAGGAACTTCAGCTGGAATGCGCGGTTGCACGCCCCGCATTCCCAGGCCCCATGTCCCTCCTCGTGCGGACGCAGGTCCTCGTCGCCGCAGTAGGGGCAGTAGAACGGCGTGGCCCGTTCGCTCACGACAGCGCCTCCTCGGAAGCACGCTCGGCCCAGGCGGCGAACCGCTCGCCGGCCGTGCGCTCGGCCTGGAAGCGCTTCAGCACCCGCTCGATGTAGTCGGGCAGTTCGTCCGACGTCACCTTCAGGCCGCGCACCTTGCGGCCGAAGCCCGGCTCCAGGCCGAGGGCGCCGCCCAGGTGCACCTGGTAGCCCTCCACCTGCTCGCCCGCGTCGTTCAGGACGAGCTGGCCCTTGAGACCGATGTCCGCGACCTGGATGCGCGCGCAGGCGTTCGGGCAGCCGTTGAGGTTGATGGTGATCGGCTCGTCGAAGTCCGGCAGGCGGCGCTCCAGCTCGTCGATCAGCTGGGAGCCGCGCTGCTTGGTCTCCACGATGGCCAGCTTGCAGAACTCGATGCCGGTGCAGGCCATGGTGCCGCGCCGGAAGGAGGACGGCCGGGCCGTCAGGTCCAGCGCCTCCAGGCCCTCGACCAGCGACTCCACCTTGTCCTGCGCGACGTCGAGGATGATCATCTTCTGCTCGACGGTGGTGCGCACCCGGCCCGAGCCGTGTGCCTCGGCGAGGTCGGCGACCTTCGTGAGCGTGGCGCCGTCGACCCGGCCGACCCGCGGCGCGAAGCCGACGTAGTACCGGCCGTCCCGCTGGCGGTGCACGCCGATGTGGTCGCGCCACTGCTGCACCGGCTGCTCGGGCGCGGGCCCGTCGGTCAGCGCGCGCCCCAGGTACTCGTCCTCCAGCACCCGGCGGAACTTCTCCGCGCCCCAGTCCGCGACGAGGAACTTCAGCCGGGCGCGGTTGCGCAGCCGGCGGTAGCCGTAGTCACGGAAGATGGAGATGACGCCCTCGTAGACGTCCGGGACCTCGTCGATCGGCACCCAGGCGCCGAGCCGCACGCCCAGCTTGGGGTTGGTGGACAGGCCGCCGCCGACCCACACGTCGAAGCCCGGGCCGTGCTCGGGGTGGCGTACGCCGACGAACGCGACGTCGTTGATCTCGTGCACCACGTCCAGCAGCGGCGAGCCCGAGATGGCCGTCTTGAACTTCCGCGGGAGGTTGGAGTACGCCTTGTTGTTCAGGACGCGGCGCTTCATCTCCTCCAGCGCCGGCGTGGCGTCGATGATCTCGTCCTCGGCTATGCCCGCGACCGGGGAGGCGATCATCACGCGCGGGGTGTCGCCGCAGGCGGTCACGGTGGACAGGCCCACGGCCTCCAGGCGCTGCCAGATCTCGGGCACGTCCTCGATCCGGATCCAGTGGTACTGGACGTTCTGCCGGTCGGTGATGTCGGCCGTGCCTCGCGCGAACTCCTGCGAGATCTCGCCGATGACCCGTAGCTGCCGGGTGGTCAGCGCCCCGCCGTCGATGCGGACCCGCAGCATGAAGTAGCGGTCGTCCAGCTCCTCCGGCTCCAGGATCGCGGTCTTGCCGCCGTCGATCCCGGGCTTGCGCTGGGTGTAGAGCCCCCACCAGCGCATCCGGCCGCGCAGGTCGTTCGGATCGATGGAGTCGAAGCCGCGCTGGGAGTAGATCGTCTCAATGCGTGTCCGCACATTGAGACCGTCGTCGTCCTTCTTGAACTGCTCGTTGCCGTTGAGAGGGGTGAAATGGCCGGCCGCCCACTGGCCCTCGCCGCGGTGCCGGCTCACCTTCCGGCGGGGCGCGGAGGCGTCGGGGTGTTGTGGGGTGGCGGCCATGGTTCTACGTCCTCCGGGACCGTGGGAATCAGCTGACCTGCGTCGACGCGCGCACGCGGGCAGGCGTGCGCGTCGTTGCGCAAGGAGAGGGGGGTGCGGTGTTCGCGGCGTGCTGGGCGTCAGCTCGCCGGACAGATGGCGCTGGACATGCGGCCGAGGTCGACGTGGAGCCGACTCACCAAGGCAATTCCAGTTCCGGACATGACGGAAGCGTGTCACGGGGCTCTGGACACAGTCCAGCTTTATCCATCATCCGGACATCCTTGTCCCGGAATGTGAGACAAGGGTGTCGTCGCTCACATGCGCCGTCCGGCTCCTTGTCCTGGCAGGTCAGGCGGGGTATGCCCCGGGCCACGGCCCGGGAGTGGGCAGGTCCGGTTCCGGTGCCACCTTGGTGTCGAACAGCTTGAAGCCCCGCCGCAGGTAGTTGTCCATCGCGTGCTCGCCGTCCTTGCTGCACGTGTGCACCCACACCCGCTTGGTCGGCGTCCGCCCCGGCCACCGCTCGGCCAGGTCCCAGGCGCGGGCCGTGCCGTACGCCAGCAGGTGGCCACCGATGCGCCGGCCGCGGAAGGCGTGGACCAGTCCAAAGTAGGCGATCTCCACCGCGCCGTCGTCCTGCGGGTCCAGCTCGATGTAACCGGCCGGGGTGCCCCGGTCGTAGGCCACCCAGGTCTCCACGCCGGGCCGTTGGAGGAACTCCCGCCAGCGGGCGTGGCTCCAGTCGAGCCGGTCGGTCCAGTGGATGTCACCGCCGACCGCGGTGTACAGGAACCGGCTGAACTCGGGCGAGGGCACCTCGGCGCGGACGATCCGGACATCGCCGTCGGGGGCGGCGGCGGGCAGGAGATCGGCCGGGGAGGTCTGCTCCAGGGACCAGGTGGTGACAGGGACGCTGCTCATGCGCGCCAGGCAATCATCCCTCCGCCCGCTCTGTCGATCGGGGGCGGAGGCTGGGGGGCGGGGGACGGCAGTGGGGCGCCGGGTCCGCCCCCGGGCCCGATGGGTCGGTTCGGGGGAGTGGGCTCCTCGGGGTAGGCGGAGGGACGGCAGTGCCGGTCGGTCAGTCCACGGCACGGTCGAGGGCCGGCAGGGGAACGGTGAACAGCATGCTGTCCGACAGGGACCACACCTCGCCCGTCTCCGGGGAGTAGGAGAGCGAGCCCGCGCCCCGGGCCCAGCAGTGGTCCGAGGCGTCGGCGCCACAGTGCGCCGCCCGGCCCCGCCCGGTGTCCTGCCGCCACAGCCCGCCGTGTCCGTCCTGCGCATCGGGCAGCCGTCCCACATACCAGGACGGCCGGTCCGCCCCGGCCTTCCGGTACGACAGCACGCCCCGGATGCCGGACGCCCGGGTCCGGTACGCCTCCACCGCGTCCGCCCGTCCCCGGGCGTCCGTGGCGAGCGGTCCGGGCCGCGCCGGACCGGCGGTCAGCGCGTACCGCCACAGCCGTGCGGCCCGGTCGCTGCCCGGTTCGGTCCGCTCCGCGGCCACCAGGCTGCCGGGTGCCGTGCCGCGGTCCAGGGCCAGCGCGCCGGGGCAGGGCGGCCCGGCCGGGGCGCAGTGCCCGGCGGTGAAACGGTAGGAGCCGACCGCGGGCAGCACGAAGCGGTGGCCGTCGGCGGACCAGCCGCCGGGCACCCGGCCGATCGCGGGCGCGTCCACCGTGGTGCGCTGGATGCGGCGCAGATCGTAGACGTAGAGCGCGTCGGCCGCGCCGGCCGTGGTGGTCACCAGCAGCTTGTCCCGGTACCGGACCATGCCGGAGACATCGGAGACCAGGCCCCGGTAGTCCCGGCCGCCGGCCACCGGCACCACCAGCAGCGCCGAGCGGTAGGCGAGGTGCGCGGGATCGTGCGCGTCGACGAAGGCCACCCGGGCGAGGCCCCGCTCGCCGGGCCGGCCGGTGCCCGTGCCGTGGGTCCAGCCGGCCAGCACGACCCGGTGGGCGCCCCGGGCGCCGTCGTCGTCGGAGACGGTCACCGAGGCCGGCCGCCAGCCGCCGGCGGTGTCGGCCGGGTCCCAGCAGTAGGCGCGGGCGGCGGCCGGGGAGAGGGGCAGGGACGCGCGGTCGTCGGCGGAGCAGTCGTCCGCCGTGCGCAGGGTGCGGTCGGCGCTGGCGAGGACGGCGTCCACGCCGACCGGGCGGCCCATCCCGGCGGCGAGCCGGTCCAGATCGCGGGCGGGCACCATGTGCTCCTGGAGCCGGAACCGCGCGGTGTCGGCCGGGGAGGTCAGTGGCTTGAGCGCGCCGGAGTCCTCGGTGACCTGGGCCTGGGAGGCGCTGATCAGGGTGGCGGCGGCGGTGAGTGCCAGCGCGGTCCCGGCCAGGACGGCCCGCAGGGCCGCGCTCCGTCTGCGCCGGCGGTGTCTGCCGCGTTGCTTCATCTCTCCTCCAGACGGCGGGCCAACTGCGCCTCATGGTCCGTACGTTGACGCGAGGAGCAGGTGGGGAGGCCCGTACGGGATGCTACGGCAGGAACGGGCCGGACAGGGGCGGGATGGCGCGGTCGGAGAGGAATCGGTACGGACACCGACGGGACCGGAGGTCCGGGCGCTCATCCGGGGAGCGGCGCGTCCACGGTCTCCAGCGCGGCGATCCGTGCCTCGTGGACGGCATTCCGTTTCTGCGTCACCGTCGGTGCCGTCGACTGGGGGAGCAGGGCACATGGGTCATCCGGAAGAGAAACTTCCACTTCCACATCGTCGCAGAAACGATACGGCCGATGCTGGAGGAGTTCCCCGAGGTACCGCCGTATTCTCGACATCTCCGCGCGGACGGTCACCGTCCGGGATGAATCACCGAACAGATCCTCGGCCAGCCCTGCCGCCCCGTACCCGGCGCGGTGCTCCGCGAGCAGGAACAGCAGTTCGGCGTGGCGCGGACTCAGCTCCCGCGACCAGTGACCCGTCGCGTCCGTGACCGCCACCGCGGCGCGGTCCGGCCGGGCCAGGTCCAGCACGACGCGGCGCGCGGCCCGGGCGAGCGGCCGCTCCTGCGCCCGCAGCAGCCAGCCCCCGGCCAGCGGCTCCACCGCGCACGAGCCGAGCGGGGCCAGCCGCAGGTGGCCCGGTGCCAGCGACTTGGGCAGCGTCACGCGCCGCACGTACGGCATCCCGGTCACCGCCGCCGTCCAGCCGTCCCGGTCCACCACCACGGCCCGCCCGGCCAGCCGGGCCAGCACCGGTGCCGCCACTGCCCGCAGCCGCTCCAGCGAGGCCAGGTGCAGGTCCCGCAGCCGGGCCTCGGCCAGCTTGGCCACCGAGTCCACCCAGGCCAGCGTGGCCGGGTGCATCGTCTCCAGCGGACCGCTGACGTCCACCACGCCGAGCAGCCGGCCGTCCCGGGGGTCGGTGATCGGCGCGCCGGTACAGGTCCAGGACGTCTGCGAGCGGACGAAGTGCTCCCCGGCGAAGACCTGCACGGGCCGCCGGACCACCGCCGGGGTGCCCACCCCGTTGGTGCCCACGACGTCCTCCCGCCAGTCCGCGCCCGGTTCGAACCCGAGTCCGTCGGCCCGGCGCAGCACCGCGGAGGCGCCCTCCCGCCACAGCACCCGCCCGTCGGCGTCCGCCACGACCATGATGTGCTGCACGGCGTCCGCGACCGGCAGGAGACCTTCCCGGAGCACCGGCAGGACGTGCCGCAGCGGAGACTCCTCCCGCCGGCGCCGCACCTCGTCACAGGACAGCAGTCCGGACCGGCGGTCGCGTTCCGGGTCGACGCCACTGCGCAGCACCCGTCCCCAGGACTGCTCGATCACCGGCCGGGGCGCGATCCGCGCACGCCGTCCGGCGAGCGCGGCCTCGCGCACCTCGCTCAGCAGCCGCGCCGCCTGTGCCGCGTCCAGGGCGGCCAGACGCGCCACATCCATCGGCGGGTTCCCCACTGCTGTCCTCCCGGAAATGGGTGTCGAACACACGTGTAAAGCCGTCCGGGCGGCGGTTTCCGGTCCGACTGTGCACTCATACTGCCGGTCCGGGCCCGGCGGAAGCACAGACTCCGCACACGTGCCCGCATAAGTTGCAACCCCTTGCAACCCTGGTGAAGCGCGGCGAGTCGGCCGAGACTTGACCCGACGCGTTGCGCGTCCGCGGGGCTCAACGGGCCCAGGCGGTGGGGGTGGTGCCGTGTCGGCGCGGCACCACCCCCTGCCGCCGGCGGGACCGGCGGCGCCGGGGACGGCTGAGCGCGGGGCGTCCGGTATGCCCGGCCCGGCGCGCGGATCGCGGAGTTCGCCGCCTCTCGTAGGGCAGCTTCACCCACGCGGGCCCGGGCGGCGGCGCCCCCGGGCGAGTGCAGCCGGCCGCGCCCTGCACGAACCTCCTCAGCCGAACGCTGTCAGGACAGTCCCGGCAACCGGACGCCGTCAGGCGTATCCCTCAGTCGAACTCCGTCGGCCGTGCCCGTCGTACCACCGCTTCAAGATCCAGGCCCGTCGGCAGGGTGCCGAAGGACGCGCCGTGGTCGCCGCCGAGGCGGGAGGCGCAGAACGCGTCGGCCACCTCCGCCGGCGCGTGCCGTACCAGGAGCGATCCCTGGAGCACCAGCGCCAGCCGCTCCGCCAGCCGCCGGGCCCGGCCCTCGACGCCCTCCAGGTCGGCGAGTTCGGTGAACAGGTCCTTCACCGCCCGGTCCAGACGGTGATCGGCGCCGTGCGCCCGGCCGATCTCGGTCAGACAGGCGTCCAGCGCGCCCGGCTCCCGGCGCAGCGCCCCGAGCACGTCCAGCGCCTGCACGTTCCCGGCACCCTCCCCCAGGGAGTTCAGCGGCGACTCCCGCACCAGCCGGGGCAGCCCGGACTCCTCGACGTACCCGTTGCCGCCCAGGCACTCGGCGGCCTCCACGACCACGGGCGCACACCGCTTGGTGATCCAGAACTTGGCGGCCGGCACCGCGAGCCGCAGGAACGCGCGCTCCTGTTCGCCGCCGTCGTCGCAGGCCGCGGCCAGCCGCAGCGCGAGCGCCGTCGCCGCCTCCGACTCCAGCGCGAGATCGGCGAGGACGTTGCGCATCAGCGGCTTGTCGATCAGCTTCCCGCCGAACGCCTCCCGGTGCGCGCAGTGGTGCACCGCCTGGGCCACGGCCTGCCGCATCAGCCCCGCCGAGCCGAGCGCGCAGTCCAGCCGGATCGCCGCCGACATCCCGGCGAGCGCGTGCGCACCGCGCCCCTCCTCGCCGACCCGGCGCGCCCAGGTGCCGTCGAACTCGACCTCGGCGGTGGCGTTCGCGCGGTTGCCCAGCTTGTCCTTCAGCCGCTGGATCAGGAAGACGTTGCGGCTGCCGTCCGGCAGGACCCGGGGGACCAGGAAGCAGGTGAGCCCGCCCGGCGCCCGCGCCAGCACCAGGAACCCGTCGGACATGGGCGCCGAACAGAACCACTTGTGCCCGGTGAGCAGGTACGTCCCGGCCTCGGCGAGCGGCCGCGCCTCGGTCGTGCCGGCGCTCGGGTCGCTGCCGCCCTGCTTCTCCGTCACCCCCGTCCCGAACAGCGCGCCGGGTTTCCGCCCGGCGGGCCGCAGCTCCGGGTCGTAGACCGTGGACGCCAGCCGTGGCTCCCACTCGGCGGCCAGCTCCGGGTCGGCGCGCAGCGCGGGCACGGCCGCGTGCGTCGTCGACAGCGGACCGCAGGTGCCCGCCTCGACCTGCGTCCACACCAGGAACCCGGCCGCCCGGCGCACGTGCCCGGCCGGCCGCGTCCAGGCGCCGGTCAGCCCGGCCGAGACACCCTTGCCGAGCAGCCGGTGCCAGGCCGGGTGGAACTCCACCTCGTCGATGCGGTGGCCGTACCGGTCGTGGCCGCGCAGCCGCGGCGGCTGCTCGTCCGCCTGCACCGCCCACTGCCGTAGCTGCGCCGAGCCGGCGGCCCGGCCGAGCGCGGACAGCTCCGCGCGCACCTCGTCCCGGACGTCCGGGACGGTGTACCGGCCGACGGCCTCGGCGAGGGCGCGGTCGGCGGTGAAGACGTCGTAGCCGACCAGCGGGGGAGGCTGGTTGGTCACGGTGTGCGTGGAGGTGCCTGCCATGGTGGGCAACCTACCCGGGAAGGCCGCGGTGATGGCCTCCGGAGGGGCTCGGCCGGGCCCCGCCGCGCACCGGGACCGGCTCCGCGGCCCCGGAGGAACCGGTTGCGGGCCCCGGAAGGTGAGGGCGGTCCCGTGCTGCGGATACCTTTGGCTCGTGCAGCCAGCAAGTGAAACCCCCGAGCGCCCGGCCGGCCGGCTCCACCGGGCCAGAGCCCTCTACCGGAACGTCTCCAAGCGCAGGACCGCCTGGCTGTTGCTCAAGGACACCGTCAACTCCTGCATGGAGTACCGCATCCTGGGCCTGGCGGCCGAGGCGGCGTTCTTCACGCTGCTGTCCGTGCCGCCGCTGCTGCTGAGCCTGATCGGACTGCTCGGCTACGTCGACGCCTGGACCGGCGCCGACACCATCCACAGCCTGGAGACCAACCTCCTGGACGCCTCCCGCACGGTGCTGTCCGACAAGGGCGTCAAGGAGATCGCCGAACCGATCCTGGACGACGTGCTGAAGGGCGGCCGGCCGGACGTCATCTCCATAGGCTTCCTGTTCGCCCTGTGGTCGGGCTCGCGCGCGGTGAACGTCTTCATCGACACCATCACCGTGATGTACGGCCTCGACGGCGTCCGGGGCATCGTCAAGACCCGGATCATGGCGTTCCTGCTGTTCATCGTGGCGCTGCTGGTCGGCTCGGTGGCGCTGCCGCTGATGGTGGCCGGACCGGACGCGGTGGTCCGGATCGTGCCCTGGTCGGAGACGGTCGTCCAGGTGCTGTACTGGCCGGTCGTGATCGTCCTGTCCATCGTCTTCCTGACGACCCTGTACCACGTGTCGGTGCCGGTCCGCTCCCCGTGGATCGAGGACGTGCCCGGTGCCCTGGTCGCCCTCGCGATGTGGGTCCTGGGCAGCTTCCTGCTGCGCATCTACCTCACGTACACCATCGAGGGCGCCACGATCTACGGCTCACTGGCCGCCGCCGTCGCCGTCCTATTGTGGATCGGTGTGTCCGCCTTCGCCGTGCTGGCGGGCGCGGCCGTGAACGCGGCCATCGACCGGGTCTGGCCGGCCGCCGCCACGGCCGCCGCGCGCGAGGCCAACGAGCGGATGCGGGAGGCGCAGGTCGCCGAGTACGTCGCCCGCGCGGCGGCGGCCCGCGACATCGACCCCGACGACCCCGACATGCCCTCCGAGTTCCCCGAGCGCTGGTCCCGCTTCCTGCCGCCCGAGGACGTCTCGGCCCGGCTCCGCGCCCACGCCAAGAACCCGCCCCAGACGCACCACAAGGCCAACGGCGAGAACCCGGGCGGTGGCGGCGGCTTCGACCAGGGCCCGCCGCGTCCGTAACTGCGGCGGCGCCGCGGACCGGTTCGTCCCGCGCGATCCGCGGCCGTCTGCGCCGCACCACCGTCGAACGGTGCGCCGGCCGCGCTTTATAGGGATCTCCAATTCGGCCTCCGCTGATGTTGTACCGCCGTACGTTGCCCGCTTCTCGGGGCGATTGTTACGTTTTTCCGGCCGGCACGCGTCGCCAGATGCGGTTTCGGCACATCAGCACTCCTACTGTGGAGGGTCCAGTTGGCTGGAAAGCTCAAGAAACTCGTAGTGGTCGCTCTGGCCGCCGTCGGTATGGCGGTCGGGACGACCAGCGGCTCGGCCTATGCGATCGATAACGTGACGTGCAACAACAACGAGTTCGTGGCCGTCGATTTCCACTACGCCATTTCCGGCGACCAGGTGCACGCGTGTTTCGCCAACGCCGGCGACTTCTGGTTCTGGGACCAGTACGCACAGGGCATGTACGTCACCAAGATCTGGACCGGGAACAACCGTGTCCAGTGGTTCGGGGACCAGCGGTGGCAGCCTTCCGAGGCGATCGGCAAGAACACCGCCATGTTCTGGCCGAATTACCCTGGTGGGGTGAAGATAGAGGCGATCCGCATCCTCTGAGCCGTCCGTGGTACACGGCCTCATTGTCTTTGACGGCGAGTAGCAGCCAAAAACAATGAGGCTTTCCGCGCCCAATGCGGTCCGGTCCGCCGTCTCACAGCGGAGATGCGCACAAGCTGCGGTATTGCAGGGCCCACCAGATTTCGAACGTCGTCTCCGTGTTCTGGAGGTCTGCCCGGGTCAGCGCGGCGAAGCGGTCCAAGCGGTAGCGGAGCGTGTTGACGTGGATGGACAGCGCGGCGGCGGCCTCGGGGATCGACCGTCGCCGGGACAGATAGGCTTCGACGCTGGTGAGCAGGGTGTCGCCGATGGCGCTCTCCGCCTCCACCGGCGCGATGTACCGGGCGTGCAGGTGCTTCCCCAGCTCCGGGTCGTTCACCACGGGCAGCCGCAGCGCCATGCGCCGGCGGTCCACGATCCCGCGGTGGCCGAACCGGGTCGCCGCCTCGAGCAGCCGCGTGGCCTCGGCGAACCCGTCGTGCAACTGCGACAGGACGGCCGGGCCGGCCAGCCCCGCCGTGACGTCGTCGGCCGGCTCGCCGGTGACGGGGCGGGACAATACGGCTGCGGCATCACCGCCGTAGGCGCCGGCCAGGACCGTGTGCCGCGGACCGGCCGCACGTTCCAGCATGCGGGTGAGCGCTAAGGGGTCGGTGCTCGCCGACCGGGCCCGCAGCACCCAGAACCGACGGTCTGCGGCGAGCCCGAACCCGGCCCCCGCCGCGACCATCTGCTCAGTCGTCATCGTGCCCTCCAGCACATGGGCGAGCAGGGTCGTCCGCTGCCGCTCCGCACGACGGGTGAGGTCCATCCCGGCTTCCCGGTGACCGGCGAGCAGCTCGTCGCCGTAGTGGTCGCCGAGCCGCCAGATCCGCTGGACGCCGAGCAGCATGGCGTCGGTGGAGACGCCCTGGTCCCGGGCGATCCGGAGGAACTCGTCACGCAGCAGGGCGATGCCGTGGCGGTAGGCGGCCAGGACGTCGGCGACGGGAACGCCCTGCAGTGCCCGGCGCCGTCCGGTCTCCCGCTCGTCCCGCGCCACCTCGTCGCCGGGGTGTTCCTCGCCCTGAAGGGCGGCGGCCACGCGGACGACATCGCGGTGCACGGACTGCCGGACCTCCGGCGTCGGGACCACGCGATACGAGCCGATCCCGGCGGTCGCCTCGCACTGCGCGGCCGCCAGATCCTCGGCCCGCAGCAGCAGCTTCCCGGCCACCAGAGCGAGCTGGGCCTTGAGCGATGCGGACATGTTCCGCCCCCCTTTTCCCTCGGTGTCGCATGAACGGTCCGGTCCCCACGGACGACGCGGCGCCCGACCGTGACGGTGGCGCGCGGACATGGGCCGGCGAACGGGCCACCCGTGCCGCGGCTCGGGGACGCTTCGAACGCTAGGGGTTCGGCGGGCCCGGATCGTCACCGCGCGGTGGGCGATTCCGTGTAGCCCGTGGAGGGGACAGGGGCTCCCTCCGTAGCCCGCACAGGGGACAACGGTTCGCCGGGCGGTCAGCCGAAGGTGACCGGGCCGTTCGGGGTGTCCACGGTGAAGGAGAGCGCGGCCGGCCCCGCGGTGAGCCGCAGCGAGGTGCCCAGTGCGGCCAGCCGGTCACGCACCGCCTCCGGGTCGGGCGCCGAGGCCGACACCGCAAGCAGCGGGGCGACCGGCAGCCCCGAGGCGGCCGGATGGAGGGAGTCGCCCCAGTCGATGAGGAACGGCACGGGATCCGGGGCGTCCCCGGGGCCGGCGCCGGTCAGCCGCCACCGCAGCACGGTGCCGTCCGGCGTGCGACGGCTCATGGGCCGTACCGGCCCCGGGTCGTGGCCGCGCGCCCGGACCGCGGCGAGCGCCGCGTCCAGATCGGGCGGGCTGATCGCCCACGTGAGCACGGCGGGCCCGGTCAGCCGGTCGACGCCGAAGGGGCGCGGTCCGGTGGGCTCCGGCTGCTCCGGATCAGGGCCGATGATCTCCAGATAGCTCCGGCCGCCGAGGCCCACCAGATGGTTCCGCGTGCCCAGCCCGGGGTGCGCCCCGCCGGGCGCGGGGGTGATCCCGGTCCGCCGGGCGAAGCCGGCGACCGTCGCGGCCAAGTCCGGTGTGGCGAGGACGAGATGGTCCAGCAGCGGCGGAACGGCGTTCATCGGCGAGACGTTACGGGATCGGCCCGCCCGGGGGAACGCCTGTGCGGCACCATGGGGGACATGATCCGTGCCGCACGCGCCCTGCCGCTGCTCCTGCTCCTGCCCGCGCTGCTCACGGCGTGCGGGACCGAGAAGGCGGACCCGGGCGACGTGACGGCCGGCGCCGGCACCCGGACGACCGGGACCGGTGCCGGGACCGGGAAGGCGGCGGCCGGGGGTGCCCGGGCATCGGCGTCCGCCGCGCCCGGCCAGGCCGAACTGGACGAGCGGCTGCGGGCCTTGGGTATCGCGCCGGAACTCGTGTACGTCACCGACGTACCGGGCTTCACGCCCGCGCAGCAGTCCCTCGGGGTCAACGGCGACGACGGCTTCTCCCTCTCGTACTGGGCCCGGAACGGCGCCGTCCTGCACCTCTACGCGGAGCGGGGCAGCGCCGCCGACTGCCCCGAGAGTTACGTCTGCCTGGCGCCGGCGAAGGGGCACGTGGTCCGCATCAGCGGCGAGAAGACCGCACCCGGCGTGCTGCGGCGGGCCGCGGACGCCGTCCACCGTCCCGCACCCACGGAACTGGCCGGTCTCCTGCCGCCGCCCCGCACGGCGACGGCCCCGGTGGAGCGCGGCGACCTCCCGCCGTACGGCGACGGAGCGCCCGACAACAGCGTGGGGGAGGGCGGTTGACCGGGCCGGGCACCGGAGCGGCCGGCGGTGCCGGAACGGAGCCCGGTGGTGCCGGGACGGAGTCGGCCGGACCGGGGGCCCCGGGTGCGCCCGCCCTGCTGCTCCTGTACACCCGCACCGCCGACTACCGCCACGACTCCCTCCCGGACGCCGTGGCCGCCGTCCGGGCGCTCGGCCGGTTCGCCGTGGAGCACACCGAGGACCCCGCGGACCTGGAGCGCCCGCTGGACGGGTTCGCGGCCGTGGTCTTCCTGTCCACCAGCGGAGAGGTGCTGACACCGGCCGGGCGCGAGCGGCTGGCGGAGTACACGCGGTCGGGCGGCGCGTTCGCCGGGGTGCACGCGGCGGCCTGCACCGAGTACGGCTGGCCGTACTACGGCCGGCTCCTCGGCGCCCGCTTCACCCGCCACCCCGCCTACCAGCCGGGCCGGGTCCTCGTCGCCGACCCCGGCCATCCCGCCACCCGGCGGCTGCCGGCCGTGTGGGAGTTCACCGACGAGTGGTACGACTTCGACCGCGCCCCGGGCGGCCGGGCCCGGGTGCTGCTGCGCGCCGACGAGACGTCGTACGACGGCGGCGGGATGGGCGCGGACCATCCGCTGGCCTGGTGCCGTGAGCGCGGCCCGGCGGGCGGACGGGTGTTCTACACGGCCCTCGGGCACGCCGCCGGCGCGTACCGCGACCCGGACTTCCTGGCGCACCTGAACGGCGGGCTCACATGGGCGGCGGGCCGCGCCGAGTGACGTTTCTGCGGTGAACCCGTTCCTCCGTTGGGGTGACTAAAGGTCGCGTACAGGGATGGTCACGTGTCTATCTAGAGATGCTCTTGTCTTGGCAAAGGGCGTCGGGACGCGCGGTCCGTCCCCGCCCGCGTCACCTCCCACAGAAGGAGCCGGACCTTGACTTACGGTAAAAAGCTGCGCGCACGCATCGCCGGGCCCGGGACCACACCGCTGATCGGCGTGTACGACATGTACTCGGCGTCGATCGCGGCCAAGCACTACGACGGGATGTTCGTCTCGGGCTTCGGCTTCGCGGCCTCGTACTACGGGCTGCCGGACATCGGATTCATCGCCTGGCCGGACATGGTGGCCTTCGTGCAGCGGCTGCGGGGCGCGTTCCCTCACCACCATCTGCTGGTCGACATCGACGACGGGTACGTCGACCCGGAGGTCGCCTGTCACGTCGTGGAGGGGCTGGAGCGCATCGGCGCCTCCGGCGTGATCCTGGAGGACCAGAAGCGGCCCCGCCGCTGCGGTCACGCCGACGGCAAGCAGGTGCTGCCGCTGGACGAGTACCTGGAGAAGCTGAACAAGGTCCTGGAGACCCGTAAGGACCTGGTCGTCGTCGCCCGCACGGACGCCACGGACGAGCACGACATCCTGCACCGCGCCGAACGGCTGGCGGCCACCGACGCCGACGTGGTGCTGGTCGACGGGGTGCGCAGCGTCGAGTGGATCAAGCGGATCCGGGAGGTCGTCGGGGACAAGCCGCTGCTGTTCAACCAGATCGCCGGCGGCAAGTCGCCCCGGCTCTCCCTCGGCGAGCTGTCCGGCCTCGGCGTGGACGTCGCCATCTACAGCACCCCCTGCCTGTTCGCCGCGCACGAGGCCATGGACACCGCGCTCACCGGCCTGAAGGAGGCCGACGGCCGGCTGCCCGAGGTGGACCCCGCGAGCGGGGTCGGCGTGCAGGCGTCCACCAGCCTGCTGGAGCGCAACATCGCCCCCGAGCGGCTCACTCCCGAGGGCGTGGGCGTGTGAACCGTGCCGTGTCCCGGCTCGGCATGGCCACGACGGCCGCCGCCGCGCTCCTCGGGGCCGGTGCCGCACCCGTCGTCGCGTCCGACAGCCTGATCACCGTGATCGACAACTCCCATGCCGACTCCTGGCTCGAAGTCGATCGCGCGGCCAATGTGCAGAACGGCAGCGGCACCGCCGGCAGCGACCACGACGGCAGCGCCGTGGACGTGGTGGAGGCCCTCGTCGCCGCCGGCGGCCGGGGCGGGGAGGACTGAGGGACGACGGACTCCGACGGCGGCCGGGCACCCCGTGCGGGGAGTGCCCGGCCGTCACCGTGCCGGGACCGCCGCCCGGCGGCCCGGCTCAGTCCTCCGTGACATCGGGGCGGCCGTTCTCGTCCAGCTCGACATCCTCCTCCGGGTCGTGCTCGTCGGCGGGCGCGGCCACGGTGACCCGCTGCGGTCCGGGGGCGAGCGTGCGGCCGCCGGCCTGGGCCGCGCCGTAGCCGGTGGGCAGGGCTGCCGCGGCCACGGCGAGGGCCGCAGCGATACGCGTGGTGTGGTTCATACCCGGCCAACGACCCGCGCGGCGGCGGGGTCACCGCCCGGCGGCCCGGGAAGACGGAGTGACGCGGAGGCCGCGCCTCACGCCCCCTCCGGCGGCCTGGGCGGCACCTGCGTGCAGCGGAATACATCCGGGCGTGGTGGCGCTCTTATGTGAACGGTGCACGCACCGCTGTGCGCGTGCGCGGGCGCGGTGAAGGGCGGGTGGCGATGACGGCAGACCAGACGGGCCCCGTGGTCGGAACGCCTCACGGAGCCGTACGCGGCCGGTACGAGCGGGGAGTGGCCGTCTTCCGGGGCATTCCGTACGCCGCGCCGCCCTTCGGTCCCCGGCGGTTCCGCCCGCCCCGGCCGCCCGAGCCGTGGGACGGCGTCCGGGACGCCGCCGCCTTCGGGCCGACCGCGCCGAAACCGCCGTACTCGGAGGCCTTCGCGCCGTACCTGTCCGACCCGGCCGTCCCCGGCGACGACTGCCTGAACCTCAACGTCTGGACGCCCGAGCCCGGCCCCGGCGCCCGGCTCCCGGTGCTGGTCTGGCTGCACGGCGGCGCGCTGACCAGGGGCTCGTCGGCGGTGCCGGTGTACGACGGCGCCGGCTTCGCGCGCGACGGGGTGGTGTGCGTGTCGGTCAACTACCGGCTGGGCGTGGAGGGCTTCGGACTGTTCCCGGACGCGCCCCCGAACCCCGGCCTGCGGGACCAGTTCGCCGCGCTGTGCTGGGTGCACGAGACGATCGCGGCCTTCGGCGGCGACCCCGGCCGGATCACCCTGTGCGGCCAGTCGGCCGGCGCCATCGGCACCGGAGTCCTGCTCGCCGCGCCCCGCACGCGCGGGCTGATCCGGCGGGCGGTGCTGCAGAGCGGCCCGCCCGAGGTCGCGGACCGGGACAAGGTGCGGCGCATGGTGCGCCGGATGGCCGCCCGGCTGCGGATTCCCGCCACCGCCGAGGCGTTCGCCGCCGTCGACCGCGCCCTGCTGCTGCGCACGCAGGCCGAGGTCGGCCGGCTCGGCAGCCCGGTGCTGGGCGGCCCGGCGTTCGGCATCGTCGTGGACGGCGACCTCGTACCCCGCGACCCGCTGAAGGCGCTGACCGACGGCACCGCCGCCCCGGACGCCGAACTGCTGATGGGCTGGACCCGGGACGAGTACCGGCTGTGGCTGGTGCCCGGCGGGCTGCTGGAGCGCGTCGACCGGCTCGGCGCGGTCGCCCTGGCCGGGGCCATGGCCCGCTGCCGCGCCGGTCACGAGATCCCGCGCGGCTACCGCGCCCTGCGCCCCGGTGCCGGAACCGCCGAGATCGTCGGCCAGATGGTCACCGATCACCTGCTGCGGGTGCCGCTGCACCGGCTCGCCGACGCCCGGCCCGGCAGCAGCTACCTGTACGAGTTCGCCTGGCCGTCCCGGCTGCCCGGTCTCGGCGCCTGCCACGCGCTGGAACTGGGGTTCGTCTTCGGCACCGGAGACCTGCCCGAGGCGAAGAAGCTGGCCGGCGAGGGCGCCCCGCGCGCGCTGTCCGAGGCGATGCACACCGCCTGGGTGCGGTTCGCGGCGACCGGGGACCCCGGCTGGCCGGCCTGGGACGCCACCCACCCGGTCCGGGTCTTCGGCGACGGCGACCCGCACACCGTGTACGGGCCACGGGACGCGGAGATCGCCCTGTGGACGGCCGCCGCCACCGTCCCGGAACCCCCGCGCCAGGCCGTGCCCCGCGCGCCCGGCGCCGAACTCGCCGCCGCGATGCGCCGGTTGCGCCACTCGGTGGGCGCCCTGCGGCACTGAACCACCGCCCGGCGGGCGCCCTGCGACACGGGTACGTCGCTCAGCGCCGGCCGGGTCGCCGGACCGGGTCCGCGACCGCGCGGGGGAGCGGTCCCGGCGGTGCGGAGGGCGGAGCGCGCGCCGGTGGCGCGGCACGGGCCGAACGTCCTCAGGGGCCGGCCGGGTGGTGCCCGCCGGCGCGCCTGGGGCCTGCCGGCCACGCGTCTGTGCTGGTCGGGTGGTGCCCGCCGGTGCGCCCGGGGCGTGCCAGGCACGCGTCCGGTGCCGGCCACGCGTCCGTGGTGGCTGGGCGGTGCCCGTCGGTGCGCCCGAAGCGCGCTGGCTACGCGTCCGTGTCGGCCGGTTGGTGCCCGCCGGTGCACCTGGGGCCTGTCGGCTACGCGTCCGTTCGGCCGCCGGGTGGTGCCCGCCGGTGCGCCCGGGGCACGTCGGCCGCGCGTCCGTGTCGGCCGGCGCGGGCCGCCGGTCCCTCCCGGGACCCGTCCGCCGCCGGACCCCGCGCTCCGTGGAAGAGGGGCCTCAGGCGGCCGCCACCGTGTGCGCCAGGGCTTCGATCGCCTCCGGGCCCACTCGGCAGCAGCCTCCGATCAGCCGGGCGCCCGCGGTCCGCCAGGCGTTCACCTGCTCCGCGTCGAACGTGGTCCGCCCCCGCCAGGCGCGGGCCCGGGCGTCCCAGTCCTCGCCGCTGTTGGGATAGACCACGACCGGTTTGCCGGTGACCCGCGCCGCGGTCTCCACGGCGGGCCCGACGTCCGCCGGCGCGCAGCAGTTCACCCCGACCGCGATCACCTCGTCCGCACCGGCGGCGAGCGCGAACGCCTCCTCCAGCGGCTGGCCGGCCCGCGTCCGCGCTCCGTCGACCGTGTACGACAGCCAGGCCGGCACCCCCAGTCCGCGCACCGCCCGCAGCAGCGCGGCGGCCTCGTCGGTGTCCGGGACGGTCTCCAGCGCCAGCACGTCCGGCGCGGCGGCGGCCAGCGTCTCGAGCCGGGGCCGGTGGAAGCGCTCCAGCTCCGCCACGCTCAGTCCGTACCGGCCCCGGTACTCGGAGCCGTCCGCGAGCATCGCGCCGTACGGTCCGACCGACGCCGCCACCCACAGCGGGCGCCGGATGCCGGTGTCCGCCGCCTGCCGGGCCGCCGTGCGGGCCAGTTCCACGCTGCGGGCGAGCAGCCGCGCGGCCCGCGCGTGGTCCAGGCCGCGCCTGCCGAAGCCTTCGAAGGTGGCCTGGTAGCTGGCGGTGATCGCCACGCTCGCGCCGGCGCGGAAGTAGGCGAGGTGGGCCTCCGTGACCGCCTCGGGCCGCTCGGCGAGCAGCCGTGCCGACCACAGCTCGTCGCTCAGGTCGTGCCCGGCCGCCTCCAGTTGATTGGACATGCCGCCGTCGAGGACGACCGTCCCGGCGGCGAGGGCGGCGGCGAGGCCGATGGAGGTGTCGTCGCTGGTCATGACACGACGCTAGTCGACGCGGTGCGCGGCCGGCGCGGGAGGATGCCGGACGGAGGCGCGGGCGGGCGGGAAGCGCCCGGTGCCCGGCCACGGTGCCGTCGGCCGCGGGCCTGGTCCGTGACGAACCGTTCGCCCGGGGTCTGGTGCCCGCGGGGGCGGTACGGGTGGGATGGACGCCCGGGGCGCTCCGGCCGGAACCGGGGCGTCCCGGGTTCCCCGTCGAGGAAGGACGGCCACCGCCGTGATCGAACTGCCCGAGGACGACCGCGAGACCAGCCCGTACACCGGTTACACCCGCGCCCACTGGGAGGCCGCGGCCGACGCGCTGCTCGCCGCCGTCGAGCCGTACGCCAGCCCCGACCGCGCGCTCTACCACCTGCCCGGCGACCACGTCAGCCACTCCGGCCGCCTCTCCGACGGCCTGGAGGGCTACGCCCGCACCCTGCTGCTGGCCGCGTTGCGCCGGGACGAGACCGCGCTCGGCCGGTACGCCGAGGGCCTCGCCGCCGGCCCCCGCGGCGTCTGGCCCGGCATCACTGACCGCAGCCAGCCGCTGGTCGAGGCCGCCTCGATCGCGCTCGCCCTGCGGCTGACCCGGCCACTGCTGTGGGACCGCCTCGACGACGCGGTGCGCGGGCGGACCGCCGACTGGCTGGCGGACGCGCTCACCGCCGTGCCCTGGCCGTGCAACTGGGAGCTGTTCCCGGTCACCGTCGGCGGCTTCCTCGCCGAGATCGGCCACCGCGAGAAGGAGGCCCGCGAGGCGGTCGACCGCGGCCTGGAGCGGATCGAGCGCTGGTACGCCGGCGACGGCTGGTACACCGACGGCGACGGCCGGAAGTTCGACTACTACAACGGCTGGGCCCTGCACCTGTACCCGGTCCTGCACGCCTGGCTCGCCGGCGACGCCGGCCTGCTCGCCCGCTACGGCCGCCGGCTCTCCCGCCATCTCGCCGACTACGCCCGCCTGTTCGGCGGCGACGGCGCCCCGCTGCGCCAGGGCCGCTCGCTGACCTACCGGTTCGCCACGGCGGCCCCGCTCTGGCTGGGCGCGCTGACCGGGCACACGCCCCTGCCCCCGGGACAGACCCGGCGCCTGGCCTCCGGAGCCCTGCGGTACTTCGTCGACGGCGGCGCGGTCGACGAGCGGGGCCTGCTGCCGCTGGGCTGGTTCGGCCCCGACACCTCGCTCGTGCAGAGCTACTCGGGCCCCGCCTCGCCGTACTGGGCCAGCAAGGGCTTCCTCGGCCTGCTGCTGCCGCCCGGACACGAGGTGTGGACGGCACCGGAGGAACCGGCACCGGCCGAACGCGCCGACGCGGCGCACCCGGTGCCCGCGGCCAACTGGCTGCTCCAGTCCACCGCTTCGGACGGACTGGTCCGGCTGCACAACCACGGCAGCGAGGACGCGCGGTACGACCCGTACTACACCCGGCTCGCCTACTCGACCGCCACCGCGCCCGTGCCGTCGTACGACAACAGCGTGCTCGTCGGCGGCGAACCGGGCCGCACGGGGATCGAGCCGCTCGGCACGGGCGCGGACTGGGCCGCCTCCCGGCACACCGTGCGCGCCGGGATCACCGTCACCACGCTGGTGGCGGTCCGGGGTGCCGTGGAGGTGCGGGCCCATCTGGTGGCGGGCGCGGCCCCCGGGACACCGGTGCGGGTGACGGGCTGGCCGGCCGGGGACGGCGTGCACGCCGAACTCGCCCCGGCCGCCGGTCTGTCGGCGGAGCTGACCGGGGTCACCGGGGCGGACGGCGAGCCGGCGCTCTTCGTGGCGCTGGCCCGGCTCACCGGGGAACCCGAACCGGCGCCACTCGCGGAGCTGGTGTCCGTGGCGGTGCGGGCGGAGGCGGGCGCCGGGCAGGACCGCGAGGTGCGGGTGAGCTGGGCGGAGGGCCCGGCCGCCGTCTTCCGGTTCACCCCGGCGGACGGGAACGCCTGGTCGGTCACGCCGGGCTGAGCCGCCCCCGGCCGTCCGGGGCCCCGTGCGCCGGGCCTGCCTCGGCTCGCCGCCGTACCGCGGGGCGCCGGGCGCGGCCGTGGACGCGGCGGCCGGCCGTCCCGGGCGGGGACGGCGCTCTCGCACGACTGCGTCCGCTACGACTACGACTGCGTCCGCTACGACCGCGTCCGCGCGCTCGGGCGCAGCGTCTCGGTGAGCAGGTCCGCGAAGTGCGCCGGGTGGTCGAGGGCGCCCAGGTGCCCGCCGGGGAACTCGGTGAAGGCGCACCCCAGCCGCCCGGCGACGGCCTCGGCCGTGCGGTGCAGGAGCTGCCCGCGCGAGTCGGTGCCGGCGGCGACGGTGAGCCGGCCGGGGAAGGCCGGCACGGCGGGCGCGTACCGGGTGAACGGGCGCAGCACCCGGCCCAGGAAGACGCCCATGGGAGTCGCCGACCCGCCCTCGGCGGCCGGCCGCGGCTCCGTGTCCAGCTGTCCGATCAGCTCGGCCCGCCGCGCCGCCCCGTCCGGCAGCACCGTCACGCACGGCGGCTCGTGCGCGACCACGTGCGCCAGCCGCTGCGGATACCGGGCCAGCAGGTCGAGGACCGCGATGCCGCCGGAGCTGGTGCCGCACGCGTACGCCGTGTCGCCGGCCGGCAGCACCTCCTCCAGCACCCGCCGCGCGCCCTCGCTCCAGTCCGCGACCCGCTGCTCGGCGACCGGCTCGCCGAGCCGGCCGTGGGCGAGGCCCAGCGGGTCGTACGTCACCACGGTGAAGCGCGTGGCCAGCCGGTCGGTGAGCGGGTCGAGCCCCATCGGGTGCCCGGCCCCGCCCGGCACCAGCAGCAGCACGGGACCGCGCCCCGTCACCTCGTAGGACGGCGTGTCAGACATCGTCGTGCTCCTCCCGCTTCTGCTGCTCCGCCCGGTGCTCCCGGGGCCAGTGGCTGAGGGCGAGGTGCAGGGCCTCGACCGCCTTGTCCCAGGAGGCGCGTACGTCCCGGTCCGCGCCGAAGCCGCCCGCGCTCTCCAAGACGCAGTAGCCGTGGAAGGTGCTGCGCAGCAGCCGCACCGCGTCCGTGAGGTCCGGTTCCGCCAGGCCGTAGGCGCGGAGCATGCCGTAGGTGATCTCGGCGGTGCGGCGCAGCGCGGGGGAGTCGGCGATCAGGGCCTGGTCGACGCGGAGCTGGGTGGCCGCGTACCGGCCGGGGTGTTCCAGGGCGTAGGCGCGGTAGGCGCCGGCGAACGCCGTCAGCGCCTCCTTGCCCGCCCGGCCGGCCACGGCCGCCGCGATCCGGTCGATCAGCTCCCCGCCCGCGTACAGCGCGAGCCGGGTGCGCAGGTCCTGGAGCGAGCGGACGTGCGAGTACAGACTCGCGTCCTTGACGCCGAAGCGGCGGGCCAGCGCCGAGACGCTGACGCGGTCGAGACCGACCTCGTCCGCCAGTTCGGCGGCCCCCGCCACCAGCCGCTCCGCGCTGAGCCCCGCCCGTGCCATACGCCCGCCTCCTTGGATGTCTAGGCGTCATCCTAGAGTATCTAGGAAACGGGCGGGGAGGTCCCGTCGGCCGCGGAGAAGACGAAGGAGAACCGGGCCGGTTCGGCGCGCAGGTGGTAGCGGGGCAGCGGGCCCGGGCCGCAGGACTGGGAGCCGATGCCGTGCTGGCCGTGGTCCAGGTTGACCCACACGTCCCCGGTGGCCGGCACCAGATCCGTGCGGTGGGTCGCGGCGTCCAGCAGCTCCGTCGGCCAGCGGCGGGCGGTGAGGAAGAACGCCGGGTCGCCCTCGATGCGCAGCCCGCCCAGCTCGGCCCAGCGCACGTCGATCCGGGCGCCGTTCTCCTGGGGGCGCACGTACGGCGTCTGCAGCGCGTCCACGGTCGACTCCCAGCGGCCGGTCAGCGCCGCCGCCCTGGTGTCCGGGTACGCCTCGCCCGGGCCGCCGCCGTACCAGCGCACCCGGTCGGCGGCCGGCAGGCGCAGGCGGACGCCGAGGCGGGGCAGCGGGACGGTCCAGTCGCCGTCCGGGACCGTGGACACCGTCAGCCGGAGCCGGTCCCCGTCCGAGGTCCACCGGTACTCCGTCCTCAGTCCCGGCTCCCGGCCGGCCGCCGCTACCCGGGTACGGACCGTCAGGGCGTCCGCGCCCACCTCCACCGCGTCCAGGCGGTGCCGCATCCGGTGCAGGCCCAGCTTCCGCCACAGCGTCCCGTAGCGCGGGCCGCTCTGCCAGGCGGCGCCGTCGTCGTTGTCCGTGGTGGCCCGCCACACGTCCAGCCGCAGCTCCGTGACGGACACCGCGCCGACGCTGCGCAGCGCGCCGGTCCGGGCGTCGAACACGGCCGGGCCCAGCGTCACGGTCCCGTCGCCGGGCACCGGCCGGGCGGTCGCGGCGACCCGCGGCGTGCGGCGCCCCGACACCGGGAGCTGGCCCCAGGCGACCACGTGGTCCGCCGGCGCCCACGAGGTGCCGGCGGCGAGCCGGGCCCGGACGGTCCACCAGGCCTCGCCGTCCGGCGCGCCGTCCGGCACGGCGGGCAGTTCGACGGCGGCGGACTCGCCGGGGGCCAGCGGGGGCACCGTCAGGGTGCCGGAGCCGGCGGGCTCGCCGTCGACCTCGTAGGACCAGGTGAAGGCCAGCGCCGACAGGTCCGCGAAGTCGTACCGGTTGGTGACGCGGACGGCGCCGGCCGGGCCGTCGCCGGTGATCGCGACCGGCTCGATCACCTTCTTGTACTCGACGAGGCCGGGCGAGGGCCGCCGGTCCGGGAACAGCAGGCCGTCGCAGACGAAGTTGCCGTCGTGCAGCTCCTCGCCGAAGTCGCCGCCGTAGGCGTAGCCCAGCTCCGGATGGGCGATGCCGTGGTCGATCCACTCCCAGACGAAGCCGCCCTGGAGCCGGTCGTGGGTGTCGAACAGCCACTGGTAGTCGGCGAGTCCGCCCGGCCCGTTGCCCATGGCGTGGGCGTACTCGCACAGGAGGAACGGCAGGGCGCGGCGCCGCCGCGGGCCGCCGTCCAGGCGCCGGCCGATCCGCTCCACCTCGGTGTGGTCCGCGTACATCCGGGAGTACACGTCGGTGTCTCGGCAGGTGGGGTCGCCCTCGTAGTGCAGCAGCCGGGAGCCGTCCCGGGCGCGGATCCACTCGGCCATCGCGGTCAGGCCCCGCCCGGTGCCGGCCTCGTTGCCCAGCGACCAGACGACCACGGAGGGGTGGTTCTTGTCCCGTTCGACCATCCGGGCCGCCCGGTCGAGCAGGGCCGGCGTCCAGCGGTCGTCGTCGACGGGGTTGTCCCGCCAGCCCTGCTCGGTGAAGCCGTGCGTCTCCAGGTCGCACTCGTCGATCACCCACAGGCCGTACTCGTCGCACAGGTCGAGGAAGGCCGGGTGCGGCGGATAGTGGGAGGTGCGGACCGCGTTGACGTTGTGCCGCTTCATCAGCAGCACGTCCTCGCGCATGGTCGCGTGGTCCAGCGCCCGGCCCTTCTCGGGGTGCCACTCGTGCCGGTTGACGCCCTTGAACAGCACCGGGCGGCCGTTGACCTTGATCAGGCCGTCGGCCAGCTCCACCGTGCGGAACCCGATGCGCAGCGCCACCCGCTCGCCCCCGGCGGCCAGCACGCCGTCGTACAGCCGGGGTGTCTCCGCCGACCACGGCTCGGCCGGCACCGTCACCGGCTCGCCGGTCGCCGTGTCGACGCCGAGGTCCGGGACGGTCACCCGGCCGGCCACGTCGGCGTCGACCCGCAGCGTGCCCTCGCCGGTGGTGTGGTCGTACGAGGCGTGCACGAAGAAGTCCCCGACG
Organism: Streptomyces sp. NPDC027672; assembly: GCF_055566335.1. NCBI lineage: Bacteria > Bacillati > Actinomycetota > Actinomycetes > Kitasatosporales > Streptomycetaceae > Streptomyces > Streptomyces sp. NPDC027672. The sequence goes on along the minus strand of NZ_JBVHSO010000004.1, from coordinate 74,972 downwards.
CCGCCCGGCGGCCGGTGCAGCAGCGTGACGTCCCGGAAGATGCCCGGCAGCCACCACTGGTCCTGGTCCTCCAGGTACGAGCCCGCCGACCACTGGTGGACACGGACCGCCAGCACGTTGCGGCCGGGCTCCAGCAGGTGCCCGACCGCGAACTCGTGCGGCAGCCGGGAGCCCTTGAACTCGCCGAGGTCCGTGCCGTTCAGCCAGACGCGGGCGCAGGACTCCACCCCGTCGAAGCGGAGCACGGCGCCGCCGTCCGCGGGCCAGCCGGCGGGCAGGGCGAAGACGCGCACGTGGTCGCCGGTCGGGTTCTCCGTCGGCACCCGGGGCGGGTCGACCGGAAACGGATAGAGGTGGTTGGTGTAGACGGGCGAGCCGCGGCCCTGGAGCACCCAGTGGCCGGGCACGGACACCTCCGCCCAGCCGCCGGTGTCGAAGTCCTTCGCCGCGAAGGAGTCGTCCTCCGCGTCGGCCGTGTCCGACAGCCGGAAGCGCCAGCGCCCGTTGAGGGACAGGGAGGGGGAGTCGCAGGCCGCGTACCAGGCGCGGGGCGGCAGCGCTCCGGAGCCCGGCGAGACGTCCTCGACGTACGCGGTGGTCGTGCGGACGGACATGGGTCTCCTAGCTCAGCCCTTGCTGCCGGTCTGCGCGATCCCCGCACCAGCCGGCGCTGGAGGAAGAGGAACACCGACAGCAGGGGCAGGATCGAGAGGGCGGTCGTGACGGTCTGGTGGGTCAGTCGTCGAGGAGTTCCCGTACGAAGGTGTTGGTGAACGTGCCCGTGGGGTCCAGGGAGCGGGCCAGGGCGCGGAAATCGCCGAGTCGCGGGTACCGGTCACGGAGGTCCGCCGCCGGTATCTCGTACACCTTTCCCCAGTGCGGGCGCGGATCGAAGGGGGCGAGCGCCTCCTCCAGCCGGCGCACCACCGGCAGCACCGCCGCCTCGTCGCGCACCCAGGTGAAGTGCAGCGCCACCGAGTCCCGCGCGTACGCCGGGCTCAGCCACTGCGCGTCCGCGGCGACCGTGCGCACCTCGCAGATCTGGAGCACACCGGCGACCGCGTCCCGGATGCCGTCGACCGCGTGCAGCGCGTCGAGGGCCGCCCCGCGCGGCAGCAGGTACTCCGACTGGATCTCCTCGCCGCTGCTCGGTGTGAACTCCGCCCGGAAGTGCGGCAGCCGCTCGTGCCAGGGGCCCGGCACGCCGAGCTGCCGGGTGCAGTTGGCCGCGGGCATCCCCGGGACCGGGTGCACCGCCTCGGCCGCCGGCGCCGCCCACGGGAAGTCCACGGCCGGCTGGTCCGTCCGGCGCTTGACCCACACCTGCCTGAACTGCGGCCGCCGCCAGTCGGTGAACAGGCTCACGCTGTACGCCGCCGCCGACACCGCGGCGAAGTCCAGCCCCGCCAACGGCAGTTCCGTGAACACGTGCTGCTCGACCTCGTAGGCCGGCTCCAGGTCCAGGGTGAGCGCGGTGACCACGCCCAGCGCGCCGAGCGAGGTCACGGCGCCGTCGAAGCGGGCGTCGCCCCGGCGCAGCACCACCGTCGAGCCGTCGGCGGTCAGCAACTCCACCTCGCGCACCGCCGACCCGAGCGGACCGTTGCCCACGCCCGACCCGTGGGTGCCGGTCGCCACCGATCCGGCCACCGAGATGTGCGGCAGCGACGCCATGTTGGCCAGAGCGAGACCCCGGGCGTGCACGGCACGGGCGAGTTCCGCGTACCGGACGCCGCCGGAGACCCGGACCGTACGGGCCGTGCCGTCCACGTCGATCACCGGCGGCAGACCGGCGACCGACACGAGCACGCCCTCACCGCCCGGATCGGCGATCCGGTTGAAGGAGTGCCCGCTGCCCAGCACCCGCACCTTCCCGCTGCCGGCCACCACGGCCCGCAACCCCTCGACCGTGTCCGGCCGGTAGAACTCCTTGGCCGTATACGTGACGCTGCGCGCCCAGTTGGTGACCGTCTCCGGCATGTCTGCCATGGTTTCCTCCCCGCCTGCGGGTCCGTTGACCCTCTGGTTGGCCGGGACCTACCGTAGAGACCGATTGCTGTCCGTGCGTCGCCGAGCCGGAAGGCCCCCTCCTTGACCGAGCGCGTGCAGGCCCTGTTCGCCATGACGGCCGAGAACCTGCCGCTCGTCTTCCCGCCGGAACTGCTGGCCCGGCTGCGCGCCTGCGTGGACATCGATCCCGCCCTGGTGGCGCGGGACTTCACCGAGCCCCGGGTGCGCGCCGCCCTCGCCCGCACCGAGATCCTCGTCACCGGCTGGGGCTGCCCGCGCCTGGAGGCGGACGTGCTGGATGCGGCACCGCGGCTGCGCGCCGTGCTGCACGCGGCCGGCTCGGTCAAGGGCTTCACCGGCCCGGAGGTGTGGCGGCGGGGCATCGCCGTCTCCTCGGCCGCCGCCGCCAACGCCCTGCCCGTCGCCGAGTACACGCTCGCCATGATCCTGCTCACCGGCAAGGACGTCTTCGCGCTGCGCGACCGGCTGCGCGAGGGGCGCGCCTTCCCCTACGACGGCGTCCTGACCGGCGTCGGCAACCTCGGCCGCCGCGTCGGCGTGGTCGGCGCCTCCCGCATCGGCCGCCGCCTCATCGAACTGCTCCGCCCCTTCGACCTCGCGGTCGCGCTCGCCGACCCGTACGTGGACGCGCCGGAGGCCGCCCGCCTCGGCGTACCGCTGCTGCCGCTGGACGAACTGCTCGCCACCAGCGACACCGTCAGCCTGCACGCCCCGCACACCGCCGAGACCCGCCGTCTGATCGGCGCCCGCGAACTCGCCCTCATGCCCGACGGCGCGGTGCTGATCAACACCGCGCGCGGCGCCCTGGTCGACCACGAGGCGCTCACCGCCGAGCTGCGCGCCGGACGCCTCGGCGCCGTACTGGACGTCACCGACCCCGAGCCGCTGCCCGCCGGCTCCCCGCTGTACGACCTGCCCAACGCCTTCGTCACCCCGCACCTGGCCGGCTCCCAGGGCAACGAGCTGGCCCGGCTCGGCCGGGTGGTGGTGGAGGAGGCCGAGCGGCTGTCGTCCGGCGCGGCGCTGCGGTACGCCGTGGACCGGGCGGAGCTGGAGCGGACGGCCTGACCGCACGGCCCGCCGCCGTACCCGGGATACGACCCGGGGCCGCCGTACCGGAACACGTCACGTGCCGGGCGGGGACCCGGCACGGACGGGCCCGCGGCGGGGGCATACGGTGAGAGCCGTACGCCTGAACCGGGAGGAGAAAGACGAATGGGCAGTCGTACCGCGCTGGTCGAGGATCTGATGGAGCGGTTCCCGCAGGTGCCGCGGGAGGCCGTCGTCAAGGAGGACCTGCTGCGGGGCGGTGTCGCCTTCGACAAGTCCGCCCTGAGCGACAACGAGGCCGGGGACGTCAAGCCGAAGTCCTACTTCATCTTCTCCTTCGACCACGGCACCCTGCCCGAGCTGGGCGAGGCCGCGCTGCGCCGCCCCCCGGAGGAGATCATCCTCACCGGCGGGCCGTACGACCTGCGGCGCACGGTCGTCTCCGTGCGGGTGAACCCCGCCTCGCCCTACCGGGTCGCCGCCGACGAGGAGGGCCTGCTCGGGCTGTACCTCGACGGCAGGCGCATCGCCGACGTCGGCGTGCCGCCGATGCCCGAGTACTACCGGCACACCCTCTCCAACGGGAAGTCCGTGATGGAGGTCGCGCCGACCATCCAGTGGGGCTACCTGATCTATCTGACCGTCTTCCGGGTCTGCCAGTACTTCGGCGCCAAGGAGGAGTGCCAGTACTGCGACATCAACCACAACTGGCGCCAGCACAAGGCGGCCGGACGGCCGTACACGGGCGTGAAGGACGTCGAGGAGGTCCTCGAAGCCCTGGAGATCATCGACCGGTACGACACCCAGAAGGCGTCCACCGCCTACACCCTCACCGGCGGCGCGATCACCTCCAAGGTGGCGGGCCGGGACGAGGCCGACTTCTACGGCCACTACGCCAAGGCCATCGAGGAGCGCTTCCCGGGCCGCTGGATCGGCAAGGTCGTCGCCCAGGCGCTGCCCAAGGCGGACGTGCAGCGGTTCAAGGACTACGGCGTGCAGATCTACCACCCCAACTTCGAGGTGTGGGACCGCCGCCTGTTCGAGCTGTACTGCCCCGGCAAGGAGCGCTACGTCGGCCGGGACGAGTGGCACCGCCGGATCCTGGACTCCGCCGAGGTGTTCGGCGCCCGCAACGTGATCCCGAACTTCGTGGCGGGCGTCGAGATGGCCGAGCCGTTCGGCTTCACCACCGTCGACGAGGCCATCGCCTCCACCACCGAGGGCCTGCGCTTCTTCATGTCGCACGGCATCACGCCCCGCTTCACCACCTGGTGCCCGGAGCCCACCACACCGCTGGGCAAGGCCAACCCGCAGGGCGCGCCGCTGGAGTACCACATCCGGCTGCTCCAGGCCTACCGGCAGACCATGGACGACTTCGGCCTGTCCTCCCCGCCCGGCTACGGCCCGCCCGGCCCCGGCCGTGCCGTGTTCTCCGTCAGCTCCTTCATGGACAGCCTGCCCGCGGCCACGACGGAACAGCGGCCGCAGGCACCGGCGCGGGGGTGAGCCGGACGGCCACGGCGGCCGGTCACCGGAGGTGAACCGGCCGCTCGCCGGACGGGAACGGGACGGGCCCTGTGCCCCGCCGCGAGGTCTTCCGCGAACGGCGCGCCCCACGCGGTTCTCCGCGAACGGCGCGCCCCGCGCGGTGGGTTGGGGCCGGTCGCGCGGAAAAGCCGTTGACGCGCGGCCCCGCGCACGGGCTAGAGTTGCCCCGCACGCCACGGTGGTGTGCGCACACACGAGCGAGGACGAGGAGGTGTCGACCGATGGCTGTCACTGTGCCGGGCGCTGCCCGCATCCAGGAACGTCTCACGTCCACCTCCGTGGCCACCGGCTGAACCGGCCGCGCACCGTACGCGGCTGCCCGGGGCCACCCCTGTGAAGGGTCTGCCTTGACTTCCAGCTCCACCGCTTCCTCCGCGCTCGCTCCCTACGGCTGGGACGAGGCGTGGGCCGACGCGTTCGCCCCGTACGCCGCCGACGGCCTGCTGCCCGGCCGGGTCGTCCGGGTCGACCGCGGCCAGTGCGACATCGTCACCGCGGCCGGGACCGTCCGCGGCGACACCGAGTTCGTCGTGCCCCGCGACCCGATGAAGGTCGTGTGCACGGGCGACTGGGTCGCCGTCGACGCCGCCGGTGACCCCCGTTACGTGCGCGCGTACCTGCCGCGCCGCACCGCGTTCGTCCGCTCCACCTCCTCCAAGCGGTCCGAGGGGCAGATCCTCGCCGCCAACGTCGACCACGCCGTGATCGCCGTGTCCCTCGCCGTGGACCTCGACCTGGGCCGCGTCGAACGCTTCCTCGCCCTCGCCTGGGAGTCCGGCGCGCAGCCCGTCGTCGTCCTCACCAAGGCCGACCTCGTGCCCGACCCGGTCACCCTGGCCCACCTCGTGCGGGACGTGGAGACCAGCGCGCCCGGCGTGCCCGTGCTCGCCGTCAGCGCCCTGCACGGCGACGGACTCGACGCCCTGGTGACGCTGGCCGGTGCCGGTACGAGCGTGCTGCTCGGCCAGTCCGGCGCGGGCAAGTCCACACTCGCCAACGCCCTCGTCGGCGCCGACGTGATGGACGTCCAGGCCGCCCGTGACGTCGACGGCAAGGGCCGGCACACCACGACCACCCGCAACCTGCTCGCCCTGCCGGCCGGCGGGGTGCTCATCGACACACCCGGACTGCGGGGCGTCGGCCTCTTCGACGCGGAGACCGGCGTCGGGCAGGTGTTCGCCGAGATCCAGGAACTCGCCGAGGACTGCCGGTTCCACGACTGCGCGCACGAGAGCGAGCCCGGCTGCGCGGTGCGCTCCGCCGTGGAGGACGGCGCACTCCCGCCGCGGCGCCTGGACAGCTACCGCAAGCTGATCCGGGAGAACCAGCGGATCGTCGCCAAGACGGACGCGCGGGTCCGCGCCGAGATCAAGAAGGACTGGAAGCGCAAGGGCGCCGAGGGCAGGGCGGCGATGGAGGCGAAGCGGGGGCGCTGGATGTAGGGGAACGACACCGGGCGCCGGGGGCGGGGCACGCGGGAGTCCGGCCGGAGCGGGGCGTGGCGACACCCACACCTCCATGTCCGATTTCCGCTGGCCCGGCCCTCTCCCGGGGCCCACACTGGAGCATGTGAAGGACGAAGACAGCAGGTACGAGGCGGTGCGCAGCCGCGACGGGCGGTTCGACGGAGTCTTCTTCTTCGCCGTCGAGACCACCGGCATCTACTGCCGCCCGAGCTGCCCCGCCGTGACACCGAAACGGCACAACGTGCGGTTCTTCGCGACCGCCGCCGCCGCGCAGGGCTCCGGGTTCCGGGCCTGCCGGCGGTGCCGGCCGGACGCCGTGCCGGGCTCGGCGGAGTGGAACGTCCGCGCGGACGTCGTCGGCCGGGCCATGCGCCTGATCGCCGACGGCGTCGTGGACCGCGAGGGCGTCGCCGGGCTCGCGGCACGGCTCGGCTACAGCGCCCGGCAGGTGCAGCGGCAGCTCACCACCGAACTGGGCGCCGGCCCCGTGGCACTGGCCCGCGCCCAGCGCGCCCACACCGCGCGCGTCCTGCTCCAGACCACCGCCCTGCCGGTCACCGAGATCGCGTTCGCCTCCGGGTTCGCCAGCGTGCGGCAGTTCAACGACACCGTCCGGGAGGTGTACGCCACGACACCGACCGGACTGCGGGCCGCCGCCCCCCGGGACCGCGCCGCCCGCCGCACCGCACCGGCCACGGGCATCCCGCTCCGGCTCGCCCACCGCGGCCCCTACCAGGCGGCGCCCGTCTTCGACCAACTCGCCCGCGAGGCCGTACCGGGCGTCGAAGAGGTGACCGGCGTCCCCGGCGCCCGCACCTACCGGCGCACCCTGCGGCTGCCGTACGGCACCGGCATCGCCGCCGTCCAGGAACGCGTCCGCGCCCCCCGCGCCCGCACCGGCACCCGCCCGGGCGGCTGGCTCGACGCCCGGCTGCACCTCACCGACCCCCGGGACCTCACCACCGCCGTGCAGCGGCTGCGCCGGCTGTTCGACCTCGACGCCGATCCCTACGCCGTCGACGAACGGCTCGCCGCCGACCCGCGGCTCGCCCCGCTGGTCGCCGCCCGGCCCGGACTGCGCGTCCCCGGCGCCGTCGACCCGCTGGAACCCGCCGTGCACGCCCTGGCGGGACGGGACCGGGCCGAGTGGCTGGTCCGGCGCTACGGCAAACTGCTCGACGCGCCGCACGGCGGCCTCACCCACCTCTTCCCGGAGCCCGCGGCGCTCGCCGAGGCCGAGCCCGGCGGCCCGCTGGGCGCACTGGCCGCGGCCCTCGCCGACGGCGTGGTACGGCTGGACGCGGGCGCCGACCGGGACGGCGCCGAGGCGGCCCTGCTCGCCCTGCCCGGCATGGACCCGGACACCGTCGCCGCCCTGCGGGTCCGCGCCCTCGGCGACCCGGACACCGCCCCGCCGGGCACACCCGTTCCCGACGGCTGGCGGCCCTGGCGGTCGTACGCCGTGCAGCACCTGCGGGTGGCGGGGGAGCCGCTCCCGTGACCGCCGGCCCGCCGGCCGCCCGCCTCCCGTCGGCCATCCGCCCGCCCGCCCCGCACCTGCCGACCGCCGAACTCACCACCGAAACGCCGAGGTACACCAGCCAGATGAGCACCGTCTACTGCACCCACCTGGACGCCCCCGTCGGGCGGCTGCTGCTCACCGCGGACGCCGAGGGCGCGCTCACCTCGGTGTCCGTGCCCGGGCAGAAGGGCGGCCGGACCGCCGAGGACGGCTGGCGGCACGACCCCGGCCCGTTCCGCGCCGCCGTCGACCAGCTCGCCGCGTACTTCGCCGGTGAGCTGACCGAGTTCCGGCTGCCGCTGCGGGCGGCCGGCACCCCGTTCCGGCAGCGGGTGTGGACCGCGCTGGACGAACTGCCCTACGGCGCCACCGTCACCTACGGGGAGATCGCCGCCCGGATCGGCGCGCCCCGCGCGGCCGTGCGCGCCGTCGGCGGGGCGATCGGCGCCAACCCGCTGCTGATCGTGCGCCCCTGCCACCGGGTCATCGGCGCGAACGGGACGATGACCGGCTACGCGGGCGGCGTGGAGCGCAAGGTGTGGCTGCTCACCCTGGAGGGTGTGCTCGGGTGAGCCGCCGCCCGCCGGAACCTTCCGCCCCGGCGCCCCGCGTTGCGCCGAGCGGGTGGACCGACCCCGTTGTTCCGGCGCGGCGCCCCGGCCGTGTGACACGGTCGCCTGCGACGGGCCACGGGGGAGTCCCCGGGGGTGCCGGGGAAGGGCGGGCACACATGGCCATGGTCGTACGGGTCCTCGCGGTGCTGCTGCCGTTGCTGCTGCCGGGCCTGACGGCACCGGCCGTCGCCGAGCCGGCCCCGCTGCCCTGGACCGGCAGCTGGGAGACCGCACCCTCCGGCACCGCCGCCGCGCTGCCCGGCGCCGCCCTGCGCAACGTCGTCCACCTCAGCGTCGGCGGCCTGGCCGTCCGGGTCCGGCTCAGCAACCGGTTCGGCACCCGGCCGCTGCGGCTCGGCGCGGTCACCGTCGCGCTGCGCCGGGCGGCCGGCCCCGGCGCCGTACCCGGCACCCTGCGCACCGCCACCTTCCACGGCGCCGCCTCGGTGACCGTCCCGCCGGGCGCCGACACGGTCACCGACGCGGTGGCCCTGTCCGTGCCGGCCGCCGCCGACCTGCTCGTCACCGTGTACACCCCGGACGACTCCGGGCCCGCCACCTACCACCGCACCGCCCTCCAGACCAGCTACCTGGCCCGGTCCGGCGCCGGCCGCGCCGCCGACGTGGACGGCGGCGCGTACACGGCGACCACCAGCCGCTGGTACTACGTCACCGGTGTCGACGTGCGCGGGCCCGCCGCCGGCAGCGTCGCCGCGCTCGGCGACTCGCTCACCGACGGCGACGGCTCCACGCCCGACACCAACCGCCGCTGGCCCGACCGGCTCGCCCGGCGGCTGCGCGGACACCGGACCGGCGTCCTCAACGCCGGCCTCTCCGGCAACCGCCTGCTGCGCGACGGCACCGGACCGAGCGCCCTCGCCCGGCTGGACGCCGACGCCCTGGACCGGGCCGGGGTGCGGACCCTGGTCGTCTTCGAGGGCATCAACGACATCAAGGGCGCCCCGGAGGCGAGCGACCCCGCCGCCTACGCGGACGCCTACCGCGCCCTGGTCGCCCGCGCCCACGCCCGCGGCATCCCGGTCGTCGGCGTCACGCTCACGCCGTACGCCGGCTATCCCGCCTGGACGGCGGCCGGCGAGGCGGTACGGCAGCGGGTGAACGCCTTCATCCGCACCGGCGGCGCCTTCGACGCCGTCGCCGACGCGGACGCCGCCCTCCGCGACCCGGCCGCCCCGTCCCGGCTGCTGCCCGCCTACGACCCGGGCGACCACCTGCACTTCACCGACGCGGGCATGGCCGTCGTGGCCGACACCGTCCACCGCGCGCTGATCCGCCGACCGGCGCCCTGACATCCGGCCCGGCGCGCCCGGGCGCGGCTCAGCGCGGGTCCTCCCGGGTGACCCAGCCCCGGTCGAGGGCCTGCCAGCCCAACTGCATCCGGGTCGTCACGCCCGCCAGTTCCATCAGCCGCCGCACCCGGCGCTGCACGGTCCGCAGGCCCACGCCGAGCTGTTTCGCCACGCTCGCGTCGGTCAGCCCGGCCAGCAGCAGCGAGAGGACCTCCAGATCGGCGGCGTCCGGGCCGTCCGGCCGCTCCTCGGTCACCCCGGTGGCGCCGAGCCGCAGCGGCAGCGCCTGGCGCCACACCGACTCGAACAGCCCCGCCAGCAGCTCCAGCAGCCCGCTGGCGTGCACCACCAGCGCGGCCGGCTCCGCCGTCTTCGAGGTCAGCGGCACCATCGCCAGCGAACGGTCGGCCACCACCAGCTTCGTCGGCACCCGGTCCGCCACCCGGACCCGCTCGTCCCGGCCGAGCGCCGCCGTCAGCTCGGTCAGCCCGTGCGGCAGGTCCAGCACCGCGCGCTCGACCACCACCCGGTAGCGCACCCCGCGTGCCGCCGCCCGCTCCTCCGCCTCGTTCTCCATCCCGGAGACGACCACCGGGTGGGCGGTCACCAGCGCGCACACCTCCTCGGCCGCGCCGAGCTGGAGCTGGAGGAAGCGCTGGGCGACCGCGGAAGCGCCGGTCACCACCTCCACCAGGTCGTGCACCGCCGGTTCGGCCGCCGCCGCCCGGTACTCCTCGGCGAGCAGCACCGCCGCCAGCTCGGCCCGCTCCAGCTCGTGCCGCCGCTGGGCGAGCAGGGCGCCCAGCGCCACCCCGGGCGGCGCCGCGACCCAGCGGCCCGGCCGCGCCGGGGACTGGGCGGCGAGACCGTGCCGCTCCAGCCGGCGCAGCACCCGCTCGGTGTCCTGCTCGGCCAGCGGCAGCCGCCGCGCCAGACCGGCCACATCGGCCGCGCCCACGGACACCAGCGCCCGGTACACCGCCTCGTGCGTCTCGTCCAGCCCTATCGCCGCCAGCATCCCCCGCGTCCCTTCTCCCGCCAACGCCCTGGTGCGGTGCGGCGCCATGGCGGGAAACGGCCACGGCGCGAACCCGCCACCCGACATCATCGCCGTACCGGCGGCCCGTCTGCCAAGGTGGCAGCGGCCGTGGCACACAAGGCCGTTCGCCGGGTCCTGCGGCGCCTCGCCGGGAACCCGTCCGATGCCGTGGCCCGGACCCGGACGCGCGCGAGCGCGGGTAGGGGAACCGGGACCGGGCCACTTCACACGTCGCCGGGCGGTCCTCCCGTGGGGGGTGGGACCGCCCGGCGACAACCACCGCCGCCCCTAAGGCCGTTCAGCCGCCCACCCGCAACTCCCGGCGGCGCGGCCTGACTTCCCGGACCGGCGGAGGCATGAGCCGGCAGGGTGACGGGCCGCCCGTCACGGGGCGAACCGGTGGCGGCGGCCGTACGACGGCCCGCCGGGGACACGGACCCCCACGACGGCGCCCGATTCCCCGGCCACCCGGTTCACCCCGGCCCGGACCGCGGTGCCGGCCCGGCCGCCCGCGACCCCGGCAGCCGCCGCTCTCGGCCACGTCGGCTCCGGCCGGCCCTCGCGGCGAGGGCGCCCGGCGCGGGGACCTCGCCGGGCACGCCCGGTGGCGGCCGAGGTGTGCCGGCGGCTCGCGCGGTCCGTGGGCCGCGGCTGTCAGCGGTTTGTGGTGGGCAGTGGCTCGTGGCCGGTGTCCGGGCGGCTCGGTGCGATGGCCTGAGGTCGGGGCCGCGTCGGCTCACCGGCCGTGGCCTCGGCCGGGTCCGGGCGAGCGCCGCCGGGCAGGGCCTCGCGCCCGATGCCCGTGCTGTCCGCCGCTGCCCGGGCGCCCGGGCTGCCCTGCCCGCGTGGTCTCCGGCGCCGACGACGGCGGGCTGTTCCGGCTGCGGGACGGTGCCTGGCAGGACGTCGAGCCGGACGCGCCGCCCGGGCGGGCGGCCGTGGCGTCGGGGGCCCGGTGTTCGCCTCACCCGTTCGCAGCCGCGGCCGGGTCGCCTCGCGCGCCGTTCCCGTGCCGGGCCTCGATAGCCCGCCCGGGTGATGCGCGGGTGGTGGGCACGGCGGGCCTGGCCGGGCCACTGTGCGAAGAGTGCGGCCTGCGCGTCCGCCCGGCCCGCCGCTGGTCCGGCCGTACCCCGCCGGGTTCCGCCGCCGCCCGGACGCGGGGCAGGGGCCACGCAGGCGGCCGTGCGGCGGCGGCGCTGTGGGAGGCGTAACCGCGGGCCCTGTGAATTGATGGGACGGGAGGGCCGTATCCCGGGACAGCGAAGGGGCAGACGCGCCATGGCCAAACAGAACGTCGCCGAGCAGTTCGTCGACATCCTCGTCCGCGCGGGCGTGCGCCGCCTCTACGGTGTGGTCGGGGACAGCCTCAACCCGGTCGTGGACGCCGTCCGCCGCAACGCCGCCATCGACTGGATCCACGTACGCCATGAGGAGACCGCCGCGTTCGCGGCCGGCGCCGAGGCGCAGCTCACCGGGAGGCTGGCCGCCTGCGCCGGTTCCTGCGGCCCCGGCAACCTGCACCTGATCAACGGCCTGTACGACGCCCACCGCTCCATGGCCCCGGTGCTCGCGCTCGCCTCGCACATCCCGTCCAGCGAGATCGGCCTCGGCTACTTCCAGGAGACGCACCCCGACCGGCTGTTCCAGGAGTGCAGCCACTACAGCGAGCTGATCTCCAGCCCGAAGCAGATGCCCCGGCTGCTGCAGACCGCCATCCAGCACGCGGTCGGGCGGCGCGGCGTGAGCGTGGTCGCGCTGCCCGGCGACATCGCCGGCGAACCGGCACCGGAGAAGGCCCCGCAGAGCGCGCTCGTCACCAGCCGGCCCACCGTGCGGCCCGGCGACGCCGAACTGGACCGGCTCGTGGAGATGATCGACGCGGCCGGCAAGGTCACCCTGTTCTGCGGCAGCGGCACGGCCGGCGCGCACGCCGAGGTGATGGAGTTCGCCGAGAAGATCAAGTCACCGGTGGGACACGCGCTGCGCGGCAAGGAGTTCATCCAGTACGACAACAAGTTCGACGTCGGCATGAGCGGACTGCTCGGCTACGGCGCCGCCTACGAGGCCACCCACGAGTGCGACCTGCTGCTCCTGCTCGGCACCGACTTCCCGTACAACGCCTTCCTCCCCGACGACGTGCGGATCGCCCAGGTCGACGTGCGGCCCGAGGTGCTCGGCCGCCGCTCCCGGCTCGACCTCGCCGTCTGGGGCGATGTGCGCGAGACGCTGCGGTGCCTGATCCCGCGGGTGCGGGAGAAGACGGACCGGCGCTTCCTCGACCGGATGCTGAAGAAGCACGCCGGCGCGCTGGAGGGCGTGGTCAAGGCGTACACCCGCAAGGTCGACAAGCACGTCCCGATCCACCCCGAGTACGTGGCCGCCGTACTCGACGAAGTCGCCGCCGACGACGCCGTGTTCACCGTCGACACCGGCATGTGCAACGTGTGGGCCGCCCGTTACGTCTCGCCCAACGGCCGTCGCCGGATCATCGGTTCGTTCTCCCACGGGTCGATGGCGAACGCGCTGCCCATGGCGATCGGCGCCCAGTTCACCGACCGGCGCCGGCAGGTGGTGGCCATGTCCGGGGACGGCGGCTTCGCCATGCTGATGGGCGACTTCCTGACGCTCGTGCAGTACGACCTGCCGGTCAAGGTGGTGCTGTTCAACAACTCCTCGCTCGGCATGGTCGAGCTGGAGATGCTGGTCGCGGGCCTGCCCTCGTACGGCACCGCCAACACCAACCCGGACTTCGCCGCCGTCGCCCGGGCCTGCGGGGCCCACGGCGTGCGGGTGGAGAAGCCCAAGCAGCTCGCCGGGGCCCTCAAGGACGCCTTCCGGCACAAGGGGCCCGCGCTGGTGGACGTCGTCACCGATCCCAACGCCCTGTCCATCCCGCCGAAGATCAGCGCGGAGATGGTCACCGGGTTCGCCCTGTCCGCTTCCAAGATCGTCCTGGACGGCGGGGTGGGCCGGATGCTCCAGATGGCCCGCTCCAACCTGCGCAACGTGCCGCGCCCCTGACGGTGCCGGAGGAGCGTAATCCGGCCAGTTTCACGGCGCGTGACGGCGTGCCGACCGCCGGTGCCGGACGGCACCGGACCGCCGCCGCGTGGCGTCCGTGGCGCCCAGCGGCGTCCGGGGCGCCCGAGGCGCGGTGGCGGCCGGGTGCGGTGACCGGCCGGGGCGGCCCGCGGGGATGGCCGAACAGCCGGGCATCGGCCGTGTGCCAGGACTGCCCCCGTGCCCGCTGGGCAAGCATCCCCCCGTGAACGTGTTCGACCAGGAAGGGCAGGGACCGGCGGCGTGCGGGCGGGGGTCATGAAGAGGCAGGCACGAGGGGGCGGTCCCGGGACCGTCGGGGCCTTCTCGCAGACGACGGGGGACGGGGCCGGCATCATCACGGATCATCCGCGCAGGCTCCGGCGGCGGCTGGGCCGGGCGGATCTCAAGGCGGTGCCCCAGGCCCGCCGGGAACTGCGCCAACTGCTGCGGCACTGGGGCAAACCAGGCCGCTCGGACATCGCCGAACTTCTCACCAGCGAACTCGTCACCAACGCGCTCGTCCACACCGACGAGGACGCCGTCCTCACCGCCGTCGTGGACTGCGGCGTCCTGCGCGTGGAGGTGCGGGACTTCGTGGGCCGCAGACCCGAGGTGCACGGCCCGGCCACGGACGAGGACACCCACGGCCGGGGGCTGGTGCTGGTGCAGTCCCTCGCCGACGCCTGGGGCGTGCGCTCGCACGGGGTGGGCAAGTCGGTGTGGTTCGAACTGGACGCCGAGGCGGCGTGAGCCGGTGACGGCAACGGGACGGGGCGTGACCGCCGTGGTCACGCCCCGTCCCGTGGCGCGGTCGCACCGCGCGCCGGCCGTCAGCCGAACTGCTGCTCCAGGTCCTTCAGCTTGCGCTCCAGCGAGTCCAGGCGCGGCAGGGCCATGGTGTCGTCCTCGGCGGTGAGGTCGACGGTCACGGGCTCGGTCTTGCCGCGGACCGGCTGCAGGGAGGGCCGGGCGCGCACCGGCAGCGGCTCGGCCGCTATGGCAGGCTCCGCGGTCGCCGGGGCGGGAGCGCGTTCCACCGTCTGCACCTCCACCTGCCGGCCGGCGCCCCGGCCGGCGAAGCCGCGGTGGCCCCGGCTGATCGCCTTGAGCTGGGCCCGCTCCACGCGCTGCTGGTCGCGCCGGCGCTGCCGGGTCTCGTCCTTCTGCCGCTTGTCGTCGCGGACCTCCTCGACCGCCTCGTCCAGGCTGCGGACGCCCTCCAGGAGCATCAGCGACCAGGCCCGGTAGGTCTCCCGGGGCGCGCGCACCCAGCGGACGATGCGGATCTGCGGCAGCGGACGCGGTACCAGGCCCTGCTCGCGCAGCGCGGCCCGGCGGGTCTGCTTCAGCGCCCGGTCGAACAGCACGGCGGCCGACAGCGACATGCCGGAGAAGAACTGCGGAGCGCCCGCGTGTCCCACGCCGCGCGGCGCGTGCACCCAGTTGAACCAGGCCGCCGCCGCGGCGAACAGCCAGACCAGGATCCGGGAGCCGAGGGCCGCGTCACCGTGGCTGGCCTCGCGCACCGCGAGGACGGAGCAGAACATCGCCGCGCCGTCCAGGCCGAACGGCACCAGGTACTGCCAGCCGTCGGTCAGGCCGAGGTTCTGCTCGCCGAAGCCGACGAGGCCGTGGAAGGACAGGGCCGCCGCCACCGCCGCACAGCAGAACAGGAGCGCGTAGGAGGCCGTGCCGTAGATGGCCTCCTTGCGCCGGCGGCGCTCCTCGCTGCGCTCCCACGAGTCGTCCGCGCTCGCTTTGTCCCCGGAGGAGCGCTTGCCGCGCGCGAGCACCGCCACCGCCACCAGCATGCCCAGGAGCAGTACGGCGCCCGGAAGCAGCCAGTTCAGCGATATGTCGGTCAGTCTCATCAGAGGGTCCCTTGCATGGGGATAGGGCGTAACGCCCGCCATAGTGGCCCACTCCCGACGGCCCTCAGGGGGTTTCGGGGCAAGAGGCCGCCAAGGGAGTGCGAGAGGGATGCCCAGGACGGCTTTCTGCTCGAACTGCCGCATGAGGGGCGGGAGTTGAGTTCGAATAAGACTACCCGTCCGGGTGGTTCCGCGGAAAGTTCCCGTGACAGGTGAGGAAATTGTGCAGCACCTGCCCGGGAGCCGGTTCCGCGGCCGGGCGCCCCGATGCCGGTGATCTTAGTGGACGGCCGGCCCCGCCCGTGACCTGACGTCTCCTCAGGCGGCGGCGGAGGCGGTCAGTCGGGCGACCCGGTCGCCGTCGCACACCCGCGGACACGTCACGCAGGCGGCCTCCGGGCGCACGGTGTAGAACATGCAGCAGCTCACCCGGTCCCGGGTGGGCAGCGCCGAGCCGTCCGGGCCCGTCAGCACCCGGAACCCGGCGGAGCCGGCGTACGGCGCGGCCGAACCCGGCAGCAGCAGCTCCAGTTCCCGTACGGCCCGCTCCGCCGCGCGCTCGCCGAACAGCCCGGCGACGTACCACAGCCCCTCCACGACCTCGTCGGTCGCCATGCCCCACAGCGCGCGTCCGCGCCGCCGCATCCGGGGCCCGAAGGCCGCGAGCACCGGCTCCAGGTGCTCGGCCACGGCCGCCCGCACCTCGGCCCGCAGCGCCTCCTCGTCCGCCACGACGACCGTGCCGGGCAGCGCGGCGGCGCCGTCGCCCGGCAGACAGGCCACGGAGACGGGGCGGCGTACGGCCATCCGGCCGCCCGTACGGTCGTAGGAGACGTGCGTCACGGGCAGCCGGGGCACCCGGCGGTGCAGGAACCACGGCACGGTGATCAGCAGGCAGGCGGCCCACGCGTAGCGGTGCAGACCGAAGCCGGCGACGACGTCCGGGCGGGCGGGCCGGCCGTGGTCCCGCGCCACCTGGGCCGCGTCCCAGGCGAGGAAGGCGTCCAGCTCCGCGCCGCCCGCCGCGAGCCCGGCGGCCCCGGTCCACTCCGGGCCGCAGGGCGCCGGGTCGTCCGGGCCCAGCTCGGTCACGGTCAGCCCGGGGAAGACCGCGGTGAGGCGGTCGTAGGCGGCGGTGAGCGGCGAGGCGGCGGCGGGCATGGCGGTACCACCCATCTCTCGGTACGTCCGCGCACACGGACCGGACTTCACAGGTAAGCCTTACCTTACCCACCCCGGTGGAGTTTGAACTGCCGCCGGGTACGCCTAAGGTGCTTGACGGACAACCGACAAGCCGTCGTTAATGACCCCAAGTGCCGACAAGCCGCCAGGAGGACCCGTGAAGCAGGGCGTGCAGGGCCCCCCGGGCAAGCCGGTCGCGGCCCGGGTGCCGGCGCAGTCACGCCCGGCGCGCGGCGAGCACGCCCACGCCGAGCGGCCGGAGCCCGGGCCCCGGGCCGAGGTGCGGCGCTCCTCGGTGCGCGGGCAGATCCTGCACGCGCTGCGCACGGCACTGGTCACCGGCGACCTGAAGCCCGGCGAGGTCTACTCGGCGCCGGTCCTCGGGGAGCGCTTCGGCGTCTCGGCCACGCCCGTGCGGGAGGCCATGCAGCAGCTCGCGCTGGAAGGCGCCGTCGAGGTCGTGCCCAACCGCGGCTTCCGGGTGGTCGAGCGGGGCGCGCGGGAACTGGCCGAGCTGGCGGAGGTGCGCGCGCTCATCGAGGTGCCGGTGCTGCTGCGGCTCGCGCGCACGGTGCCGGCCGAGCGGTGGGCCGGGCTGCGGCCGCTGGCGGAGGAGACGGCGCGCGCGGCGGCCACGGGCTGCCCGGCGGCGTACGCCGAATCGGACCGCGCCTTCCACCGCGCGCTGCTCGCCCTGGCGGGCAACGAGCAGCTCCTGCGGATCGCCGAGGACCTGCACCGCCGCGCCCAGTGGCCGCCGGCCCGGGCCGACCTCGCCGCGGACGCGGCACACCACCTGGCCCTGCTGGACGCGCTGGCCGCGGGAGACGTGGAGCGCGTACGGACCCTCCTGGCGGACCACTTCACCGCCCGACGCTGAAACCCCCACAGCCCCCGGCGCGGAAAGCGCCCCCGAAGGGGCGCGGGGAACGGCGCGCCCAGCCACGACGCTCCCGCACCTGGCGCCACCTCCGAAGCACCCGGTCCTCGTCCCGCGCCCGGCGGGGGGAGCGCGCCCGAAGGGGCGCGGGGAACTGCGCGCCCGGCCACGACGCCCCCGCACCCGGCAACACCCCCGACGCACCCCGCCCCTGTCCCGTCCCCGCGGCGCGTCCCGGCACGGGAGGTGCCCCCTACGCCGTAGCCGCCCCCGGAGCCGGCGGAGCCAACTGGTGGGTCAGCCAGGTGGGGACCCCGCCGAGGAGGCGGAACAGCCGGCGGGCCTCCTCCCGCAGCCGGGACGCCTCCGGCTCCTCCGCCGTGTCGGCCAGCGACGCCAGCGCCGGCGCCGTACCCACCAGATAGCCCAGCTCCTCCCGGATCCGCAGCGATTCGGCGAAGCCGCGCCGCGCCTCGGCCACCTCCCCTTCCCGCAGGGCGAGCCCGGCCAGATGGCGCCAGGTGAAGGACAGCAGGAGCTGGTCGCCGTGCGCCGTCGCGCCCGCGTGCGCGCGGCGGTACGCGGCGCGGGCCGCCTGCGGGGCGCCCGCCAGGTTCTGCGCCACCAGCCCGCGCCGGAAGTCCAGCAGCGCCCGCGCCGCGGCCCCCGGCGGCACCAGCGCCGCCGCCCGGCCCAGCGCGGCCCGCGCCTCGTCGGCCCGGTCGCGCACCCCGAGCAGCGTGGCGGCGTACGCCAGGTAGCCCCGCTCGCAGGCGGCGGCCCCCCGCTCCTCGTCGCCGTGCGCCAGCGCCTCCGCCGTCCGCAGCGCGTCCTCCGCCTCCTCCCAGCCCCGCTCGGTGTACAGACACCGCTCGGCCAGCAGCGCGGCCCGCTGCAACGCCGGGGCGGCGCGGTCGGCCGGCAGCAGGGCCGCGGCGTCGGCCCAGCAGGCCCGGCTGCGCAACCGCCATACCGCGGTCTGGACAGGATCGTCATCGGTCGTTCCGGCACCAGACATGGCGGTATGCGCCATGTTGCCCTCCCCATGCGCGCCATCGAGCTGTTGAGTGGTGGCGGCATTCCAGCACCAATCCACGGGCCCGGCCAAGAGGGTGGGTGAAAGATTTCACAAAGTCGTGGGGCGCGGGCGTGACCGGGTTTGGCCGGCGCGCGCCCCCGCTGACCTCAGCTCATGCGCAGGGCCAGGAAGAAGTCCAGCTTGTCCTCCAGCCGGGACAGGTCCCGTCCCGTCAACTGCTCGATCCGGCCCACCCGGTAGCGCAGCGTGTTGACGTGCAGGTGGAGCCGGGTGGCGCAGCGGGTCCAGGAGCCGTCGCAGTCGAGGAACGCCTCCAGGGTCGGGATCAGCTCGGCCCGGTGCCGGCGGTCGTAGTCCTTCAGCGGGTCCAGCAGCCGCGCGGTGAAGGCGCGGCGCACGTCGTCCGGGACGAAGGGCAGCAGCAGGACGTGGCTGGCCAGCTCCTGGTGGCCGGCCGCGCAGACCCGGCCGGTGCGGGCGGCGGCGACCCGGCGGGCGTGCCGGGCCTCCTCCAGGGCGCCGCGCAGGCCCTCCGCCGAGTGCACCGCCGCGCTGACGCCGAGGGTGAGCCGGCCGTCGTCGTCCAGGCCCGCCGTCAGCGGCTCGCGCACCGACCGCAGCAGCGCGTCGGCGAGCAGTCCGGTCTCGGAGCCGTCGTGCTCGGCGGCGACCGCGGGCAGGGGCACCAGGGCGATCGCCTCGTCGCCGGTGTGGGCCACGGCGATGCGGTCCGAGGGCTCCGGGCCGGTCGCCAGCGGATCGACCAGCACCTCCTCCAGCAGGGACTGGGCGACCGGCCCGCCCTCGACCTGTCCGCCCTCCCACTCCACGCGGGCCACCACGACCTGCCAGTGCGGGGCCGCGCCGAGCCCGGGCAGCAGCACCGGCGCCGCCACCCGCAGCCGGGCGGCGATCTCGGCGGGCGCGGCGCCGGTCTGCACCAGCTCCAGCACCTCCTGGGCCAGCCGGCGCCGGACCGTGCGGGCCGCGTCCCGGCGGTCCCGCTCGACGGCGATGAGCTGGGTGACGCCCTGGAGCAGGTCCAGGCGCTCGCCGGGCCAGTCCCCGGCGTCCGCCTCGACGGCCAGCAGCCAGTCCGACAGCACCGTCTCGCGGACGTCGCGGACCTGGCGGGCGGCCTGCGGGGAGCGGCCGGAGGAGCGGATCGGGAACAGCGAGTAGGTGCCGGCGCCGAGCTGGACCCGGTGCGGGCCGCGGCGGCCGGTGCGGGTGGCCGCCAGGTGCTCGGCGGCGAGCCGGGAGCAGCTCTCGGCGGGCAGCGCCGGGCCCGCCACCTTGGAGCCGGCGATCAGCCGGCCGGTGGGCGAGAGCACCCAGGCGCGCAGGTCCAGGTCGGAGCCGAGCAGGTCGAGGACCACGTCCGGGCCGCCGCCCGCCGGGCCCGAGGTCATCATCCGGCGGTGCCGGTCCACCACCGCGGCCAGGTCCCCGGCGCGCTCCCCGGAGACCTGCCGCACCACGTGCTCGGTGATCGTCGCGAACGCCACCGACTCGTGCACCGCGAACAGCGGCAGCCGGTGCCTGGCGCAGGCCAGCACCAGGTCGTCGGGCACGGCGCCCAGCTCCGCCTCGCCGGCCGCCAGGGCCGCCACGCCGGCCTGCACCAGGGTCCGTACGAAGGGCTCGGAGTCGGCGGCGTCCCGGCGCCAGGCCAGACCCGTGAGCACCAGCTCGCCACCGGAGAGGTAGCGGCTCGGGTCGCGCAGGTCGGTGGTCATGACCCCGCGTACCGCGCGGTCCAGCTCGTCCTCGCCGCCGAGCAGCCGCAGCCCCAGCGCATCGGTGTCCAGCAGTGCGCGCAGCCGCATCTCGTCCGCCGCCGTTCTTTGTCTCGAAACCTACGATGAATCCCGGGGGCCCCGGCCGGGGCCGCGCCGGGCCGTCCGAACCGGACGCCCGGGGACCTGTCCCACGGGTCTCCGCGCTGTTTCCCGCGTTTCCCCGGGAAATCGGAGAGGTTGCCGAGGGCCTCCGTTCATACGAATCTACAAGATGCCTCTGTTGGCCAGCCAACTCCTTCATGGTTTCGGTGACTGACCCCGCCGGAGTACACGGCGGTGTACTGAGTCCACTCCGCGTTAACAGCACAGGAACGAGCCGGGCCCGCCGCACACGGATTGGCTCAATCCGTACGACTCACGAGACGAAGAAGAGAGCCGGTCATGGACTTCCTTCGCCCCGCCAGCTGGGAGGAGGCGCTCGCCGCGAAGGCCGAGCACCCCACCGCTGTGCCGATTGCGGGCGGCACCGATGTGATGGTCGAGATCAACTTCGACCACCGCCGGCCCGAGTACCTGCTCGACCTGAACCGCGTCGGCGATCTCTACGAGTGGGAGGCCGGCGAGGAGAGCGTACGGCTGGGCGCCTCCGTCCCGTACACCGCGATCATGGAGAATCTCCGGGCCGAGCTGCCGGGCCTCGCGCTCGCCTCGCACACGGTCGCCTCCCCGCAGATCCGCAACCGCGGCGGCGTCGGCGGCAACCTCGGCACGGCCTCGCCCGCCGGCGACGCCCACCCCGCCCTCCTCGCCGCCGGCGCGGAGGTCGAGGTGGAGTCCGCGGCCCGCGGCACCCGCCGCATCCCGATCGACGCGTTCTACACCGGCGTCAAGCGCAACGCGCTCCAGCCCGACGAGCTGATCCGCGCCGTGCACATCGCGAAGGCCGACGGCCCGCAGCAGTACTCGAAGGTCGGCACCCGCAACGCCATGGTCATCGCCGTGTGCGCGTTCGGCCTCGCCCTGCACCCCGGCACCCGGACCGTGCGCACCGGCATCGGCTCGGCCGCCCCCACCCCGGTGCGGGCCAAGACCGCCGAGGAGTTCCTGAACGCGGCCCTGGAGGAGGGCGGCTTCTGGGACAACGGCAAGATCATCACCCCGTCGGTCGCCAAGCGGTTCGCGGACCTGTGCGCGGCCGCCTGCAACCCGATCGACGACGTCCGGGGCACCGCGAGCTACCGCCGGCACGCCGTCGGCGTGATGGCCCGCCGGACGCTCACCTGGACCTGGGAGTCGTACCGCGGCACCCGGGGCACCGCCTATCGCAAGGGAGGCGCCGCGTAATGCGCGTCAACTTCACCGTCAACGGGCGCCCGCAGGAGGCCGACGACGTCTGGGAGGGCGAGTCCCTGCTGTACGTGCTGCGCGAGCGGCTCGGCCTGCCGGGCTCCAAGAACGCCTGCGAGCAGGGCGAGTGCGGCTCCTGCACCGTACGGCTCGACGGCGTGCCGGTCTGCTCCTGTCTGGTCGCGGCCGGCCAGGCCGAGGGCCGCGAGGTGGTGACCGTCGAGGGCCTCGCCGACTTCGCCCGGCAGCGCGCCTGCGGCACGGACCCGCGCGGCACCTCGCTCGACGAGGCCGCGTCCTGGCAGGCCAAGGGCGCCGGCTCGCAGACCGGCGAGGGCGCCGGACTCAGCCCCGTGCAGCAGGCGTTCATCGACGCCGGCGCCGTCCAGTGCGGCTTCTGCACCCCGGGCCTGCTCGTCGCCTCCGACGAACTCCTGGAGCGCAACCCGAACCCGGCCGACGCCGACATCCGCGAGGCGCTGTCGGGCAACCTGTGCCGCTGCACCGGCTACGAGACGATCATGGACGCGGTCCGTCTGGCGGCCGCCCGCCAGTCCGAGGGGGTCTGAGCATGCCGGCCAACGGCGCACCCACCACCATCACCCAGGGCTCCAAGACCAAGGGCGGCATCGGCGAGTCCACGCTCCGCCCGGACGGCACCCTGAAGGTCACCGGCGAGTTCGCGTACTCCTCCGACATGTGGCACGAGGACATGCTGTGGGGCCAGATCCTGCGCTCCACCGTCGCACACGCCGAGATCGTCTCCATCGACACCTCCGAGGCCCTGGCCACGCCGGGCGTGTACGCCGTCCTGACCTACGACGACCTGCCCACCGAGGTGCGCAACTACGGCCTGGAGATCCAGGACACCCCGGTCCTCGCCCACGGCAAGGTGCGCCACCACGGCGAGCCGGTCGCGCTGGTCGCCGCCGACCACCCGGAGACGGCCCGCCGCGCCGCCGCCAAGATCAAGGTCGAGTACCGCGAACTGCCGGTGATCACGGACGAGAAGTCGGCCCTCGCGCCGGACGCCCTCCTCGTCCACGACCACCGCGACGACCACCACAGCGGGCACGTCCCGCACCCGAACATCGTGCACCGCCAGCCGATCGTCCGCGGCGACGCGGCGAAGGCCCGCGAGCGCGCCGACGTCGTCGTCACCGGCGAGTACACCTTCGGCATGCAGGACCAGGCGTTCCTCGGCCCCGAGTCCGGCCTCGCCGTGCCCGAGGAGGACGGCGGCGTCCACCTCTACATCGCCACCCAGTGGCTCCACTCCGACCTGCGCCAGATGGCGCCCGTCCTCGGCCTGCCCGAGGAGAAGGTGCGCATGACGCTGGCCGGCGTCGGCGGCGCCTTCGGCGGACGCGAGGACCTGTCGATGCAGATCCACGCCTGCCTGCTCGCGCTGCGCACCGGCAAGCCGGTGAAGATCGTCTACAACCGGTTCGAGTCCTTCTTCGGACACGTCCACCGCCACCCGGCCAAGCTGTACTACGAGCACGGCGCCACCAAGGACGGCAAGCTCACCCACGTCAAGTGCCGGATCGTGCTGGACGGCGGCGCCTACGCCTCCGCCTCCCCGGCGGTCGTCGGCAACGCCGCCTCGCTCAGCGTCGGACCGTACGTCGTGGAGGACGTGGACATCGAGGCCGTCGCCCTCTACACCAACAACCCGCCCTGCGGCGCCATGCGCGGCTTCGGCGCGGTCCAGGCGTGCTTCGCCTACGAGGCGCAGATGGACAAGCTGGCGAAGCGGCTGGGCCTTGACCCGGTGGAGTTCCGGCAGCGCAACGCGATGGAGCAGGGCACCCTCATGCCGACCGGGCAGCCGGTCGACTCCCCGGCGCCGGTCGCCGAACTGCTGCGCCGCGTCAAGGCGATGCCGCTGCCGCCGGAGCGCCAGTGGGAGTCCAGCGAGGGCGCCGACGTACGGCAGTTGCCCGGCGGGCTGTCCAACACCACGCACGGCGAGGGCGTCGTACGCGGCATCGGCTACGCGGTCGGCATCAAGAACGTCGGCTTCTCCGAGGGCTTCGACGACTACTCCACCGCCAGGGTCCGCATGGAGGTGGTGGGCGGCCAGCCCGTCGCCACCGTGCACACCGCGATGGCGGAGGTCGGCCAGGGCGGCGTCACGGTCCACGCGCAGATCGCCCGCACCGAACTCGGCGTCACCCAGGTGACCATCCACCCGGCCGACACCCAGGTAGGCAGCGCCGGTTCGACCTCGGCCTCCCGGCAGACGTACGTCACCGGCGGCGCCGTGAAGAACGCCTGCGAGCTGGTGCGCGAGAAGGTGCTGGAGATCGGCCGGCGCAAGTTCGGCTCCTACCACCCGGCCTGGGCCACGGCCGAACTCCTGCTGGAGGGCGGCAAGGTCGTCACCGACGGCGGCGAGGTCCTCGGCGACCTGGCCGACGTGCTGGAGGGCGAGGCCGTGGAGGTCGAGGCGGAGTGGCGGCACCGGCCGACCGAGCCCTTCGACCTGCGCACCGGCCAGGGCAACGGACACGTCCAGTACTCCTTCGCCGCGCACCGCGCCGTGGTCGAGGTCGACACCGAACTCGGCCTGGTCAAGGTGATCGAACTGGCCTGCGCCCAGGACGTCGGCAAGGCGCTCAACCCGCTCTCGGTCGTCGGCCAGATCCAGGGCGGCACCACCCAGGGCCTGGGCGTGGCCGTCATGGAGGAGATCGTCGTCGACCCGAAGACGGCGAAGGTCAGGAACCCCTCCTTCACGGACTACCTGATCCCCACCATCCTCGACACGCCGACCATCCCGGTCGACGTGCTCGAACTCGCCGACGACCACGCGCCGTACGGCCTGCGCGGCATCGGCGAGGCCCCGACCCTGTCGTCCACCCCGGCCGTCCTCGCGGCGATCCGGAACGCGACCGGACTGGAGCTGAACCGCACACCGGTGCGGCCCGAGCACCTGACGGGCACCGCGTAACCCGCCGGAGACCCAACCGGTGCTTTTCCGGGAGGACTTCCCTCCTCCCGGCCCCACTGTTCGTCTCGGGCCGTCCCCCGGGCCGTCCATCCCAAATCCCGCGCACCGCCGCCGGCGGTGGCACGGGTGTCCCTATGAACCTTGGGAGTTGGCCCATGACCCAGCAGTCAGTGGAGCCCAGGACCGCGGCCGAGGACGCAGGCGAAGGCAGCCGCGTCCCCGCGGGGCGGTCCTGGCTCGACCGGTACTTCCACATATCCAGAAGAGGATCCACGGTCGCGCGTGAGGTGCGCGGCGGCATCACCACCTTCATGGCGATGGCCTACATCCTCCTGCTCAACCCGCTGATCCTGTCCGGCAAGGACGCGGCGGGGGACACGCTCGGCCAGAAGGCGCTGATCACCGCGACGGCGTTCGCGGCGGCCCTCACCACGCTGCTGATGGGCTTCGTCGGCAAGGTGCCGCTGGCCCTCGCCGCCGGCCTGTCCGTCTCCGGTGTCCTGTCCACCCAGGTCGCCCCCGAGATGACCTGGCCGCAGGCCATGGGCATGTGCGTGATGTACGGCGTGGTGATCATGCTGCTCGTCGTCACCGGGCTGCGTGAAATGATCATGAACGCGATCCCGCTGGCGCTCAAGCACGGCATCACGATGGGCATCGGCCTGTTCATCGCGTTCATCGGTTTCTACAAGTCCGGCTTCGTCCACCAGGGCAAGGGCGGCCCGGTCAGCCTCGGCCCCGCCGGCGAGCTGACCGGCTGGCCGGTCCTGCTCTTCGCCGGCACCCTGCTGCTCGTCTTCATGCTCCAGGCCCGGAACATCCCCGGCGCCATCCTCATCGGCATCGTCAGCGGCACGGTGGTCGCCGCGGTGCTGAACGCGGCCGGGGTCGTCGACGCCCGGCAGTGGGCCGCCGGCGCGCCCGAGCTGCACGGCGGCGCGGTGTCCATGCCCGACTTCTCGCTCTTCGGCGACGTCGAGTTCGGCGGCTGGGGCGAGGTCGGCGCGATGACCGTCGGCATGATCGTCTTCACGCTGGTGCTGGCGGGCTTCTTCGACGCGATGGCCACCATCATCGGCGTCGGCACCGAGGCCGACCTCGCCGATGACAAGGGCCGCATGCCGGGCCTGTCCAAGGCGCTGTTCATCGACGGCGCCGGCGGCGCGATCGGCGGAGTGGCGGGCGGCTCCGGACAGACCGTGTTCATCGAGTCGGCCACCGGTGTCGGCGAGGGCGCCCGCACCGGGCTCGCCTCGGTCGTCACCGGCCTGTTCTTCGCGGCCTGCCTGTTCTTCACGCCGGTCACCGCGATCGTCCCGCAGGAGGTCGCGTCCGCCGCCCTGGTCGTCATCGGCGCCATGATGCTGATGAACGCCCGGCACGTGGACTGGGCCGACCGCGCGACCGCCGTCCCGGTCTTCCTGACCGTCGTGCTGATGCCGTTCACGTACACGATCACCACCGGTGTCGCCGCGGGCGTCATCTCCTACGTCGCCATCAAGACCGCCCAGGGCAGGGCCCGCGAGATCGGCGCCTTCATGTGGGGTTTGACGATCGTGTTCCTCGTGTACTTCGCCCTTCACCCCATCGAGGGCTGGCTGGGCGTCCGCTAGCCCGCCCGGACGCACCCCGCCCCGCACTCTTGTGAGGAGACCGACAGATGCTGGACATCGCCGAGGAACTGAACCGGTGGGTCGGGCAGGGCCGTGACTTCGCCGTCGCCACCGTGGTGGCCGTCGGGGGCAGCGCCCCGCGCCTGCCGGGCGCCGCGCTCGCGGTGGACGCCGACGGCACGGCCGTCGGCTCGGTCTCCGGCGGCTGCGTGGAGGGCGCCGTGTACGAGCTGTGCCGGCAGGCGCTCGAGGACGGCGAGAGCGTCCTCGAACGCTTCGGCTACAGCGACGAGGACGCCTTCGCCGTCGGCCTGACCTGCGGCGGCGTCATCGACGTCCTGGTCACGCCGGTCCGGGCGGACGGTCCCGCCCGGCCGGTGCTGGCGGCCGCGCTGGCCGCCGCCGCCCGGGGGGAGGCGGCGGCGGTCGCGCGGATCGCCGAGGGCCCGGCGGAGCTTCGGGGCCGGGCCCTCCTCGTCCGGCCCGACGGGTCGTACGACGGCGGGTTCGGCGGCCACCCCGAGCTGGACCGCACGGTCGCCGCCGAGGCCGGCGCCCTCCTGGACGCGGGCCGCACCGCCGCCCTGGAGATCGGCGAACAGGGCTCGCGCTGCGGCGCCCCGCTCACCGTCCTGGTCGAGTCCTCCGTCCCGCCGCCCCGGATGATCGTCTTCGGCGCGATCGACTTCGCGTCGGCGCTGGTGCGGGCCGGCAAGTTCCTCGGCTACCACGTCACGGTGTGCGACGCCCGCCCGGTGTTCGCCACCCGCGCCCGCTTCCCGGAGGCCGACGAGATCGTCGTGGAGTGGCCGCACGAGTACCTGGGGCGCACCCGGACCGACGCCCGTACCGTCCTGTGCGTCCTCACCCACGACGCCAAGTTCGACGTACCGCTGCTGGAGCTGGCGCTGCGGCTGCCGGTCGCCTACGTCGGCGCCATGGGCTCCCGCCGCACCCACCTGGACCGCAACGAGCGGCTGCGCGCCGTCGGCGTCACCGAACTGGAGCTGGCCCGGCTGCGCTCCCCGATCGGGCTGGACCTCGGCGCCCGCACGCCCGAGGAGACGGCGCTGTCCATCGCGGCGGAGATCGTCGCCGCCCGGCGCGGCGGCAGCGGCGTCTCCCTGACCGGCGCCCACACCCCCATCCACCACGACACAACCACCCACCCGACGGGCCGAATCGGCTCGGTAGCCTGACCGGCCGCCCGCGGGCACCGCGCCCGCGCCGTGTGGACTGGTGCGGCCGTCACGTCCTGGCCGGCGGCCGGTTGGCGGGCCGGATCGGTTCCGTGGCCTGAGCAGATGCCGGGGCAACCGGGCGTCTGCGGGCCCCGCCCCGCGCCGCGTGGGCTCGTGCGGCTTTCGCGCCCTGGCCGGCAGCCGGCCGATGGGCCGGATCGGGTCCGTGGCCTGAGCGGGCGCCGGGAGAGCCGGCCGTCCGCGGGCACCACGCACGTACCGCATGCCCTCCTCACGCCCCGGCCAGCAGGCGGTCTGCCGCACGGGCGAAAAGGCGGCGGGCCGTCCACCGCACCGCGCCGTCGAAGTACCGCGGCAGGAAGCGGATGCGCAGCTCCTCCCGCCACACCACCCGGCTGTGGTCCCCGGGCGCCGGGCCGACCTCGATCTCCGCCCAGCCCAGGACCACCCGGCCCCGCTTCTCCAGCCGGCACAGGCCGCCCTCGCCGCCGGCCGGCGGGCGCCACACGGTCACCTCCATGACGTCGTCCACGGTGACCGGGCCGAGCCGGGACCGGGCCACGAAACGCGTGCCCTCGCGGGTCGGCGCGGGCGTGAGCACCCTGATCCGGGTCAGCGGGACGGCGTCGGCGTGGCGCGGCCACTCGGTGAGCCGGCGCCAGGCCTCGCCGGGCGGGAGGGGCGCCGTGCGCGCGAGGGAGAAGAGGGGCACGGAACCGATCGTAGGCACGGCGGGCCGCCGGGGCGTGGCACGCCGGGCGGCGACGCGCGCGAGCCCGGCATGATCCAGGCGGGAGGCCCTACGGCCGGTACACCTTGCCGGGCTCGGCCTTGCCGGGGGCCAGGAGCTGCGGGACCGTCACGAAGACGTAGCCGCGGGCCTTCAGCGCGTCGATGATGCCGGGCACGGCCGGCACGGTGCCGGGGTAGATGTCGTGCAGCAGGATGATCCCGTCCCGGGAGGACTGGTCGAGGACGCGCTGGGTGATGAGCGCGGAGTCGTCGGTCGTGTAGTCCTTGGCGGTCACGCTCCACAGCACCTCCGCCAGGCCCAGCTCCTTGCAGATCTCGTGCACGTTCGCGTCGGTACGGCCCTGCGGCGGGCGCATCAGGGTCGGCTTGTGCCCGGTGAGCCGTTCGATCGCCTCGTTGGGCCGGTTCAGCTCCTCGCGTATCTGCCGGTCCGATATGCGGGTGAGGATCTTGTGGTCCCAGGTGTGGCTCGCGACCTCGTGGCCCTCCGCCGCCATCCGCTTGACCAGCTCCGGGTACTTCTCGATGTGCCGCTTGCCGAGCAGGAAGAAGGTGGCCGGGACCTTCTTCTCCTTGAGGATGTCGAGCAGCCGCGCCGAGTTCTCGCTCGGCCCCGCGTCGAAGGTGAGCGCGATGCACTTGGCCTTGCGGCAGTCGGCGGTCCCGAACTTCGCGGGCGCGCCGTGCGCCGCCTCGGTGCGGGCGGTGCTCGGGGCGGTCGTGTCGACCTGGGCGCAGCCGGACAACGCCAGCGTCAGGCCCGCCGCGGCCAGGACGAGGGCCCGGCGGCGCAACCTCCCGCCCGTTCCGTGCATCTTCCTGGGCGCGCGCTGCGGCGTCGGCATCGTGTCGGTCAATTGAGCCATGCCGGGACTATACACTGGGTGTATAGTGCACGTGTTCGACCCCCGGGCCTCCCGGTTCCGGTCTTACGCGACCTTCCCGCGCACACCGGTAGTACCGGACGGGTACGGCGAGTAACCTCGGGACCATGACGCGCACGGGGGAGCGAGTCGGCACTTCGCGCTTACGGACACCGGCCTGGATCGCGCGCATCGAGGCGCCGGGCGGCCGGGTGCTCGGCGCGGGCGTGCTCCTCGCGCCGCAGCGGGTGCTGACCGCCGGCCATGTCGTGCGGCCCGGCCGCCCCTACACCGTCCGCCTCGTCGGCGTCCCCGGCCTGCGTCCCGTGGCCGCCGCCGTCCGCCCCGACGAGCACGTGCCCCAGCGCGAGGACACCTTCGGCGACCGCAGCGGCGACCTCGCCCTGCTGCGCCTGGCCGAGCCCCTGCCCGCCGAGCACACCACCCGGCTCTACCGGCTCGCCGCCTCGCACGGCCCCGTCAGCATGTACGGCTTCCCGGACGACGACGACGCCGGACGCTGGCACGGCGCCACCCTGGTCGCCGCCCGCGGCCGGGACAGCCAGGTCCAGTTGCGCCCGCTCACCCCGGACGAGCTGGCCGCCCCCGGCTTCAGCGGCGGCGGCGTCGTGGACCACGCCACCGACCAGGTCATCGGCATCGTCCTCAGCGTCGACGACCGGGGCCCCGCCTTCAGCTACATGAGCCCCACCGAGACCATCCTCAGCCATCTGCCGCAGGTCGCCGCCTGGACCGACGGCGCCGAGGCCGTCGACCCGCGGCTGCGCACCCGCACCGGCGCCACCGCCGGACGGCTCGACGTGCCGTTCGCCACCGAACTCGCCGGCTGGCTGCGCGGCGAGGGCTGGCCGGTGCTGGTCACCGTCGTGCCCGGCCACGGCGACCGCGCCTGGACCCTGCACCGGGCCGTCACCCTCGCCGACCGCGAACTGCGCACCCACCGCAACACCAGCGCCGTCAGCCACGACCCGCCCGAGACCGTGCCGCCCGCCGGCGCCCACGACGTCGCCCTGGACGTCGAGGGGCTGACCGCCGCCGAGGTCATGGACCGGATCGCCGAACGCCTCGGCATCCAGGGCGACCCCCGCCCCGAACGGCTCGGCGCCCCGCGCCTGCCGCTCGCCG
Source organism: Streptomyces sp. NPDC027672 (assembly GCF_055566335.1). NCBI lineage: Bacteria > Bacillati > Actinomycetota > Actinomycetes > Kitasatosporales > Streptomycetaceae > Streptomyces > Streptomyces sp. NPDC027672. The sequence continues at coordinate 44,753 of NZ_JBVHSO010000004.1, read as the reverse complement.
CCGTACTGGTCGGCGTCGACCGGGCGGCCGAACCCGACGCCCTGCTCGGCGTCCTGGAGCGGCTCGCCCGCAAGGACGCCCGGCTGCTGCTGGCGTTCCGCGACCCCGGCGAGCCGGCGCAGCGGGCCGCCGAGGCCCTCGTCCACCGCCCGCTGCGCGACCGCTGGACCCGGCTGCACGCCGAACTCGACCGGCTCGTGGACGAGTTGGGGCCGGCGCTGGACTCCCTGCGGGACCGCGTGCTGCCCGGCCCCGGCGACCGGCTCCTGACCGACCAGGCCGAAGCCGCCGTACGCCGCACCCGGATGCTGCGCGCCTGGGTCGCCCACACCCCCGACGAGGAGCACGAACCCGGCCGGGCCGGGCTGCTGTTCACCTTCGAGGACGCCGTCGCCCGGCGCCGGCACCGGCTGGAGCGGGCCATCGGCCGGCTCGACGCCCGGCTGCGCCGCCGCGAGGAACTCCTCGGCCGCGTCGGCGCCGAATGGCCGCTGTGCCGGCAGCGGGCCACCGCCCAGGGCGACCGGGTCATGACGGCCTACCGGCTGTACGAGGAGGCGCTGTCGCTGCTGCGGCAGACGCCGTGCGACATCGAGCGGGCCGAGGCCGCCGTCGAACGGTTCGTCGGCTTCTGCTCCGCCACCGCACCGGAACAGGAGGGCGCGTCATGACCTCGTGCGACCGGCCCGGCTGCGCGGGCCGCATCATGGCCACCGGCTACTGCGACACCTGCGGCCACCGGCACGCCGCACCGCGCAACGGCACACCGCGCACCACGGCCCGCACCGGACCGCCGCGCCGGCCCGCGGCCGGCACCCCCGAGGAGCCGCCCGCCCCGGCCGCCGTGCACGCCGTCGCCGGGATCGGCGAACTCGACCAGCACGGTTTGGTCGTCCTGCCCGACATCCCCGTCCCCGACGACGTCCTCGTCGAGGACCCGCGCCCGCCCACCGGAGGCCGCCGCTGCGGCGTCGCCGGCTGCACCATGACCATCGGCGTCGGCTACGGCGGCCAGCCCGCCCGCGCCACCGGCCGCTGCCCGCGCTGCGGCCGGCCGTACTCGCTGCTGCCCCAGCTCTTCCCGGGCGACGTCGTCGCCGGCCACTACCGGGTGCTCGGCTGCCTCGCGCACGGCGGACAGGGCTGGATCTACCTCGCCGAGGACACCCGCGCCGACGGCCACCGGGTCGTCCTCAAGGGCCTGATCGACGTCCACGACGCGCTCGCCCGCCACACCGCCGTGGAGGAGCGCCGCTCCCTCACCGACCTGCACCACCCCGACATCGTCCGGCTCGTCACCTACGTCGAACACGGCGCCGCCGGCGGTCCGCCCACCGGCTACCTGGTCATGGACTACATCGGCGGACGCTCCCTGCAACAGCTCGTGGACGCCGACGACACCGACCGCGTCTTCCACGGCCGGCCCCGCCTCGACCACGTCCTGACCTACGGCTGCAAGATCCTCGGCGCCCTCCAGTACATGCACGAACGCGGCCTGCTCTACTGCGACATGAAGCCCGCCAACGTCATCCATTTCGGCCGCACCGTCAAGATCGTCGACCTCGGCGCGGTCCGCGCCTTCGGCGACCGCTCCTCCGCCTACGTCTACACGCCCGGCTTCGCCCCGCCCAAGGAGGAGATCGACCGGCGCGGCTGGCACGTCGACAGCGATCTGTACACCGTCGGCCTGACCCTCCAGGCCCTCGCCCGCGAGACCGAACGCGCCCGCGGCCTCGCCTCCGACTCCTTCCGCCGGCTCGTCGCCCGTGCCACCCACACCGAACCCCGGGCCCGGTTCCGCTCGGCCGCCGAGATGTCCCGCCAGCTCTGGGAGGTGCTGCGCGAGTTCCGCGCGCTGCGGTTCGGCGAGCAACTGCCGCAGAGCTCCACCCGGTTCCGCGCGTCCGGCGCCAGCCTCGACGCCGGACTCGGCGCGATCCCCGCCCTCGCCCACTGGACCGGCCGCCCCGGCGACCGCCCGGCCGGCCTGGACGTCTCCCCGCCCGCCGCCGCCGAGGTGGCCGGCGCCCTGCCCGAACCGGTCCCCGACCCCGAGGACGGCGCCGCCCTGCTGCTGGACTCCTTCCCGCCCGACGCCCCCGACCGGGTCGCCCGGCAGTGGCCCCGCGAATCCCGCCTCGGCACGCCCGAGACCGCGCTCTGGCTGTGCCGCGCCTATCTGCGCCAGGGCGAGCAGCGGGCGGCGGAGAGCTGGCTCGCCGAGGCCGAGACCCAGCTCGGCGAACGCGCCGCCGCCCACGACTGGCGCATCGCCTGGCACCACGGCGTCCTGCATCTGAGCAAGGGCGAGGTGGAGCCGGCCGGCGCCCGCTTCGACGCCGTCTACCAGGCCCTGCCCGGCGAGTACGTGCCCAAGCTGGCCCTCGGCTACTGCGCCGAACACACCGGCGCCGACCGCCCGGACCGGGCCATGCGGTACTACGAGGCCGTCTGGAAAAGGGACTTCGCGCACACCGCCGCCGCCTTCGGCCTGGCCCGCGGCCACCTGGTCCGCGGCGACCGGGACGCCGCCGTACACGTGCTGGACGAGGTGCCCGCCACCTCCCGGCACCACGACGCCGCCCGCATCGCCGCCGTCCGCGTCCGGGCCGGCATCCTGCGCGGCGGCCCGCCCACCCCGGCCGGCCTGCGGGACGCCGCCCGGCGGCTGCCCGGACTGCGCCTGGACGGCGGCGCGGCGGACGGCGAGTCCCGGGCCCGGCTGGTCGCCGAGGTCCGCGAGAACGCCCTGCACACCCGGCCGGCGGCGGGCTGGGGGCCGGACTTCCCGGCCGGGGACCTGCTGGGCACCGGGGACGAGGAGAGCCTGCGCACCCGCCTGGAACGCTCCTTCCGGCAACTGGCCGCCCAGGCCACCACCGCCCGGGAACACGGCCGGCTGCTCGACCTGGCCCACGCCGTCCGCCCGATGACCACCTTCTGACCCACCCACCAGCTCCGGGGGAGAAGCAGCGATGACCGTGGCCGAGCAGACCGAGGTGACCCTGGAGGTCGGCCAGCACAAGGAGCTGCCCGTCGGGCCGGACGGCACCGGCCGGCATCCCGGACGGGAGATGCACGCCATCCTGGAGATCGGGGTGCGCGGCCCGGAGCGCACCGGGGCGCCCGCCCCCGGCACCGGACCCGCCCTCGCCGAGGTGCTGGTCCTCGACACCTCCCGCTCGATGCTCCACCCGGCGGCGAAACTGCACGCGGCCAAGGACGCCACCGTCGCCGCGGTCCGGATACTGCCCGACGGCACCGCCTTCGCCGTCCTGTCCGGGCAGTTCGACGCCACCGTGGTCCACCCCGGCCCCGGGCGGCAGGTGCTCGCCACCGCCGGTCCCGGCGAACGCGAGGCCGCCGAACGCGCCGTCCGCATCCTGGACGCGGACGGCGGCACCGCCATCGGCGCCTGGCTCGACCTCGCCCGGCGGCTGCTCAAGGACCAGCCCGCCCCCGTCAAGCACGTCCTGCTGCTCACCGACGGGCGCAACGAGCACGACGACCGCTCCTCCAGCCCGCTGGCCACCGTGCTCGACGCCTGCGCGGGCCAGTTCGTCTGCGACGCCTGGGGCATCGGCGACGACTGGGACGCCGAGCTGCTGCTCGGCATCACCCGGCGGCTGCACGGCCGCGCCCGGGCCGTCCGGGTGGAGTCCGAACTGACCGGAGCGTACGAGGAACTGATCGCCACCCTGCTCGGCACGGCGGTGCCCGAGCTGCGCATCCGGCTCACCCCCACCACCCCCGGCACGGTGATCCGCCAGGTCAAGCAGGTGGTGCCGACCGAACAGGAACTCCAGCCCGTCCCGGCCGGTCCCGGCGGACGCGCGGCCGAGTACGTCACCCGGGCCTGGGGCGACGAGGTACGGCACTTCCAGGTGGTCCTGACCGCCGACCCGACCGGCCGCGAGCGCGGCGAGGAACTCCAGCTCGCCGCCGTCGAGATCGTCGTACCGGACGTCCGGCGCCCGGTGCGGCTGCCCCGGCCCCGGCCCGTCGTGGTGCGCTGGACCGACCATCCGCTCGACGCCTCCCGGCGGCATCCCGGGGTCCGCCGGCACGAGCTGTACCAGCAGGCGAGCGCGGCCGTCGCCGCGGCGTACCGGGCCTGGCTGCGCGGCGCGGACGGCCGGGACACGGCGGACCACGCCCTCGCCCGCGCCCTCGCGCTGGCCGGCGAGCTCGGCGACGCCCCACTGCTGGCCGCGCTGCGGCTGATCGAGGCCGCGCCGGGCACCGGCCGGATCCGCTCCGGCCTCAAGGACGTCGACTGGCAGCACCTCATCCTCTCCAGCGCCCTGACCACCCCGCCGGAGGGCCCGGCGGTCCCCGCGGCTGCGGGAGCGTCCGTGCCCGCGGGCCCGGACGCCCCGGCGGGCGGTGACCACGGCGACGCGGCACCGGCCGGGCCCCCCGCCGCCGGGCCGCCGGGGCCGGACGCCGCCGGTCCGCCGGACGCCGCCGGTCCCGCGCTGCCCGTGCGCCCCGACGGACTGATCGAGTGCCCGCACTGCGCCTGGCTCGGCCCGGCCGACTCCGTCTACTGCGGCGGCGACTGCGGGCGCCCGCTGAACGGAGCGCCGGCATGAGCACCGGCGGCGGCCCGGACGCGGGGCGGGGCAGGACTTCCGGCCCGGGGACCGGCGGCCCGGGCACGACTCCGGGCGCGGGCCTACCCGCCGGACCCCCGTCACCGGCCTCCCCGCCCGCCCCCTTCCCGTCGTACGCCCAGGCCCGGCACGCCCGCCGCCGGGCGTCCGACGGCCGCCCGCCCGGCCGACGGGCCGGCGCCGTCGCCCGGCTGCTCGACCGGCTTCCCGGCGCCGGTCCGCGTCCGCCGGAGGGCGCCAGCACCACCGCCCGCGACCTCGCCGTCCGCCACCGGCTGCTGCTCGCCCTGTCCGTCCTGCTCACCCTGTCGCTGTTCCTGTCGTACGAGGGCGTGCACGGCGACGCCAACCCGCTGCGCACCTCCAGCGCCCCGGCCCTGCTGTCGCTCGACACCGCGCTGTACGCGCTCGCCGAGGCCCAGCGGGACGCCGCCGCTTCCGTCCCGACCAGCGACTTCCAGAAGCAGATCTCGGTCGCCGCGCAGAGCCTGGCGGCCGCGGCGGCCGACGACGACCTCGGCGGGCCGGCGGGCCGGCAGGCCCTGCAGACGGTCACCGGACTGATCACCGTCTACGCCGTCAAGGTCCAGCAGTCCCAGCTCCAGCCGGACGGCAGCGTGCTGCGCGAGGCGTACCTCAGCTACGCCACCGGCATCCTGACGGAGAAGGGCTCCGGCATACGGGACCGGCTCACGGACCTCCAGCGGCGGCAGCGGGACACCGTGCGGCGGCAGACCTCCTTCGGCCCGCTGCTGTGGCTCGCCTGGAGCGTGACCGTGCTGCTCGCCCTCGCCCTCACCGCGGCGCTCACCGAGACCCAGCTCTTCCTGCGCCACCGCTTCCGGCGCCGCTACAACCGCCGGCTCATCGCGGCCGCCCTGCTGGCGCTCGCCGGGGTCGCCGCCGCCGTGCTGTTCACCGTGTGGACCCAGCGCGGCATGGCCGACACCCGTACCCTGCTCGCCCGCCCGGCGCCGCTGCCCGGGCCGCTCATTCCCGAGGCGGGGCGGCGCACCGCCTCGTACCTGGCCGGCTCCGGCTTCCGCGCGGCGGCGGCGGGGTGGATCCTGATAGGAGGCGTCCTGCTCATGGCACTGGCCGACACGGGCCTGCGACGGCACATCAACGACTACCGGTTCACGCCCCGGTGAGCGCGCGCCCCGGCGGCCCCGCGACCGCCGCCCCCGGCACCCGTCCCGCCCGCCGGCTGGCCCGCACCGTCACCGTGGTGGCGTGCTGCCTGGCCGTCCTGGCGGCGGCCGTCGTGGTGGGCGCGCGCGTCCTCGCGCACGAGCCGACCGTCACCCTGCTGGCCAACTGGACCGGCGCGGACGCCCGCAGCTTTCGCGCGGCGGTCATCGAGCCGTTCGAGCGCGCGCACCACGTCCACGTCGACTACCAGGGCAGCAACGCCGAGAGCCAGGTGCTCGGTGCCGACGTCGAGGCGGGCACCCCGCCGGACGTGGTGGTGCTCACCGGCCCCGGCGAACTCGCCGAGTACGCCGGGCAGAAGCACCTCGTCCCGCTCGAAGGACTCGTGCGGAGCGCGGACTTCGCGCCGTCCTGGACGACACCGCTGAGCGACGGGCACGTGTACTGGTTCCCGCTCAAGGCCGACGTGAAGAGCATCGTCTGGTACCCGGCCGGCGTCGACGCACAGAAGCGCCGGGAGGCCGTGCACCAGCCCGTCAAGTGGTGCGTCGGCATGGGGTCCGGCGCCACCAGCGGCTGGCCCGGCACCGACTGGATCGAGGACATCCTGCTCCAGCGCGAGGGCCCGGCCGTGTACGACAAGTGGGCGCGCGGCGAACTGCCCTGGCAGTCCCGGCAGGTCAGGCAGGCGTGGGAGACCTGGCGCGGTCTGGTCGGCGCGGGCAGCGACCAGGACCTCGTCCGGCGGGCCCTGAAAACCCCGTACGGCACCGCCTCCGAACGCCTCCGGGCGACCAAGCACCGCTGCACACTGGAACACCAGGCGTCCTTCATCCGCACCCGGCCCGCCTGGGAGCACGCCGACGGCCGCTACGAGACCTCAGCGCACCTGCTCTTCGGGGCGAGCGCGCCCCGCGCCTGGGAGGTCTCCGGAGACCTCGTCGCCCTGCTGCACGACACCCCGCAGGCACGCGAGCTGATCCGCTACCTGGCCGCTGCCGACACCCAGCGGGCCTGGACCGCCGGCGAGTCCGGCTTCTCCGTGCACACGGGTGTCCGGCCCGGCGCCGGCGACTCCGCCTGGCACCGCTCCCTCGCGCGCACCCTGCGCGACGAGGGCACGGCGCACTGCTTCGACGCCTCCGACGCCATGCCGCCGGCGGTACGCGACGCGTTCGCCGAGGCGGCCATCCAGTTCCTCGCCGATCCGGACCGCCTGGAGGGCCTGCTGCGCTCCCTCGACACCCTCGCCGCCACCCGGGTCCTGACCTGGCTGCCGTCCGTGTGCGACCGCACGGCCTGACCGGGGCCGGACGCTGGAGAGGGGGCGTTGCGGGCCGCTCGTGGTGGCCCGCAACGCCCCCCGGCAGTCACCCGAGGGATACTCGGGACGTCTTCCGGATCACGAGTTGACCTGTGCGGTCACCAGGTCCGAGAAGGTGGCCAGCCGGGTGTAGACACCCGGGTAGCCCGCCTCCGCGCACCCCTCGCCCCAGGAAGTGATCCCTGCCAGGACGCCCCCGACAAGCAGGGGACCGCCGCTGTCGCCCTGGCAGGTGTCCACGCCGCCGGATGTGTATCCGGCGCAGACCATGTCGGACTGGACGAAGTCCGAACCGTAGGAGGAACGGCAGCCGGAGTCGGACACGACCGGGACGGTCGCGGTCCGCAGCTGGTTGGAGGAGCTGCCGTTCTCCGAGGTGGTGCCCCAGCCGAGGATCCGGGCCGTGGTGCCGGCCGCGTACACGCCCGTCTGGGAGGAGGAGACGTACGGCGCCGGGGTGTACGGCATCGACGTCGACAGGGTCAGCACGGCCACGTCGTCGCCGTTGGTGGCGTCCGTGTACTCCGGGTTGATCCAGATCCTGCCGACCCGGCTCACCGTGCCGTTGGTGCCGTTGAGGTAGGTCCGGCCGCCGACCACGCGGACGCTGCCCGTGGTCTCGCCGACCATACAGTGCGCGGCCGTCACGACCTTTTTCGGTGCCACCAGGGTGCCGCCGCAGAACTGGTTCTGGGACGCGTCCGTGATCTGCATCATGAACGGGTACGCGGTCGTCGTGGTGGTCGTACCGCCGACGACGGGCTGGGGCGCGGCGCTCGCCGTGGGGGAGGCGAGCAGCGCGGTCGCCGCCGCGGCGGCGGCCACCAGGGTCGCGGCGGTCTTTCTGGCAGGTCTGGGCCCGGACATGAGTCTCCTCAGTGGGGGTTGCACCGGTGGGGGGTCGCGCGGGTGTCGGTGTCGGGTCGGGGGCTCCTCCTGGTCGAGGCGGTCGAGTGGGGGAGGGGACCGACCCCGTGTGCCCGGGCGAGCGGCACGCCCTTTACGCTAGGACCCGGAACCCACGGCTCCCAATGAGGGAACCCCCTAGGGGGCCTGGTGAGGGAAAACCCTCGGTCCGGTTCAGTTAACTAGCGCGGCGCTCAGCGCGCCCGCCGAGCCGCCGCCAATCGGACGATGTCGACGCGCGAGCGGATGCCCAGCTTGCGGTAGACCCGGGTCAGGGTCGCCTCCACCGTCTTCACGCTGATGAACAGCCGGCCCGCGATCTCCCGGTTGGTGGCGCCCTCCATGACCAGCGCGGCGACCTGACGCTCCATCGCGGCCAGCGCGTCCAGCCCGGCCGGTGCCTGCGGCGCGGCCGGTGCCGGTTCCGGTCCGGGCGCGGTGAGGACTTCGTCCACCTGGCGCAGCCAGGGCAGCGCCCGGCAGCGCCGGAACATCCGGGTGGCCTCGTCGAACGCCGCCGGACCGGGGCGCGGGCCGGGCAGCCGGGCCAGCGCGAACGCGGCCCGCGCCTCCTCCAGGCCGTAGCCCAGCTTGCCGAGCCGGTCCTGAGCGGACGTCAACTGGGCGACGGCGGCCTCCAGGTCGCCCCGGGCGGCGCGCACCAGCGCCTCGGACCGGTCCAGCACGGCGAGGACGCTCTCGCGGCCGAGCCGCAGCGCGTGCTCCCGGCCGGCGTCGACGACGTCCTGCGCCTCGGCCGTCTCACCGGTGCGGACCAGTGCCTCGGCGAGGTCGCCCTGCCAGCGGCCGCGGGCCGGGTCGGTGATGCCGAGCCCCAGCTCCAGGCTGCGCACCCGGCGCAGCGAGCGCACCGTGCCCGCCGGGTCCCCGGCCACCAGCTGGGCGTACCCGAGGGCGCCCAGGGCCCGGGAGAGGTACATCTGGTCGCCGTCCTCCTCGGCGTGCTGCACGGCCTCCCGGGCGAGCGCCAGCGCCCGTTCGACATCGCCGCCGGAGGCCTCCGCGAGCGAGGTGAGCATCGCCGAGGCGGTCTCGCCGATGCCCGAGTCCCGGGCGAGCCGCAGGCTGTCGCGGGCCAGGTCCAGGGCGCGCCCGCAGTGTCCGGCGCGCAGCTCGGTCTCGGCGAGCCCGCGCAGGAAGTGCACCTCGCTCTCCACCGAGCCGCGCCGGCGGACCTCGCGCAGCAGCGCGGTGACCGTGGCCCGGGCCTCGGCGAGCTGGTCGCCCATGACCAGCCAGCGGAACCGGGCGCTGCCCGCGCCGTTGTGGTGCCAGGCCACCCGGGGGTCCTGGGGCTCTTGCAGGGCCCGCTTGATGGTGCGGGGTGCCTCCGGATGGCCCATCAGGGTCTCGGTCTGCGCCTGGAAGGCGAGGGCGAGCAGCTCGGTGCGCCGGTCCTTGCCGCACGCGGCCAGCTCGGCGGCGTGCGCGGCGGCCTGCCGGGCCTCGGTGAAGTCGCCCTCCACGATCAGCGCCCGCCAGGCCAGCTGGTAGTGGACCAGGGCGAGCAGCCGCGGGTCGTCGCCGGCGTCGGCGAGGGCCTGCGGGAAGACGGCGTCGACCTCGGCCATGGTGTGGCCGGCGGTGTCGATCACGATGATCCAGGCCCGCACCCGGTCGGCGGGCACGGTGGCCCGGCTGAGCACCTCCCGGGCGATGTCCCGGGCGAGGTCGACCTCGCCCGCGGTGATCGCGTCCTCGGCGGCGGCGAGCCGGCGCTCCTGGGGGCTCGGACCGCCGCCGGCCGGGGTGCGCCGGGCGGCGAGCAGGCCGAGCTGGGCGGCGACCGAGGGCGCTCCGCGGTCCCGGGCGAGCGTGGCGGCCTCGGCCAGCCGGGCGGCCACCTCCGCGTCGGTGCCGGTGGTGGCGAGGGCCAGGTGCCGGGCCCGTTCTATCGGGTCGGAGGCGGCGGTGGACAGCGCCGCGTGCGCGGCCCGGCGTTCGTGCACGGGCGCCTCCGCGTACAGCGCGGCCGAGATCAGCGGGTGCGCGAACCGTACGGCCGGGGCGTCGGGCTCGGTGGCCAGCAGCCCCAGTTCGGCGGCCTGGGCGCACTCGGCCTCGGCGTTCTCCCGGCCGGCCGCGTGCAGCAGCGCCGGGGTGGGGCGGGCGCCGGCGCTGGCCACCAGCAGGGTGCGGCGGGCCTCCACCGAGAGCATGTCCAGCCGGCTGAGGACCAGGGCGCGCAGCGAGGTCGGCACGGGCAGCGGCTCGCCGGGCCGGGGCGGGGTGGGGCTGTCGGCGAGGGCGCGGCCCAGCTCCAGCGCGAACAGCGGGTTGCCGCCGCTGGTGCGGTGGATCTCGCGGACGGTGGAGCGGGGCAGGCCGCCGTGGCCGCGGTGGCCGAGCAACTGGGCGACCTGGGCGCGGGAGAGCGGGCCGAGCCGGATCGCGCGGGTGCCCGGCGGACAGGCCCGGAGCTGACGGTCGTACTCCTGGCTTTGCGGGCCCTCCGTGCGCACCGCGCACAGCAGTTGCACCGGGGTGCCCTCCAGGCGCCGGGCGGCGAAGCCGAGGAGTTCGGCGCTGGCCGGATCCAGCCACTGGAGGTCGTCGGCGACGACCAGGACCGGGCCGTGCGCGGCGAGCGCGCGCAGCGCGGAGAGCACCGCCAGGCGCAGCGCGAGGCCGTCGCGCTGGAGGCTGGACTCGCCGCGGCCGGTGAGCGCCGACTCCAGGGCGGTGCGCTGGGCGGCGGGCAGCCGGGGCGCGACCTCGTCGAGGACCAGGCCGAGGAGATCGGCGAGGGCGAGGAACGGAAGGTGGGATTCGGACTCGGTCGCCGAGCAGCGCAAGACGGTGCGCGCGGTGGGGGCGTATTCCTCGGCCAATGCCCGCAGGACGGTGGATTTCCCTATTCCGGCCGGTCCGTGGAGCAGCACACTGCCGCCGGTGGCGAGTTGCCCACGGGCGCCGGCGAACAACTCCTCGCGGCCGATGACCAGGTCGGGGCGGCAACTGGCAGGCTCCTGGAAGTCCCGTCGCACGGTCACCGCTCCCCTCCTGTGTCGTGTCCGGGCCAAATTCTAGGCAACGATCCTCGAAATTCGGACGGAAGCCGTGGTGAGGGAAATAACAAACGGTCAAAGCAGAGGGAAATGCACAGCGACACCGGAGGAATGCACAGGTTTCCCGCCGCCTTCGCGTCACGGCAGCAGGCCCGCCCTGCGGGCCGCGGTCACCGCCTCCCCTCGGGTGCGCGCGCCCAGCTTCCGCATCGCCGCACGCAGATAGCCCTTGACCGTCTCCGGGCCGATGCCCAGCCGCTCGGCCACCGCCGCGTTGGTGGCCCCGGCCGCCACCCAGGACAGCACGTCCAGCTCGCGTGGCGCCAGGGTCACGCCCCCGGCTCGTGGCGGCGTGGTCAGCAGCCCGCACGCCGCCAGCAGTTCGCCCCGCAGCGCCGGGTCGGCGATCCGCGGCGCCAGCGCCCGCAGCGCCGCGTGCGCCTCCCGCACCTGCTCCCACGCGGCACCCCGGCCGCTGTCCGGCGGCTGCGGACCGGCCGCCGCCAGCAGCCGCCGCCCCTCGTCCCGCACCACCAGCGCCTGTTCCACGTCCCGCGCCGCCGCCACCGCCGCGCCCAGCACGCGGTCGCCGAGCGGCTCGGCCGAGCGCAGCGCGCCGTACAGCACTCCGCGCACCCGCCGCCGCACCACCACCGGCACCGCGAGCACCGCGCGGATGCCCTCGGCGGCCACCGGTACGTCGTACTCGTGGCTGATCTGCCGGGAGCTGGAGTAGTCGGTCACCGCGCACGGCCGGCCCAGCGCCACCGCCTTGCCGCCCAGCCCGCTGCCGGCGGTCACCGCGAGCGAGCGCAGCGCGGCCGTGGTCGTGCCGCTCAGCTCGCTGATGCGCACCCGCGGCCGGCCGGGCTCCACCAGGCCGCCGAAGGCGACGGGCAGCCCTGTCGCGCGCCGCAGCCGGGCCAGTGCGCCGCCGATCTCCACCGCCTCCGCCGCGTCTGCCGTCACCTCGTCCGTCCCTCCGGTCGTCCACACCCCCGTTCGGGGGTAGTGAGACCTGCATCACGGATTAGACGATGCCAGAGAGCCGCCCGGCAATGGTCCGGTTCCGGCGCGGAGCGCCCGGCGGGACCGAGCACACGGTCCCCGGCAAGCCCGGACGAGCCCAGAGACACACGCGTGGAGGACATGGATGACGGCGACCGAGACGTTCCGCACCGCCCGGGACTTCCTGCTGGCCCACCGCGAGGACTACGCCACCGCCAGCGCGGGCTTCCGCTGGCCGCGGCCCGGGCACTTCAACTGGGCGCTGGACTGGTTCGACGTGATCGCCGCCGGCAACGACCGCACCGCGCTGCACATCGTCGAGGAGGACGGTTCCGAGACCCGGCTGTCGTTCGCGGAGCTGTCCGAACGCTCCAACCGGGTGGCGCGGTGGCTGCGCGAACGCGGCGTCGGACCCGAGGACCGGATCCTGGTCATGCTCGGCAACCAGGCCGAGCTGTGGGAGACCGCGCTGGCCGCGATGAAGCTGCGCGCGGTCGTCATCCCGGCCACCCCGCTGCTCGGCCCGGCCGACCTCGCCGACCGGGTGGAGCGGGGCCGGGTGAAGCACGTCGTCGCCCGGGCCCAGGACGCCGCCAAGTTCGCCGAGGTGCCCGGCACCTACACCCGGACCTGCGTCGGCGGCCTGCCCGAGGAGGGCTGGGAGCCGTACGAGGACGCCTACGCGGCCCCCGCCGACTTCGTCCCGGACGGACCGACCCTGGCCGACGACCCGCTGCTGCTCTACTTCACCTCCGGCACGACGGCCCGCCCCAAGCTGGTGGAGCACACCCACACCTCGTACCCGATCGGCCATCTGGCCACCATGTACTGGATCGGTCTCACCCCCGGCGACGTGCACCTGAACATCTCCTCGCCCGGCTGGGCCAAGCACGCCTGGTCCAACCTGTTCGCCCCGTGGAACGCCGAGGCGACCGTCTTCCTGTTCAACTACACCCGCTTCGACGCCGTCCGGCTGATGGCCGAGATGGACCGCGCCGGCGTCACCACCTTCTGCGCCCCGCCGACGGTGTGGCGGATGCTCATCCAGGCCGACCTCGGCCGGCTCCAGAACCCGCCCCGCGAGGCCGTGGCCGCCGGCGAACCGCTCAACCCCGAGGTCATCGAACGGGTCCGGCAGGCCTGGGGCGTCACCGTCCGGGACGGTTTCGGCCAGACCGAGACCGCCGTGCAGGTCTCCAACAGCCCCGGCCAGCCGCTGAAGACCGGCTCCATGGGCCGCCCCAGCCCCGGCTTCCGGGTGGAACTGCTCGACCCGGTCTCCGGCGCGCCGGGCGTCACCGAGGGGGAGATCGCCCTCGACCTGGCCGAGCGCCCGGTCGGCCTGATGACCGGCTACCACGGCGACCCGGACCGCACGGCACAGGCCATGGCGGGCGGTTACTACCGCACGGGCGACATCGCGACCAGGGACGAGGACGGCTACCTCACCTACATCGGGCGCAGCGACGACGTGTTCAAGGCCTCGGACTACAAGGTGAGCCCGTTCGAGCTGGAGAGCGCGCTGCTGGAGCACGAGGCGGTGGCCGAGGCGGCCGTCGTGCCCGCCCCGGACCCGCTGCGGCTCGCCGTGCCCAAGGCGTACGTCGTGCTCGCCGAGGGCTGGGAGCCCGGACCCGGCACCGCGAAGGCCCTCTTCGAGCACTCCCGCGCGGTGCTCGCCCCGTACAAGCGCATCCGCCGGCTGGAGTTCGCGGCCCTGCCCAAGACCGTGTCCGGCAAGATCCGCCGGATCGAGCTGCGCGAGGCCACGGCCGCCGGCTCGCCGGACGAGTACCGCGAGGAGGACTTCCGGTGACCGCGCAGCCCTCGTACGCCCACGGGACGGGCACCACCGCGCTGCTCGGCGACACCATCGGCGCCAGCCTGGACCGGGCCGTCGCCGCCTGGCCGGACCGCGAGGCGCTGGTCGACGTGGACTCGGGCCGGCGCTGGACGTACGCCGCGTTCGCCGCCGACGTCGACCGGCTGGCGCGCGCCCTGCTGGCGAGCGGTGTCGCCAAGGGCGACCGGGTGGGCATCTGGGCGGTCAACTGCCCCGAGTGGGTGCTCGTCCAGTACGCCACCGCGCGCATCGGCGCCGTCATGGTGAACATCAACCCGGCGTACCGCACCCACGAGGTCGGCTACGTCCTGCGGCAGGCCGGCGTCCGCTTCCTCTTCGCCTCGCTGCGCCACAAGTCGAGCGACTACCGCGCGATGGCCGAGGAAGTGCGGGGCGGGTGCCCCGAGTTGCACGAGATCGTCTACTTCGGCGACCCGGGCTGGGAGGCGCTGCTCGGGCGCGGGACCGGCGACGCCGTGTTCCCGGAGCTGTCCTGCGACGACCCCATCAACATCCAGTACACCTCGGGCACGACGGGCTTCCCCAAGGGCGCCACCCTCTCCCACCACAACATCCTCAACAACGGTTACTTCGTGGGGGAGTCGATCGCCTACACCGAGCAGGACAGGATCTGTCTGCCCGTCCCGTTCTACCACTGCTTCGGCATGGTCATGGGCAATCTGGCCGCCACCTCCCACGGCGCCTGCATCGTCATCCCGGCGCCCTCCTTCGACCCGGCGGCCACCCTGGCGGCGGTCCAGCGGGAGCGGTGCACGTCCCTGTACGGCGTGCCGACCATGTTCATCGCGGAGCTGAACCTCCCGGACTTCGCCGACTACGACCTGTCCTCCCTGCGCACCGGCATCATGGCGGGCTCGCCCTGCCCGGTGGAGGTGATGAAGCGGGTCGTCGCCGAGATGCACATGGAGCAGGTCTCCATCTGCTACGGCATGACGGAGACGTCACCGGTGTCCTTGCAGACGCGGATCGAGGACGACCTGGAGCACCGCACCGCCACCGTCGGCCGGGTCCTGCCCCACCTGGAGGTGAAGATCGTCGATCCGGCCACCGGGATCACGGTGCCGCGCGGCACGGCGGGGGAACTGTGCACGCGGGGCTACAGCGTGATGCTCGGCTACTGGAACGAGCCGGACAAGACCGCCGAGGCGGTCGACGCGGGCCGCTGGATGCACACCGGGGACCTGGCGGTGATGCGCGAGGACGGGTACGTCGAGATCGCCGGCCGGATCAAGGACATGATCATCCGGGGCGGTGAGAACGTCTACCCGCGCGAGATCGAGGAGTTCCTGCACGCCCACCCGGCGGTCCGGGACGTCCAGGTCGTCGGGGTGCCGCACGAGCGGTACGGCGAGGAGGTGCTCGCCTGCGTCATCCCGAGCGACCCCGCGCGGCCGCCCACCCTGGAGGAGCTGCGGGCCTTCTGTGCCGGCCGGCTCGCGCACTACAAGATCCCCAGCCGGCTCCGGCTGCTGGACTCCTTCCCGATGACGGTCTCCGGGAAGGTGCGCAAGGTCGAACTGCGGGAGACCTACGGCGGCTGACACCTCCTGCTCCCGTACGGGCCCCGGGCGAGCGACGCGCTCCCCGGGGCCCGTCCGCGTCCGCCCGCTCTTGACGGTCTCCGCCCGCCCCCCTACATTGCTTCCAGATAGTAGAAGTTAAGTTCCGCGATACGGAAAAAGTCGCGGAGAGTGATCCGGGAGAAGTGCTCACCGCGGGGCGCGACGGGAGTACCCCCTCCGAGAGGCCGAAGCAGGAGTACTCGATGGCTCGTATGACCGCTGCCCGTGCGGCAGTTGAGATCCTCAAGCGCGAGGGCGTCACCGACGCCTTCGGCGTGCCGGGCGCGGCGATCAACCCGTTCTACAAGGCCCTCCAGGAGGGCGGCGGCATCCACCACACCCTGGCCCGCCATGTCGAGGGCGCCTCCCACATGGCCGAGGGCTACACCCGTACCAAGCCGGGCAACATCGGTGTCTGCATCGGCACCTCGGGTCCGGCCGGCACCGACATGATCACCGGCCTGTACTCCGCCATCGGCGACTCGGTCCCGATCCTGTGCATCACGGGCCAGGCGCCGACGCACGTCATCCACAAGGAGGACTTCCAGGCCGTCGACATCGCCTCGATCGCCAAGCCGGTCACGAAGATGGCGGTCACCGTGCTGGAGGCCGCCCAGGTCCCCGGCGTCTTCCAGCAGGCCTTCCACCTGATGCGCTCCGGCCGTCCCGGCCCGGTCCTGATCGACCTGCCGATCGACGTCCAGCTCACCGAGATCGAGTTCGACCCGGAGACGTACGAGCCGCTGCCGGTCTACAAGCCCACCGCGACCCGCGCCCAGATCGAGAAGGCCCTCACCTTCCTGCTCGCCTCCGAGCGCCCGGTCATCGTCGCCGGCGGCGGCGTCATCGGCGCCGACGCGGCCGGCCTGCTGGTGGAGTTCGCCGAGCTGACCCAGACCCCGGTCGTCCCGACGCTGATGGGCTGGGGCGCGCTGCCCGACGACCACGAGCTGAACGCCGGCATGGTCGGCGTGCAGACCTCGCACCGGTACGGCAACGCCAACTTCCTGGAGTCCGACTTCGTCCTCGGTATCGGCAACCGCTGGGCCAACCGCCACACCGGCTACAAGCTGGACGTCTACCGCGAGGGCCGCACCTTCGTCCACGTCGACATCGAGCCCACCCAGATCGGCAAGATCTTCCCGCCGGACTACGGTGTCGTCTCCGACGCGAAGGCCGCCCTGGAGCTGTTCATCGAGGTGGCCAGGGAACTCAAGGCCGCGGGCCGGCTGCCCGACCGCGGCGCCTGGGTGTCCGCCACCCAGGAGCGCAAGGCCACCCTGCTGCGCCGTACGCACTTCGACGACGTGCCGATGAAGCCGCAGCGCGTGTACGAGGAGATGAACAAGGCCTTCGGCCCCGAGACGCGCTACGTCACCACGATCGGCCTCTCCCAGATCGCCGGCGCGCAGATGCTGCACGTCTACAAGCCGCGCCACTGGATCAACTGCGGCCAGGCCGGCCCGCTCGGCTGGACCATCCCGGCCGCGATCGGCGTCGCCAAGGCCGACCCGGACTCCCCGGTCGTCGCGCTCTCCGGCGACTACGACTTCCAGTTCCTCATCGAGGAACTCGCGGTCGCCGCCCAGCACCGCATCCCCTACGTCCACGTCCTGGTGAACAACGCCTACCTGGGCCTGATCCGCCAGGCGCAGATCGGCCTGGACATCAACTTCCAGGTCAACCTGGAGTTCGAGAACATCAACACTCCGGAGATCGGCGTCTACGGCGTGGACCACGTCAAGGTCGCCGAGGGCCTGGGCTGCAAGGCGATCCGGGTCACCGAGCCGGACCAGCTCGGCGCCGCCTTCGAGCAGGCGAAGAAGCTGGCCGCGGAGTACCGGGTGCCGGTCGTCGTCGAGGCGATCCTGGAGCGGATCACCAACATCTCCATGAGCCGCACCATGGACATCAGCGACATCTCCGAGTTCGAGGACCTGGCCACCGAGCCCGGCCACGCGCCGACCTCGATCAAGCCGCTGAAGGTCTGACCCGGCCGGGTGGTCCGGCACGGTTCCGGACCACCCGGCACAGCCAGGGGCGGCCCGCCCGGGGGGAGGGGCCGCCCCTTCGCCACACCCGCGCGGACCGGCCCCCTCAGTCGAACCCGCCGCCTCCGTATCCGCCGCCGTGGTCGTGACCGCCGTACCCGCCGCCGTGGTCGTATCCGCCGCTCCCGGTCGCACGGTCGCCGGCGTCCCAGCCGGCCGGGCCCGCCAGGTAGTCCGCGCCGTCGTCGTCCTCGTCGTGCACGTAACCCGAGAGCAGGCGGTGGCCGTCGCCGCGGGCGGACGGGAAGCGGTCCCCGTCCGCGAGCCCGCCCCGGCCGGTGAGCCCGGCCCGGCGGGCGAAGCACGGTACGAGAACGGTCAGCGCCCGCTCGCCGTACAGCGCGACCGCGAGCAGCGTCTCCTCCTCCGACAGACCGCCGGGACCCGTGGGCAACGGCCGGCACGCGCGCAGCCCGGCCAGTGCGCGGCGGGCCGCGCGGGTGCGGCGGGGCGGCAGCGTCCGCAGCAGACCCCGCACGGCCAGCTCGGCCCGCATCCGGGTCAGGGCCCGCCGCACCACCGCCCGGCCGGGCAGCTCCCCCGGGCCGGCGGGCCGGTAGAGGCCGGTGCGGACCGCCTTCTCCAGCGGATGCCCGAGCGGAGCGGCACCGCCCGTCGCGGTCTTGCGCAGCGTGCCCGGCCGGCCCGCCTCCACCGCGCCGCGCAGGTGCAGCGCGAGCACGGCGACGGTCACGGCGGCGCGGTCACCGCCCCGCAGCAGCGCGACCGCACACGGGTCCAGCGGCAGCGGACACGACGTCGTACGGCCCATGAGACACCCCCGTGCGGGGCCCGCCACCCCCGTGCCGGCGGGCCCCGTCTGCCGTGATCTGCCCGCCCGCGAGGCCGCCGAAGCGTCAGCGGCGCTTGTCAGAGCTTGATTTGAGGATTGCGTAGCCCGGCTACGACCCCTGCCGTACGCGGCGCCTGCCCGCCCGTGCGCCCTACAGCTCGTGCTCGGACAGCCCCGGCCAGTCGTCCGGGCCGCCGCCCTGCCATTCGATCAGGTCGTCCTCCTCCACCTCGATCCGGTCGAGGTCGGCCAGCCGCAGGATCTCCACCACGTCGTCCAGGTGCGAGGCGACCCCCAGCGTCACGTCCCCCTCGGTCACCCGCCGGGAACCGTCCAGGGCCGGGGAGTGAACGACGACGTGCGGATGCCGAATCGGATTGCCCATGCCTTCAGCGTGCTGCGAACGAGGTGCTCCCGCACGTCGACGGCGACTGCCGGACCCGGCGTGCACACTGGCGACGCCTGCCTGCGGGAGCACCCCGGGGCGAGCGCGGCGGAAGCGCTGGAGCACTTCCGGGCCAGGCGGGAGGACACCGCCTTCCTGCGGGTGCCGGAGGACCGGCCGGGGCGCTATGTGATACCTCGCGGTACGGCCGAGATCTCGGTGTGGCTGGAGCGCCTGCTGCGCAGCGGCCGTATCGAGGTGGAGGACCCGGCCCGGGAAGCCCGCCGGATCGCCGCTTCCCCCGAGGCGCTCGCCCTGCTCGCCGCGGACACCGACGGCCGCCTGCTGCTCCGGGCGGTCGACCTGCGGCGCCGCACCGAGAGCCTCAAGGCGCTGCGGGCCGTGGCCGAGGACCCCACGGCGACGGAGCGGGATCTCCAGCGGGCGCTGGAAGGCAGTCACTGGATCTTCGCCGGCCGGTTCGTCGGCGAGGCCCCTCTCGTCGGACTCGAGCCGGCCGTGCGCCTTCCGTCTCCGTCGGTCAAACGGCACCGCGAAACTGCTGGACAATGCCGAACGCTCCCTCGCCGCGGATATCGAGGCGGCGTAGGGAGCGTTCTGTGGTGGTGGCCGTCCGGCGGCGCGAGGCCGGGCGCGACAGGTCGTTCGCGCCGCCGGACGGAGCGGGTGGCCTCCGGGAACGTGCCCGGAGGTGGGGCTGGGACCGCGGTGGGTGCGATGGAGCCGGCTGCCTTCCCTCAGGTCGAGAAGACGGGCCGGGTCTCCTTCACCACCGCACTGGCTCGCACGCCACCGCGGTCCTCGCCCTGCCCGCCGTACCAGGTGATCACCCCTCATCCGGATCACCCGGTGGCGGCGGCGTTCGCGTCCGGGGCACGACCTCCCCGTCACGTCCCGGACGCAGTCTGTGGGCCTACTCCTCGCGCAGGGCGCGGACCGCCTCCGCCACACGCTTGCCGTACTCGGGGTCGGCGGCGTGGAAGTGGGCGAGATTCCGCTCGATCACGTCGTCGCGGGAGACCTGCGACAGGCCGCCGGCGATGTTCGCGACCAGGCGGGACTTCTCCTCCTTCGTCATCAGCCGGTACAGCTCGCCGGCCTGGAAGAAGTCGTCGTCCTTGGTGTGCAGCGGAGCCACGTGGCTGCCCGTGTGACCGGCCACCGGGAGCGGGGCCGACAGCGGGCGGCCGGTCTCCACCGGGCCGTCGTAGGAGTTCGGCTCGTAGTTCTTGGCGTGGCGGCCCTGGCCGTTGACCGCCATGAGCCCGTCCCGGCCGTAGTTCCGGGCGCCGCCCGGGACCGCCTTCGGGGCGTTCACGGCGAGCAGGGTGTGGTTGACGCCGAGGCGGTAGCGGTGGGCGTCCGCGTAGGCGAACAGCCGGCCCTGGAGCATCTTGTCCGGGGACGGGCCGATGCCGGGCACGAAGTTGTTCGGGGAGAACGCGGCCTGCTCGACCTCGGCGAACACGTTGTCCGGGTTGCGGTCGAGGACCAGGCGGCCCACGCGCTGGAGCGGGTAGTCCTTGTGCGGCCAGACCTTGGTCAGGTCGAACGGGTTGAAGCGGTAGTCCGCCGCCTCGGCCGCCGGCATGATCTGCACGTAGAGCGTCCAGGACGGGTGCACGCCCCGCTCGATCGCCTGGAGCAGGTCGGTCTGGTGCGAGTTGGGGTCCTTGCCCGCCAGCTCCTGCGCCTGCTCGGCGGACAGGCAGCGGATGCCCTGGTTGGTCTTGAAGTGGTACTTGACGTAGAAGGCCTCGCCCCGGTCGTTCGTCCACTGGTAGGTGTGCGAGCCGAAGCCGTCCATGTGGCGGTACGACGCCGGGATGCCGCGGTCGCCCATGAGCCAGGTCACCTGGTGCGTGGCCTCGGGGGAGTGGCCCCAGAAGTCCCAGACGTTGTCCGGCTCCTGCCGGCCGGTGAACGGGTCCCGCTTCTGCGAGTGGATGAAGTCGGGGAACTTGATCGGGTCCTTGATGAAGAACACCGGGGTGTTGTTGCCGACGAGGTCGTAGTTGCCCTCCTCGGTGTAGAACTTCACCGCGAAACCGCGCGGGTCACGGACCGCGTCGGCACCGCCGAGGGAGTCGGCGACCGTGGAGAAGCGCACGAACACCTCGGTGCGCTTGCCGACCGCGGCGAGGAAGTCGGCGTGGGTGAACCCGGTGACGTCGTCGGTCACCTCGAAGTGGCCGTACGCCCCCGAGCCGCGGGCGTGCACGACACGCTCCGGGATCCGCTCGCGGTTGAAGCGCGCGAGCTTTTCCAGGAGGTGCTGGTCCTGGATCAGGAGCGGGCCGCCGACGCCGGCGGAGGCGGAGTTCTGGTTGTCGGCGACCGGTGCGCCGGACTCTGTCGTGAGCACGCGCTTCGACATCGTGGACCTTCCGTGCGGGTGTCAGCGGAAACCTGTTTCCGCTTCGTGGAGCCTAGAAGTGGGGCGATCTGAGCGTCAACAGTTTGTTGAAGGTGATTCCGGGACGCGGCGCCGCCTGGGCGCGACAGGACAGGTGTCGGCGGCGCCGCGTCCCGGAAGCCGGGGGTGTCGTCAGACCTGGGCGCCGGACAGGCGCTCCACGGCCCGCAGCAGGGCCGAGTGGTCCAGGCCGCCGTCGCCCTGGGCGCGCAGGCTGGCGACCAGTTGGGCGACCACGGCGCCGACCGGCAGGGCCGCGCCGACGTTGCGCGCGGCGTCGGTGACGATGCCCATGTCCTTGTGGTGCAGGTCGATGCGGAAGCCCGGCTTGAAGTCGCGCTGGAGGAAGTTGTCCTTCTTGCGCGCCAGCACGGTGGAGCCGGCCAGGCCGCCGCCGAGGACGTCCAGCGCGGCCGCCAGGTCCACGCCCGACTTCTCCAGGAAGACCACGGCCTCGGCGCACGCCTGGATGTTCACGGCGACGATCAGCTGGTTGGCGGCCTTCACGGTCTGCCCCGAGCCGTGCGGACCGCACAGCACGATGGTCTTGCCGAGCGCCTCGAAGACCGGCTTGGCCTCGTCGAAGTCGGCCTGCTCGCCGCCGACCATGATGGACAGGACCGCCTCGACGGCGCCCGCCTCACCGCCGGAGACCGGGGCGTCCAGCACCCGGATGCCCTTGTCCTGGGCGGCGGCGGCCAGGTCGACGGAGGTCTGCGGGGTGATCGAGGACATGTCGATCAGCAGGGCGCCTCGCCGGGCGTTCTCCAGGATGCCCTCGGGGCCGTAGGCGATGGCCTCGACCTGCGGGGAGGCGGGCACCATCGTGATGATCACGTCGGCGTCCCGGACGGCCTCGGCGATCGAGCCGGCGACGGCGCCGCCGGCGGCGGCCAGCCGGTCCAGCTTCTCCTGCTCCAGGGTGTAGCCGGTGACGTGGTAACCGGCCTTGACCAGGTTCTCGGACATGGGGGAGCCCATGATGCCGAGGCCGATCCAGGCGATCTTGGGAAGGGTGTTGCTCATCGGTGCCTCTCTGACTGCTCTGTGACGTCGGGGGGTTCAGCGAGCGGCGCGCGCTTCGCGCGGGAGCCAGCCGAAGGCCTCGGTGCTCGGGCGGTCGCCCGGCTTGTACTCCAGGCCGACCCAGCCGTCGTAACCGGCCTTCCGCAGCCGGCCGAGCAGCTCCTCCAGCGGGAGCGACCCCGTCCCCGGGGCGCCGCGGCCGGGGTTGTCGGCGATCTGCACGTGCCCGGTCTTCGCCGCGTACGCCTCGATCACCGCCGGCAGGTCCTCGCCGTTCATCGACAGGTGGTACAGGTCCAGCAGGAACCTGGCGTTGCCGAGTCCCGTGGCCGCGTTCACCTTGTCCACGACCTCCACCGCGGCCGGCGCCGACACCAGCGGGTACAGCGGTGACTCGGGCTTGTTCAGCGCCTCGATCAGCAGGACCGCGCCGATCCGGTCGGCCGCCCGGGCCGCGAGGACCAGGTTCTCCAGGGCGAGCGCGTCCTGCTCGGCCGGGTCCACGCCCTCGACGCGGTTGCCGTACAGCGCGTTGAGCGCCGTGCAGCCGAGGGAGGCCGCGAAGTCCGCGGCCACGTCGATGTTGGCGCGGAACCTCTCCGACTCCTCGCCCGGGACGGACAGGGCGCCGCGGTCCGGGCCCGGCAGCCGTCCGGCGTAGAAGTTCAGTCCGGTGAGCCGGACTCCCGCGTCCTCGATCGCCGTCTTCAGGGCGTCCAGCTCGGACCGGGGCGGGGTGGGCGAGTCGATCCAGGGCCACCACAGCTCGACCGCGGAGAAGCCGGCCGCGGCGGCGGCCGCGGGACGCTCCAGGAGCGGGAGTTCCGTGAAGAGGATCGACAGGTTGACGTTGAAGCGCTGGTCTGTGAATCCCATTCGGGCCGCGCTCCCTTCCGTGGTCGTAATTCCGTAATGCGGAAGTTCGTTTCTGCGTAATGGAAGATTGCCGTCGTGTGTCGCCGCTTGTCAAGAGGCGCCGGCCGGGCAGTCGGTCCGGGCCCCGGTCCAAGCCCCGGCCGGGGAGGTGGGCCGGGGTCCGTCCGGGGCTGCCCGGGCGGCCGCCGGGCGCGTTAGGTTGAGGCCGTGCGATTGAGAGTGGAGTTCACGACCGAACCCTTCGACCTGGACGAGGCGCCCGCGCACGCCCTGGTGGCGCGCGAGGTCATCGAGACCGCCGGGCTGGACGCCGTCGACGTCGGCCCCTTCGGCAACACGGCCGAGGGCGGCGCCGACCGCGTGCTCACCGCGGTGGACGCGCTGCTGCGCAGGGCCCTGCGGGCCGGCGCCACCCGGGTCTCGCTCCAGGTCAACGTCCTCGACGGCCCGGGTGCCGGCGACCATGGCGGCCCGGATGCCGGGGACCGCGGCGACGAGGCCGGGGAGGGCGGTAGATGACCGGGGACGGGCCCTTCATCGCGGCCGTGAAGCCGCTGGTCGACGCCATGGGCGGGACGATGCTCCCGCCCGACGAGGCCGGACCCGAGGACGTCGTGCTCGCCTGGGAGGGCGCCGACGTCGTCGCCGTACGCCTGCCCCAGCTCGCCGACTCCCTCGATCACATCCTGGCCGCCATGGAGCGCAAGGAGGGCCGGCCGCTGGCCGATCTGGACCGCAAGGCCAAGCAGGAGGTCGTCCGGATCCTGGAGGCGCGCGGCGCGTTCGCCGTGCGGCACGGCGTGGAGACGGTGGCGGGCGCGCTCGGCGTCAGCCGCTTCACGGTCTACAACTACCTCAACCGGGAGAAGGGCGCCTGACCGGCCCTGACACGGGAGTTGACGTGCCGCGGGAGCCCGTCCCCCTTGTTACGCGGAATTTTCAACAAAGTGTTGACGTGATGTTTCCGAGGGCGTTAGCTATCGGCAGCCCGTTCAGCACGATGGCCCACCGCGGCCACGGAGGCTCCCGTGACTTCGACTTCCACGCCCCCGGGCCTGGCCCGGTTCAACGATCTGGAGGAGCGCGCCGCCCTCGCCGCCCTCCACGAGGCGTGCGCCTCCACCGAGTGGGCCCGGCGACTGCTCGCCGCCCGCCCCTACGCCACTCCGGAGGACCTCTACACCGCCAGTGACGCGGCCATGGCCGAGCTGACCGCCGCGGACCTCGCGGAGGCGATGGCCGGCCACCCGCCGATCGGGCGCCCCCGGCCCGGCGACCCGACCTCCGCCCGCGAACAGCGCGGCATGGCCGGCGCCTCCGACCGGCTCAAGGCCGAGATGCTCGAACTCAACCTGGCCTACCAGGAGAGGTTCGGCCATGTCTTCCTCATCTGCGCCACCGGCCGGACCGGCGAGCAGATGCGCGACGCGGTCCGGGAGCGGATCGGGAACACGCCGGAACGGGAGCGCGAGATCGTCCGCACCGAGCTGGGCAAGATCAACCGCATCCGACTGGCCCGACTCGTCGAAGAGGACGCCTGACACCATGAGCACCAGCACCACCGCCTCCGTGTCCACGCACATCCTGGACACCTCGCTCGGCCGCCCCGCCGAGGGCGTCGCCGTCCACCTCTCCGCCCGGTCCGGGCAGGGCGGGGACTGGCAGGCGCTCGGCGGCTCCGCGACCGACGCCGACGGCCGGTGCAAGGACCTGCCGGCGCTGCCGGAGGGGACCACACACGTGCGGCTGGACTTCGCCGTCGAGCCGTACTTCGCGAACAAGCAAGCCGATGCGCAGCAGGACGCCCCCGCGAATCGGGACAGCGGGCGCGGCGTGTTCTTCCCGGAGGTGGCGATCACGTTCGCCGTCGTACCGGGCGAGCACTACCACGTACCGCTGCTGCTCAACCCGTTCGGCTACTCCGTTTACCGAGGGAGCTAGCTACATGCCGACCATCCTGGGACAGAACCAGTACGGCAAGGCCGAGAACCGAGTCGTCAAGATCACGCGGGACGGCGCCACCCATCACATCAAGGACCTGAACGTGTCCGTGGCGCTGAGCGGCGACATGGAGGAGGTCCACTACTCGGGCTCCAACGCCAACGTCCTGCCGACCGACACCACCAAGAACACGGTGTTCGCGTTCGCCAAGGAATACGGCATCGAGTCCGCCGAGCAGTTCGGCATCCACCTCGCCCGGCACTTCGTCACCAGCCAGGAACCCATCCACCAGGCGCGCATCCGCATCGAGGAGTACTCCTGGGAGCGGATCGAGACCTCCGACGCCAACAGCAGGTTCATCGGCGCCGACGACGTCAAGCACTCCTTCGTCCGCAAGGGCCAGGAGACCCGCCTCACCCAGATCACCTACGACGGTGAGAAGTGGGAGGTGATCTCCGGCCTGAAGGACCTGGTCGTGATGAACTCGACCAACTCCGAGTTCTGGGGCTACGTCAAGGACAAGTACACCACCCTCCAGGAGGCGTACGACCGGATCCTCGCCACCCAGGTCTCCAGCCGGTGGCGGTTCAACTGGACCGACGACGAGCAGAAGATGCCCCACTGGGAGAAGTCCTACGAGCAGGTGAAGAAGCACATGCTCCAGGCCTTCGCCGAGACCTACTCCCTCTCGCTCCAGCAGACGCTGTACCAGATGGGCTCGCGCATCATCAACAACCGCAGCGAGATCGACGAGGTCCGCTTCTCGCTGCCGAACAAGCACCACTTCCTGGTCGACCTGGAACCGTTCGGACTGAAGAACGACAACGAGGTCTACTTCGCCGCCGACCGCCCCTACGGCCTCATCGAGGCCACCATCCTGCGGGACGGCTGTGCGGCCCTTATCCCGGTCGACATGACCAACCTCTGACGCGGGACGCGCGCCCCCGGCCCGGCCGTCCGGGCCGGGGGCCCGCCACACCGGAGGGAACACCATGGCACAGCCTGCAATGGAGCCGGCGAAAGGCTCCTGTTCCACCCCGCCGGTGCACACCGAGGACGCCGTCACGTCCGTGCACCCGGTGGACGAGAAGCTCCACGTCTCGCGGCTCGTCCCCGCCGCGCTCCAGCACATCGCCGCGATGTACGCGGGCGTTGTCACTCCTCCGCTCATCATCGGGCAGGCCTGCGGCCTCGACATCGCGGCCCGCACCCGGCTGATCGCCGCGAGCCTGCTCATCGCCGGCATCGCGACCATCCTGCAGACCATCGGCGTCAAGGGCCTCGTCGGCAACCGGCTGCCCTTCGTCAACGCCGCCTCCTCCGCCGGCATCGCCCCCATCCTCGCCATCGCCGAGACCAACGGCAAAGGCCACCAACTCCCCGCCATCTACGGCGCGGTGATGGTCGCCGGCGCCTTCTGCCTGGCCCTCGGCCCGTTCTTCGGCCGGCTGCTGCGCTTCTTCCCGCCCCTGGTCACCGGCGTGGTCATCACCCTGATCGGCGTCACGCTGATGCCCGTCCCGGTGAGCTGGGCCCAGGGCGGCGACAAGGCCGCCGCGGACTTCGGCGCCATGCGGCACCTCGCGCTCGCCGGGTTCACCCTCGCCGTCATCCTGCTGATCCAGCGCTTCGGCAAGGGCTTCGTCCGGCAAGTCGCCCTGCTCTTCGGGCTGCTCGTCGGCACGCTCGCCGCGATGCCCTTCGGCATGGCCGACTTCAGCGGCCTGGAGTCCGCGCCGATCGCCGCGCTGCCCACCCCGTTCGCCTTCGGCGCCCCGGAGTTCCAGCCCGCGGCCATCCTCTCGCTGTGCATCGTGATGCTGGTGCTGATGACCGAGTCCAGCGCCGGCATGCTCGCCCTCGGCGAGATCTGCGACCGCCGCGCCGACGCCAGGACCATCACCCGCGGTCTGCGCACCGACGGCATCGCCACCCTCCTCGGACCCGTCTTCGGCGGCTTCCCCACCTCCGCCTTCGCGCAGAACGTCGGCGTCGTCTCCCTCACCCGGGTGCGCAGCCGGTACGTCGTCGCCGTCGCCGGCGCCAGTCTGCTCGTCCTCGGCGCCTTCCCGGTCCTCGGCGCGGTCGTCTCCCTGGTCCCCATGCCGGTGCTCGGCGGCGCCGGCATCGTCCTGTTCGGCTCCATCGCCGTCAGCGGCATCCGCACGCTCGCCGAAGCGGGCCTGGACGAC
Source organism: Streptomyces sp. NPDC027672 (assembly GCF_055566335.1). Classification (NCBI taxonomy): domain Bacteria; kingdom Bacillati; phylum Actinomycetota; class Actinomycetes; order Kitasatosporales; family Streptomycetaceae; genus Streptomyces; species Streptomyces sp. NPDC027672. The sequence goes on along the minus strand of NZ_JBVHSO010000004.1, from coordinate 17,591 downwards.
AGCTCCAACATCATCCTGGTGGCCGTGGCGCTCGGCGCCGGCATCATCCCGCTGGCCGCGCCCACCTTCTACGCCGGCTTCCCGGCGTGGGCGCAGACCGTCCTCGGCTCCGGCATCAGCGCGGGCGCGCTCGTCGCGGTCCTGCTGAACCTGTTCTTCCACCATCTCGGCACCCGGAGCGGCCAGCCCGCCCCGGCACTCAAATCCTCCTAGGGTCCTGCCGTGCCCTCCCCGTGGACACGCCTTCCGTCCACGGGTCGCCACCAGAAGAGAAGGAAGCACGATGGCACCATCGGCAGCCCAGCGCATCGTCATCGAGAACTGCGCCATCGCGACCGTGGACGCGGGCGACACCGAGTACGCCTCCGGGCACCTCGTCCTCGCCGGCAACCGCATCGAGTCGGTCGGCGCGGGCGAGGCCCCCGAGGGCCTGGAGAACGTGGTGCGCCGGATCGACGGACGCGGGCACCTGGCCACACCCGGACTGGTCAACACCCACCACCACTTCTACCAGTGGATCACCCGGGGCCTGGCCACCGACCACAACCTGTTCGACTGGCTGGTCGCGCTGTACCCGACCTGGGCGCGGATCGACGAGCGGATGACGTACGCGGCGGCGCAGGGCTCCCTGGCCATGATGGCCCGGGGCGGAGTCACCACCGCCATGGACCACCACTACGTCTACCCGCGCGGCTGCGGCGACCTGTCCGGCTCGATCATCCGGGCCGCCGCCGAGACGGGCGTCCGCTTCACGCTGGCCCGCGGCTCGATGGACCGCGGCGAGAAGGACGGCGGGCTGCCGCCGGACTTCGCCGTCGAGACGCTGGAGGGCGCCCTCACCGCGACCGAGGAGACCGTCAGGAAACACCACGACGCCTCCTTCGACGCCATGACCCAGGTCGCCGTCGCGCCCTGCTCGCCGTTCTCCGTCTCCACCGAACTCATGCGCGAGGGCGCCGCGCTGGCCCGCCGGCTGGGCGTACGGCTGCACACCCACGGCTCGGAGACGGTGCAGGAGGAGAAGTTCTGCCACGAGCTGTTCGGCATGGGCCCCACCGACTACTTCGAGTCCACGGGCTGGCTCGGTGCGGACGTGTGGATGGCGCACTGCGTCCACATGAACGACTCCGACATCGCGGCCTTCGCCCGCACGAAGACCGGTGTCGCCCACTGCCCCTCGTCCAACGCCCGTCTCGCCGCCGGCATCGCCCGCGTCCCCGACATGCTGCAGGCGGGCGTCCCGGTCGGTCTCGGCGTCGACGGCACCGCCTCCAACGAGTCCGGCGAACTCCACACCGAACTGCGCAACGCCCTGCTGATCAACCGGCTCGGCGCCCACCGCGAAGCCGCGCTGGGTGCCCGGCAGGCGCTGCGGCTCGGCACCCACGGCGGTGCCCAGGTCCTCGGCCGGGCCGAACAGATCGGCTCGCTGGAGCCGGGCAAGCTGGCCGACGTGGTGCTCTGGAAGATGGACACGCTCGCCCACGCCTCCATCGCCGACCCGGTGACCGCGCTGGTCTTCGGCGCGGCGGCCCCGGTCACCGCCTCCTTCGTGAACGGCCGGCAGATCGTCGAGAACGGCCGTCTGCTCACCGTCGACGAGGACGCCGTCGCCGTCAGCACCCGCGAGGAAGCCCGGCGCCTGGCCGGGATCGCCGCCCGGGGCTGATCCGGCACCGGCCGCCCACAGACTCCGGCCGGGAGGGACGGCTCCCGGCCGGGACCCGTGGATCCGAGCGGGATCCACGGCACGCCGTCTCCGGGCGCGCACCCGCGCGCCCGGAGCCGGTTCTCCCCACACCGCTCGCCCACCGCTCGATCGTCACCCCGTCACGGTCCCGCACGACCATGCACCACCTCCATGAAACCCACGTCGAGGTCCGACGTGTCACCCGCCCGGAGGAGCCGCCGTGGCCGCCCATCCAGTTGACGAAAAACTCCCCGCCCTCAAAATGGCGACCAGCGGTCTGCAGCACGTGGCCGCCATGTACGCCGGTGTCGTCGCCCCGCCGCTCATCGTCGGCGCGGCGATCGGCCTGTCCGCCACCGAACTGACCTTCCTCACCGGCGCCTGCCTGTTCACGGCCGGCCTCGCCACCTTCCTCCAGACGCTCGGCTTCTGGAAGATCGGCGCCCGGCTGCCCTTCGTCAACGGCGTCACCTTCGCCGGTGTCGCCCCCATGACCGCGATCGTCGCCTCCACCGAGGACAAGTCCGACGCCCTGCCGGTCATCTTCGGCGCGGTCATCGTCGCCGGACTCCTCGGCTTCCTCGCCGCCCCGGTCTTCTGCAAGGCGGTCCGCTTCTTCCCGCCGGTCGTCACCGGCTCCGTCATCACCCTGATCGGCGTCTCCCTGCTGCCCGTCGCGTTCGGCTGGGCCCAGGGACCCGACCCGCGGGCCGGCGACTACGGTTCGACCACCTACCTCACCCTCGCCGGCGCCACCCTGCTGATCGTCCTGCTGCTGCGCCGCTTCACCCGCGGTTTCGTCAAGCAGATCGCCGTCCTGATCGGCCTGGTCGCGGGCACCCTCCTCGCGATCCCGTTCGGCGTCACGGACTTCGGCCCGGTCGCCGACGCCGCCGTGGTCGGCTTCCCCACGCCGTTCCACTTCGGCGCCCCGCAGTTCCGGCTCGCCGCGATCCTGTCCCTCTGTGTCGTCATGGTCGTCTCGATGACCGAGTCGACCGCCGACATGCTGGCGCTCGGCGAGATCGTCGAACGTCCCGCCGACGAGAAGACCATCGCGGCCGGCCTGCGCGCCGACACTCTCGGCTCCGCGCTCAGCCCGCTGTTCAACGGCTTCATGTGCAGCGCCTTCGCCCAGAACATCGGCCTGGTCGCGATGACGCGGGTGCGCAGCCGCTACGTCGTGGCGACCGGCGGCGGCTTCCTGGTCCTGATGGGCCTGTGTCCGATGGCCGCCTCGCTGATCGCGGTCGTGCCCCGCCCGGTCCTCGGCGGCGCCGGCATCGTGCTGTTCGGCTCGGTCGCCGCGAGCGGCATCCAGACCCTGGTCCGGGCCGGCCTGGACCGGGACAACAACGTCCTGATCGTGGCCGTGTCCCTCGCGGTCGGCATCATCCCGATCACCGCGCCGGAGTTCTACCACTCCTTCCCGGAGACCGCGAAGATCGTCCTGGACTCGGGCATCTCCACGGGCTGCGTCACCGCCGTGGTGCTCAACCTCCTCTTCAACCACCTCGGCAAGGGCCGGGACGCCCAGGACGTCACCCATCCCATGGAGGCGGGAGAGGAGATCGCCGCCGTCCGCTGACACCGCTCGCCGGGACGTGGCCGGCCGGGGGAGACGCACCGCGCCGTCACCCCCGGCCCGCTGCTCGACGCGCGGGCCTACAGGCCGAACAGGGCCGGGTCCGTGGCCAGTTCCTTGAGCACCGCCCGCGGGTCGGCGACCAGCCTGCGCCGGGCGAGGTCCATGATGCCGCCCACCGCGGTGACCTCGGCCGCCAGGGTGCCGTCGGTCTTGCGTATCTCCTGCCGGATGGAGAACGTCTTGCCCTCGCCCCACTCGAAGACGCAACTCACGTCGGTCTCGTCACCGGCGAGCAGTTCGCGCCGGAACCGGATGGTCGTCTCCAGCGCCACCGGCCCCACCCCCGCGCCGACCAGCCGGGCCTGGCTGATCCCGGCCGCCTGGAGCAGCGACCAGCGGGCGTGCTCCGCGTAGTTGAGGTACACCGACTGGTTGAGATGTCCCTGGGTGTCGGTCTCGTAACCGCGGACGGTCACCCGGACGGAAAACGGTTCGGCCACTGCTTGCCCTTCTCGCGTGTCTTCCTGAGATCGCCCGATCCTGGCACGCCGGTCAGGTCCGGCGCGGCGAGGCCAGCAGATAGCGGGCCCTCGTCCGGGGCTCGGTGTACTCGCCCGCCTGCCAGCCGGCCTCCTCCAGCGTGGCCGCGCACGCCGCCAGCGCCGGCGCGTCCGGCGCGTACACCGCGACCGCCTCCGGCTGCGGTGTCGCACGGACCCGGTAGCCGTCCGTGTCCCCGCCCGCCGGAGGGTGCCCGGCCGCCTCCAGCGCGAGCGCCGCGGCCCGCACCAGATGGGTCCGCTCCCAGCCGCACGGCCGGTCCGCGGCGCCGTCGGGATTGGTCATCCTGCGCAGCTCCAGCAGTCCCTGCCAGGCGCTGTGCACCTCGCGCCGCCGGGCCGGACCGGAGGCGGGCGGCTCCTCCTCGCCGCCGACGCGGGCCGCGAACACCCCGGTGTCCGGGGCGGACCGCACCGGCGGCGGCTCGGGCGCCGCCTCCCGGAGCCGGTGGCCCGCCGGGGTGAGGAAGTGGTCGTGCGGCGGCCGGGGGTGCCGGAAGGCGAGGCCGTGCCTCACCAGCGACGCGAGCTGGGCCGGCGTACCGCGCAGCCGCCCGGTCACCGGGTCGGCGGCTTCGAGCACGCGCCGCTGCGCGGCGGTCGGCGGTCGGGTCACGGGACGCTCCTTCCGGCACCGGGCACTTGGCGGACACCGTCGGTCGGACGGCTCCTTCGCAGCGTACGGCCCGGGTCTGACAACGCCCCGCGCGCGGGACGGGGCCACGTACCGGCCCGCGCGGGACGGGAGCCGCGTACCGGCTCGCGCGGGACGGGGGCCGCGTACCGGCTCGCGGGACAGGAGCCGCGTACCGGTCCGCGCGGTACGGGAGCCGCGTGCCGGCCGGTGCCCGCCGTCACTCCCCGGGCCGGATGTTCCAGCCCGTCACCACCGGCCGCCCGTGCTCGGTGCCGAGCCGGCCCAGCGCGCCCGTCGCCAACTGGAAGAGGGCTCCGTGCCGGGGCGGCAGGCCCAGGCGGCGGGCGGTGAGGACGCGCAGGAAGTGCCCGTGGGCGATCAGGAGGACGATGCCGTCGGTGTCGGCGAGGGCGGCGTCGGCCTTGGCGAGCACCCGGTCGGCGCGCTCGCCGACCTGCTCGGGGCTCTCGCCCGGATGGTCCGGCGGGCCGGGCGGGACACCGTCGGTGAACAGGAACCAGCCGGGCCGGCCGCGCTGGATCTCCGGTGTGGTGACGCCCTCGTACCCGCCGTAGTCCCACTCGCACAGGTCGGCGTCGACCCGCGCGTCCGGTACCCCGATGAGCCGGGCGGTCTCCCGGGCCCGCCGGAGCGGGCTGACGAAGGCCGCGCCGATGCGGTGCGGGCGGATCAGCGGGACCAGCCGGCGTGCCTCGTCCCGCCCGTGCTCGGTGAGCGGTACGTCGGTCCGGCCGGTGTGCCGTCCGGACCGCGACCACGCGGTCTCCCCGTGCCGGACGAGAAAGAGGTCACCCATGACGGCACGGTGTCACAGGGCGCCCGCCGCCCGCAGGACGGACTGCGCCAGACGGCGTCGCCCGCGCCGCGCGCCCTCAGGTCCCGGCCCGGGTGCGCCGGGGCGGCGCCATGGCGATCGTCTCCCCGCACGCGTCGAGGACGGCCGTGCGCCCGTGCGCGTCGGTGACCGGGACGGCCGTGCCGTGGCTGTCGCGCGGCGCGCGCACCACGGCCTCGCCCTGCCGTACGCACCAGGCGTCCGCACCGCCCGTGGTGTCGCGCGGCGTGTAGCGCAGGTCCACGGCGACGGCCGTGTGGCCGGGCAGGGAGAGGGCCGCGGGGTGCCCGGGGCCGGCGCCGTCGATGCTCTCCGCCTTGCCGTTGTGCAGTTCCAGGCCCGGATAGCCGGCGAACAGGCACGCGCCGGGACGCTTGTTGACGGCGGTGAGGCGCGCGTTGGGCCGGGACGCGCCGGGGTCCTTCGCCGTGCCGCTCCGCGTGCCCTCGGGCGCGCTCGATCCGGTGCCGTGCGTGCCGTGGGTGCCGCTGTCGCCGTCACCGTCGCCGTCGAGCAGGGACAGTGTCCAGGTGAGTGCGGTGGTCCGGCACAGCGGCGGCGGTGCGGTGACGTCCGGGGCGGCCGTCGTCGTGGTGGTGCCGCAGCCCGCCAGGGCCAGGCCGGCCGCGAGTACGGCGAGAGCGCCGGCCGGCCGGGTCGTCGCGGTCATGGTTCCCCCTGGAGGCGCGATGGTGATCGGTCAGGTGCCGGGGTGGACCAGCGTGTGCTCGGTGCCGACGGACGTGCCACCCGTGTCGGCGTACAGCGTGGTCTCCCCGTCCGCCCAGCGCACGACGAGGTCGTTGGCGGGGCCGTCGTGGCGGAAGGCGCCGGCCGTCAGCACCCGCGCCTGCTGCCACCGGCCGTTCGGGCCGCGCATCCGCGTCCTGCGGCCGGGTCCCGCGGCCGAGGTGCCGGCGTAGCCGTCCACCGCGCCGTCGGACCAGCGCACCAGCAGGTCCCCGGCGGCCGTGCCGCCGAAGTCGCCGCCGGTCAGCAGGGCGGCCTTGGTCCAGGTGCCGTTGGCCGCGAGGAGCGGGGTGCCGGTGCCCAGGCCGCCGGTCCCGACGCCCGGGTAGAGGGTGAGCGCGCCGTCCGCCCAGCGCACCAGCAGGCCGGTGCCCCCGTCGTCCCGGAACGCTCCGGAGGCGAGCTGGGCGGCGTTCTTCCACGCGGAGCCCGGCGCGGCCATCCGGATCTCCCGGCCCAGGCCGGCGGGGCCGGGCTGCGGGTAGAGCGTGACCTCGCCGTCGGACCAGCGCACCAGCAGTCCGGACCGGTCGCCGGTGAACGCGCCGCCGGTGACGGCCCGGGCGTGGGTCCAGGTGGAGTTGGCCGCGCGCAGCCGGGTCTCGGTGCGGAAGCCGCCCCTGCCGTCGCCGGGGTGCAGGGTGACCGCGCCGTCGGTCCAGACCACCAGCAGATCGCCGTGCCGGTCGCCGGTGTAGTCGCCGGAGGCCATCAGCGCGGCCTTGCGCCAGCGCCCGGCTCCGCCCGGCAGCGCGCCCTCCAGCCCCCGGTACGGCGGCAGGTCGGCGGGCGGGGTCTGGTCGGCGACGGCGTAGGCGAGCAGGTTCGCGGCGTCGGTGCCGAACGCGGGGGCGTAGCTGATGTAGTCCACGTTGGCGTCGTTGCCGCCGCCGTTGTAGCCGCCGAGGTTGCCGATGACGTGGCCGGTGCGGGCGTCGTCCTTGTAGTCGGTGATCCACGGGCTGCCGGACACCCCGCCGTAGTAGCCGCCGCAGGTCATCGAGAGCTGCCGGAACCCGGGCAACTGCTTCGTCGGGACGGTGCACTTGACCGCACGCCCGGCGCTGTTGTGCGAGTAGGAGGGGTAGCCGACGACGGTGACGCCCCGGTGGGTGTAGCCGGCGGGCCGGGTGAAGGTGAGTCCGCCGCCCACCGCGTCCTGGAGGTTTTTGCCCCACTGGTTGGGCGAGACCCGGGCGAACGCGGTGTCCAGGTCGGACACGGCCTTCTTGGTGGTGGCCGAGCCGCGGTCGGGCACGTACCGGGGATCGATGAAGATCCGCTGGATGGGGAAGATGCCGTACGGCTGCCGGTCGGGGGCCGCGCCCTTCACGAACTTCGGGACGAAGAGGTAGGCGCTCTTCATGTTCCGCGCGCAGTGGGCCGCGGTGAGCACGATGTTCCGGGCCTTGGTGTCGAGCACGCTGCCGGTGCAGTGCCAGGTGGTGCCGCGCGGCCCGTCGGCGCCGAAGAACGTCCCGACCAGCTGGGTGCCCTTGAACAGGGTGCCCTTCGGGCGGGCCGTCGCCGCCGCGGACGCTGCCGGCGACGACACCGGCGGGGTGTGCCGGGGCGCGTCGAGCGGCCGGGCCGCGGCCATGCGCTCCGCGGTCCAGAACCGCGCGGCCTGCCGTGCCTCCCGTCCGGCGGACGGCGCGGCCGGCGCGGGCGTCCCGGCGTGTGCGGCCGGCACCGTCAGCCCGGACAGCGCCGCGCACAGCACGGCGACGACCGCCCGGCGCCGTGCGCGGACGAACGGCCCGGTGCGGGCGAACGGTTGTCTCTGCGAGAACACTGCTGGAAGCCCCCCGTCATACGGCGCGGTCCCCCTGGCCACGCCGGATGATCTTCACATGGACGAGCGAAACGGACCAACTCTACTGCCGGTACCCGCCGAGGAACCTGCCGATCCGGCCGATCGCCGCCTCCAGGTCGTCCGCGTGCGGCAGGGTGAGGATGCGGAAGTGGTCGGGGGCGGGCCAGTTGAAGCCGGTGCCCTGGACGACCTGGATCTTCTCGCGCAGCAGCAGGTCCAGGACGAACTTCTCGTCGTCGTGGATCGGGTGCACCTTGGGGTCGATGCGCGGGAACGCGTACAGCGCGCCCTTGGGCTTGACGCAGGAGACGCCCGGGATCTCGTTGAGCTTCTCCCAGGCCACCGTCCGCTGGTCGTGCAGCCGGCCGCCGGGCCGGGTGAGGTCGCGGATGGACTGGCGGCCGCCCAGCGCGGCCTGGATGGCGTACTGGGCGGGCGCGTTGGCGCACAGCCGCATGGAGGCCAGCATGGTCAGGCCCTCCAGGTAGTTCCGGGCGTGCTGCTTCGGGCCGGTGACCACCAGCCAGCCGGAGCGGAAGCCCGCCACCCGGTAGGTCTTGGACAGCCCGCAGAAGGTGAGGACCACCAGATCGGGCGCGAGCGCGGCGGCCGAGTGGTGGACGGCGTCGTCGTACAGGATCTGGTCGTAGATCTCGTCGGCGAACACCATCAGGCCGTGCCGCCGGGCCAGGTCGAGGATGCCCTCGACGACCTCCTTCGGATAGACCGCGCCGGTCGGGTTGTTCGGGTTGATGATGACCACGGCCTTGGTGCGGTCGGTGATCTTCGCCGCCATGTCGGCCAGGTCCGGGTTCCAGTCGGCCTGCTCGTCGCACAGGTAGTGCACGGCCTTGCCGCCGGCCAGCGTGGTGACGGCCGTCCACAGCGGGAAGTCCGGGGCCGGGATGAGGATTTCGTCACCGTCCTCGATCAGCGCCTGGACGGCCATGGAGACCAGCTCCGAGACGCCGTTGCCGAGGTAGACGTCGTCCACGTCCACGTCGAGGCCCAGCGTCTGGTAGCGCTGGGCGACCGCCCGGCGGGCGGAGAGGACACCGCGGGAATCCGTGTAGCCGTGCGCCCGCGGCAGCATCCGGATCATGTCCTGGAGGATCTCCTCCGGCGCCTCGAAGCCGAAGGCCGCGGGATTGCCGGTGTTCAGGCGGAGCACGCTGTGCCCCGCCTCCTCCAGCGCGTTGGCATGCTCGATCACCGGGCCGCGGATCTCGTAGCACACCTCGCTGAGCTTGTTGGACTGCCGGAACTCCATGCGCCCCTCCGAAACTCGTGTTGCTTGGTTTTACCAAGTGACAGCTTGGAAAGTCCAACAACGCGTCTACACTGCGTCGCATGTCACCTCGCCGAAGCTACGACCAGTACTGCTCCGCAGCCCGCGCCCTCGACCTCGTCGGCGACCGCTGGACGCTGCTGATCGTCCGTGAGCTGCTCGCCGGGCCCCGCCGGTACACGGACCTGCACGCGGACCTGCCCGGCGTGAGCACGGACGTACTCGCCTCCCGGCTGAAGGAGATGGAGCGAGACGGCCTCGCCACCCGGCGGCGGCTGCCCCCGCCGGGCGCCGCGTACGTGTACGAACTCACCGCGCGCGGGCGGGAGCTGCTGCCCGTCCTCCAGGCGCTGAGCACCTGGGGGCGGCCCGAACTGGGCGAGCGCCGGCCCACCGACGCCGTGCGCGCGCACTGGTTCGCGCTGCCGCTGCTGCGCGCCCTGGACGGCGAGGGTGTCGTCGAAGTGCGGCTGGAGGAAGGCGACTTCCACCTCCGCGTCGGCGCCGCCGAGGGGCCGGTGTACGGCGACGGGCCCGCGCCGGGCGAGGCCGACGCCCGGCTGGTGCTGGACGCGGCGGCCTGCGAGGCCATCGCCCGCGGCGAGCTGACCCTGCCGGACGCCGTGCGGGACGGCCGGGTGACGGTGACGGGCGACGGCACACCGGCCAAGGCGCTGCGGGCGGCGGCGCAAGGCTGAAGGCCCGCCGGACGGGCGGGCCTTCAGGACCTGCGGGACGACGCGCGGCCGGCCCCGGAAGCCGGGAACCCGCTCCGGTGAGCCGTACAGCCGTACAAGCCCCACGAGTCGTACGACCGGCCCCGGGAGCCGTGCAACTCACCCTGGGAGCCGGGCAGTCGGCTCCCGGAACCATACGGCCGCTCAGGCGCCGGGCGGCACCCGCGACGGCCGGCCCGATCCGCGCGTCAGCGCGTAGCCGCCGATACCGGCGAGCGCGGCCAGCACACCGCCGAGCGCGGTCCACACCCAGCGGTCGGACCACCAGCCGGACGACCAGCCGTCGTCCCGGCCGAAGCTGGACAGCACGGCGCCCTTCGCACCGTCCCCGTCCTCCTCGGACGTGACGGCGATCCCCGGGACGAGCGGCTTGCCCAGCGAGCCGTCCACGGCCGCCGCGCCGCCGATGTGCTTCGAGTCGACGCGCACCTCGGCGCCGACCGGCTGGCCGAGGTCGGCGGCGGCGAGGTCCACCACCGTCAGCCGGACGTAGTACGTGCCCGGCAGCGGGTCGTTCGCCCACGGCTCCGACCAGCCGCGCACCGTGCGCAGCACACACGCCAGGTCCACCGAGGCGGTGCCCTGCGCGACGGTGCGGGTCTGCGCGCCGTACTGGCAGGCCTGCCGGCGCCGGAGCCCGTCGTACACGTCGAGCTGCCAGGTCTGCGCGCCGTGCGTGTCCGGCAGCTTCACCGTCGCCTCGACGGTGGGCCGCTGCCCGGTGTCCGCGGGGAAGGACCAGTACAGGTAGTCGCCGGTGGAGCCGGAGGCGGTGGCCCGCTGCCCCTGCTCGATCTCGGTCGCCGTACGGAACGAGGTGCCCGCCCGGGTGGGCGCGTCACCGTCGGCGGAGGCGCTCGGGGAGGGCGAGGAGTCCGCGGCGGCCGGTCCGGCGGCCAGTCCCAGCGCCAGCAGCGCGGCGCCCAGTACGCGTGTGATCCGCATCAGTTCGTCCTCCAGACCGCGACCCGCCAGCGTGACAGCCAGCCCCACAGCAGACCCGCCAGGAAGCCGGCCAGCACCAGCGCGCCCAGCAGCCACCAGCCACGGCCGAGACCGAACGCGGCCACGTCGTGGTGGCCCGAGGGACCGTCCACCACGTCGACGGTCAGCTCCAGCGGCAGACCCGGCGTGGTCTTCACGCCCGAGGCCGCCGAGAAGGACTGGGTGACCTGGAGGCACACCGTCTCCGCGGGCGCCGACTCGTCGTCGCCGTCCGCCTTCGGATAGCGCAGACCGGCGGAGACCACATCCGTGCGGCCGGTGCCCGCGGCCTCACCGCGCACGATCTCCCGCCCGTGCGTGGTCACCGCGCGCAGCAGGACGCCGTAGTCCGGGCCGACGGCCCGGTCGTCCGCCACGCTCACCGAGGCGCGCAGCTCCCGGCCGGGCGCCACGTCCACCTTGTACCAGCGCTGCTGCCCGAACCCCACCCGGTCGGTGTACAGCCCGGACTTCAGGGCCGGGGCCTTCTCGCAGCGGTCGGCGCCCTCGGTGGCCACCGGCGTCACCACGGGATCCGCCGCCCGGTCCACCAAGTCGCCGACGCGGTCGCTCAGTTCGTCCTTGTGCCGGACGTCGGTGTAGGTGCCGCCGGTGGCGTCCGCGATGCAGCTGAGCTGGTCGCGGGTCTTGGCGTCCGGCACCAGGCCGAGGGTGTCGATGGTCAGCCCGATGCCCTTGGCGGCTATCTCCCGGGCCACCTCGCACGGGTCGAGCGGCTGGCAGGTGTCCTCGCCGTCGCTGATCAGCACGATACGGCGGGTGCCGGAGCCGCCGTCCAGGTCGCCCGCCGCCTTCAGCAGCGCGGGTCCGATCGGCGTCCAGCCGGTGGGCGCCAGCGTGGCCACGGCCGTCTTGGCCTCGGTCCGGTTCAGCGGACCGACCGGGTAGAGCTGCGCGGTGTCCTTGCAGCCCTCCTTCCGGTCGTCGCCGCGGTAGTCGGCGCCGAGTGTGCGGATGCCGAGCCGCACCTCCTCGGGCGTCGCGTCCAGCACCTCGTTGAACGCCTGCTTCGCCGCGGCCATCCGGGTGCCGCCGTCGATGTCCCGGGTGCGCATGGAACCGCTGACGTCCAGGACGAGTTCGACCTTCGGAGCGGCCTGCTCCGTCTCGTCGGCGACCGCTTGGCCGGGAAGCGCGATCCCGGCGGTCAGGGCGGCGAGCAGAGCGCAGACGCCCGCCACCAGCCGTTGTCTTCTGATCATCGCCGGATCCTATTGACCGGACGGGCCGCACTCCAAAACGGTGGCCGCTTCCGAGCCAGGCCGGGGCAGGGCCGTCCAGATGTCCCCGGAGCGGCCGGGGGACAGGCGCATCAGCGTCAGGGCCTTCGCGGGCAGCGGGTGTTCGCGCAGGAAGGCGAGGTCCGCGGTCGCGGGCAGGTCCGGCAGCACGGTCTCCAGGGCCGCCGCCAGCGTGCCGCCCGAGCCCGCCGTGCCCGCCAGGGCGCCGGTCACCAGGGAGCCGAACAGCTTGCGGCGCAGGGCTTCCGGGTCGTCGGTGAGCAGGCGGCCCGTGAGGCCGGGCGGGGTGATGCCGTGGCGGACCAGGCGGGCGGGGCTGAGGCGGATGTCGGCCAGATCGCGGTAGGCCAGGCGCAGCGGAGTGCCGTCCGCGGCCAGGACCACCAGCAGGTTCTGCCCGTGGGCCTCCAGCGCCACGCCCAGGTCCAGCAGGCGCAGCCCCACCGTGAGCGCCAGCCGGGTGAACGCGGCCAGCCAGGAGGGGCAGCCGGGCAGGGAGGTGGTGGCGAGCGCGGCCACCGGCAGCACCCACTCGCCCGGCGCCGCGTACTGCCGCGGCGACTCCCGCAGCAGCGCCGCCAGACCCGGCGAGTGCGCCGTGGCCGCGCCCAGCGTGCGCGTGATGTGCAGCAGGCCGTCCGTGCGCGCCGCCAGCTCCTCGGCGAACGCGGACAGCGTCGCCGCGGCCCGCACCGAGTACACGGAGATGTCCCGCACCGACGACGTCAGCCGGGCGCTCAGCGCGGTCTTCACGTGCGGGCCGCCGGGGACCGCCAGGGTGCGCAGGGACATCAGCGGCCGGGCCGGGCACCAGATGCCGTACGGCCGCTTCAGCACCCGCGTGGCCTGCCACGGGTGCACCGGCAGCAACAGCCGGTCCCCGTCGCGCAGTTCCGCCGGCCACCGGCCGGACACCAGGCAGTCGTCCACCGGCACCGGGACCGTGCCCAGCTCCACCACCGGCCCGTGCTCCGGGCCGTACGCGAGCTGGTCCGCCACCGAGAAACCGGGCCGGGACCGGCAGTTCGGGTGGAACGGATGCCCGTCGACCACCCGCTGCTCCCACTCCCACTCCCGGTCCCGCTCCGGCCACTGCCGCGGCTGCTCTGCGCCGGCCCGGGACAGCGCCAGCGAGGCCGCGCTGTGCGCCAGTTCCGCCGCGAACGCGGTGCCGTGCGGCACCGCCAGCGCGGTCATCAGCCGCGCCGCGTCCTCGTACGGCCGCCGGTCCAGGTGTACGGCGGTGACGTACGCGCTCGTGGCGTACGGGTCCGCGTGCGGGCCGCGCAGGGTCCGCCCGTCGGCGAGGCGCAGGGCGAGGCCCCGCGGGCCGGGCGACCGGCCGGTGATCCAGGGCAGCGGCTCGTGGGCCAGCGCCCGCCACAGCCGGGTCAGCACGGCGGCCCGGGCGCCGGGCAGCTCCGCCGTGTACCGGGGCAGCAGGCCGGGCCGGACGGCGGCCAGCTCCTCGGCGATCCCGGCCTCGGCGGTGGGGGGACGGTGCACGGTCGGCTCCTGGGGTAGGCGGGGCACGGCACGATTGTCGGGGACCACCGGGGACGGCAGCCATACTGATCGTCTCCGGCCCCGGCGGGCGCGACCGGCGCGCGCCGGAACGACCGGGCGCCCCTGGACGACGGACGAATGGAACGCGTGGACCACACACCCTCCACCGGTGAGGCGGGCCGCCGCGCCGACGCCTACGCGGCAGCGCCCCTGCTCAACTGTCTGCTGCGGGAGGTGGCCGAACCGCTCCCGCCCGCCGGGGACCGCCGGGTGCACCGGCTGCCGGACGGCCGCCTGCTGCGGGTGCGCGCCGGGCGGCGCCCCGCGGACCCCGAGGTGTACGCGGCCGGCACCTGGCACCCGATCGGCCACACGGAACTGGTCAAACTGGTCGCGGAGGAGCTGCGCCGGCACACCGGGCTGCCCGGCGGCGACCTGCCCGCCGAGATGATCGACAGCCGGGACGCGGTCGCCGCCCTGCTCACCGCCCGCGCCCGGGCCACCCCGCCCGACGACCCGTACCTGCGCTCCGAGCAGTCCCTGCTGACCGGCCACCCGTACCACCCGGCTCCCAAGGCGCGCGGCGGCGGCCCGGTCGCCTCCTGGCTGCCGTACGCGCCCGAGGCGCACGCCCGCTTCCCGCTGACGCTGCTCGGCGTCCGCGCGGACCAGGTGGCCGAGGAGGGCGACACCAGCGCCCTGGACGCCCTCGGCACCGCCCCGCCCGGCTACCGGCTGCTGCCCGCCCACCCCTGGCAGCTCGACCTGGCCGGCCGCGAGCTGGCCCCCGCCTTCGCCGACGGCCGGCTGCTGCGGCTCGGCGGCACGGCGTTCGACACCTGGCCCACGGCCGCCGTCCGCACGGTGTACGAGCCCCGGCGCGATCTGTTCCTCAAGTTCAGCCTGGACGTGCGCATCACCAACGACATCCGCCGGCTGTGGCGCCACGACCTGCACCGGCTGCGCCGCACCGACACCGCCGCCGGGCACGCGTTCGCGGCGATGGGCCCGCCCGCGGCCTGGCTGAGCGACCGCGGCTACCGCACCGCCGCCTTCGCCTTCGAGGAGCTGGCCGTGCTGGTCCGCGACGGGCTGCGCGGCCACCTCCTGCCGGGTGCCACCCCGCTGCTCGCGGCCGCTCTCGCCGAGGGCTTCGAGGGCAACCCGCTGGCGGCCACCCGGGACCCGGCCGGCTGGTGGGAGGCGTACCTGCGGCAGGTCGTGCCGCCCGCGCTCACCGCCTTCGACGACCACGGCGTCGTCCTGGAGGCCCATCTGCAGAACACCCTGGTCGCCGTGGACCGGTCCGGCACCCCCGTGCAGGCCCTGTTCCGGGACGCCGAGGGCGCCAAACTGCTGCCGGACGTGAGCCGGGCGGCCGGCTGGGAGCGGCTGGTGTACTGCCTGGTCGTCAACCACCTCACCGAGATCGCCGGCGCCCTCGCCGAGCGGCGTCCCGGCCTCGACCCGTGGCCCGCCGTGCGCCGCGAGTTCGCCCGGCACGACCTGCCCGAGATCCCCGCCCTGCTCACCGCGCCCACCCTGCCCGGCAAGACCAACCTGCTGCTGCGCTGGACGGGCGCGGACGGCGCGGACGCCCGCTATCTGCCGCTGCCGAACCCGCTGGCGCACACCGCCGCCGGCCGGTGACCGGACGGGCGCCGGCCGGCGGCGGTGCGTCCGGTCAGCCCAGCGGCAGCACCAGGCAGGCGGCGCCGTCGTCCGAGGAGCCGAGCGTCGTGGTGCCGCCGTCGGTGCCGGCGTCGGTGGCCGCGTCCGAGTAGAGCGCGTCGCCGCTGGTCACCGCCAGCGTCAGCCGGTGGCCGTCGGCCAGGTCGTACCCGGCGGCCTGGAGTTTCCAGGTGGCAGCGCGCTCCTGGCCCGGGGTCAGGCCGGTGAGGGTGAGCGGCTCGTGGGTGATGATGCGGGCCGTGCCGTCGGGGCCGACGTCGAACAGGTAGGCCACCAGGGTCGCGGAGGCGTCGCTGCCGCGCACGGTCAGCGTGAGTTCGGGGACGCCGCGGATCCGGCGGGCCGCGCCGCCGCGGCTGTCCGCCGTGATCGGGTCGCTGGTGAAGACGGCGAGGTACTGCCGGTCGAACTTGTCCGGGGCGTACGTCCTGGGGTTGCCGTTCCACTCGGCCTGACCGGTGGTGATGACGGCGTCCGCCGCGGTGGGCTCGGTCACCTGGCCGACGGTGAACGCGCGCTCCCAGCCCGTCTCCGGGCGGGTGCCCAGTCCGCCGTCACGGTCGTCCGGACCGGTGCCCGTCAGGTACCACCGCTCGGTGGAGACCGTGACGTCCTGCCAGGACGCCCGGGACTCACGGTCGGCCGGGGTGACGATGTCGCGGTTGCCGGTCTGCGGGTCGGTCCGGGTCTCGTAGGTGAACATGATCTGGCTGCTGACCGGGGACCAGCCGGGGACCTCGTTGTCGATCTCGCGCACATGGTGGTCCAGCCAGGCGAACGCCTCCTCGACAGGCGGGTTCGGGCCGCTGAACGGGAGGGTCAGGCCGACGCCCTCGGGTGCCGCGTGGTCGCCGATCCACAGGTTGAGCCGCTTGGGCACGGTGAGGCTCTCGAAGTGCTCGATGACCTGGTTGGCCCCGAACAGCGTCTCGTGCCAGGTGTTGGAGAAGAAGGTGGGGATGCCGCGGGCGTTGGTCTTGTCGGCGTACGTGGCCGGTGACCGCCTCCTGCCCCACTCCTCCACGATCTTCATGTTCTCGCCGGCCTGGAAGTCGGCCAGCAACTGGCGGGTGTCCTCGTCGAACTTCCGCTCGGGCGGGCCGCCGGTGAAACCGATCAGGGCGGCCACCGCCGCCAGGTGCCGGGTCTCGTGCTGGTAGAGACTCGCGGTCAGATCGCCCCAGGTGCTCAGGGCCACGACCGCGGCCACCCGCTCCTCCGGGTCGTTCGCCGCGACGAGCTGGCTGATGCCCGAACCGTACGACTCGCCCAGGAAGGCGATCTTGCTGGGGCTGAAGTGCTGCTGCGCGTAGGCGAGGACCGTGATGCCGTCCTGTACGTCCGCGGGTCCGGCCACGTCGATCGTGCCGCCGGAGGTGAAGGGCCCGTCGACGTAGCCCTGACCGGGCACCGCCATCGTCAGGCCGATCCCGCGCGGGGTGTAGGCCAGCACGTGGTAGCCGCGCAGCGCGAGCTGGAGGTACGTGTACGCGAACAGGCCCCAGCCGAAGGGCGTCCAGCCGGCGGGCACGATCACCAGGGGAGCGGGTTCGCCGGTGTTCAGCTTGATCGTGTGCGCCGACAGCCGTACGCCGTCCTCGGCGGTGATGCGGGGAAAGCCGATGGTCGCCCTCCGGCGCACCTGCTCCGCCAGGCTCCGCAGCTCGGAGGGGAGCACCGGCTGCTCGGCCGTGCCGTCCAGCGTGGCGATCAGCGCCTCGGCGAGGTGGGCCGCTGCCGGGTCGACCGACGTGGGCGAGGTGTAGACGCCCTGCCTGGCGATCCGGCTCACCTGCGCCGCGGTGCCCACGCCGTCGTCGTCGTGCGGGTGACTCATGAAACCCGTCCTCTCGCGAGCGCCGCCCGGGCTCGCGGCACGGCCGGCGTCTGCTGCCTGCCGGAGGCCCCGGCACCCCTGGATCCTTTCGGTCTTTTCCTGCGCCGGAGCGCACGGCGCAGGGCGTACGGAAGCGCAACCCCCGCGCCCACACAACCCGCACGCCCCCCGAACACCACGCCCGCCGGCCCATCTCGGCCAGCGCCCGGCATGGGCGGACCCACGGACCGGGTAGGGCCTGGCCCCATGGCCGCCCGAGGGCGGTCCGGTGAGCGGACCGCCTGGCCGGACCGCTAGGTTCTGTCTCTTTGGTCAGCGTTGGGTCCAGATGAGGATGCCGGCGAGGTGGAGTGCTGCCTGGTAGGCGATGGCGAGCTTGTCGGTTCGT
>NZ_JBVHSO010000003.1:709279-720940 GCF_055566335.1 Streptomyces sp. NPDC027672 | reverse complement strand
CCGGTCCGGGAGTAACGGCTCGATCCGCGCCCACTGCGCGTCAGTCAACGGCACACCCGGACCAACGACCGACTGATCCAAACGAGACTGCCTAGCCGTCGACGCGGTAGAGGGAGTTGTAGAGCGTGGTTCCGTGGGAGCGGACTTCGATGCCGGGGGTGCCGGCGAGCGGCCTGTAGCGCATGAGTGCGAGGCGGCAGCGGGATTCGATGCCGTGGCCGAACCGCTGCTCCTGGCCGCGGGCTTGGAGGTTGTCGCTGTCGGGGTCCCCGATCGTGATGCGGACGGTGCAGCCTTCGGCAGCGCGTTCGGTGAGGAGTTCGTTCAGCCGCGGGTACGCCTCCTGGAGTTCCCGGGCCTGGGCCATCAGGTCGGTGAACGTCGAAACGGGGAGGTCGGCCCGCTACTCGTAGAGCGCCACCAGTTCAGGGCTGATGCCGGGCGGGGCGGGCCCGGCGGAGCGTCGGCCAGAGTGCGTGCACGTCTTCCCCCAGGGCCTTGGCCGCCTGTAGGGCGGTGGCACGGCCTGGGATACGCCCGAGGTTCACCCAGCGCTCGATCGACTTGGGGTCGACCTCAACCTGCTGGGCGAGTGCGGCGTACGTCCAGCCTCCCACCGCCATGACGGCTCACAGTCTCTCGTTCGACACCAACAGGCCCAGGGGCCCGCATCAACGCCGCCGAGGAGCGTCAACGTGCGAATGAGCGCCCCTCATGTGTTCCCGCCCTGGGACTGGACGCCCGGTCGCGCGCCGCCTCGCCGGGGTGGTCACGATGACGGTCCCCACCCCTGATGCCGACGGGCACACCGCCTCGCTCGATGCCAGCGCCCTGGTGATCGACCGACGAAACGGCAAGGTGGGCGTGGTGATGGGGCAGCTTCGGCCGCCACGCGGTGGCCAGGAGTGGGACGTGCCGCCCGAGGACGTACGTATGCCGACTCCCACGGAGGAGCCGAGCGCGAAGGTGGCCGTGGCCAAGCGGAGGTGGAGACGGTGACCCCTCGCTCGGTCCTGCGCTACGAGACCTTGACGCTCCAGCCCGACCGCGAGCCAGACGCGGAGCCAGTCCTGTACGCGATGCAGTGCGCCGTGGACAGAGAGACCAACCCCGCCGAGATCACCGGCAAGCCCGACGACGGCAACGAACAACCCCTCTGTGCAACTCCCGTCCGCTGACGTTGCCGTCAACTACTGCCGTCACCCAGACGCCCCGCCAGATGCCATCCGACAGGGCGTCATATGTGCTCACACGCACACGCCTCCCGAAGTCAGCAAGTGGCAAGATCTACGCGGAATTCACGCATTAGTCCGACAATCGAATCCAGGAAGGCATGGTCAAGAAATTCTTGAGACGCCTGAAAGTTCCGCCAAATAATTTTCGCCGGGGGCCCTTCGCCAGAACTCGAAGAAAGACAGTCCGCGAGAGCGTCAAGATTCGATCCAAAGTACCCGCCCGGACCATTGACCGCCTCACCCAATGCGCAATAGAACCCCGACTTCGTGGAAATTTGCGCACCGTCCAAGTGGATAACGTCCTCCATTCCATAGCGGGCAGCCCTACGGTTCGAAGCGAACCAGGAATTCTGAACGACGTGCAGCCATGCACTTTGATAGTTCGCCGGCCACCGAAGCCATTCCCCCTTCTCCAGGGCGATCCCCGAGGCCCATCGCGGCCAAATTCTTTCCGCTTCGGGATACTCGCAGCGATTACCAAAAATCCGGCATGCGACTCTCGAAATATTTCCGCCTGGTTCCTCTACGCCCGTACCACCGAGCACAACCCGGCCAATGAAGTAATCACCGATCTTCTCCCGTCGGCGATTCATGACCGCCATCACCGCATCTTCGACCCTCCGCCTATCCTTCTCGACCTCATGGGCCCTCAGGAAGGCCACTCCCAAAGACTCTTCTTCCGGGGCGACAAAAAACCCCTCTACTCCTTCAGCGGCAACAAGCACCTTCCCGGACTCTTCATCCGATACCACGTACAGCGGAAAATCTACCTTGCCCACTACAGGCAATTCACCAGCCATGCTTGTCCAAACCGGAACTGGTGCAGCGACAATCAAGTCGCTGCACCAGTTAACCAATAGAGCTACTAGTTCCATCCCGAGTCAGGGAAATGGGGTGCACTGAAGCGTTGGATCTTCGTGCAATGCGTGGACGTCCAGCCGTACACCTTGGCGCCGTTCGGCAGCTCCTTTTCCAGAATTCTGTCAGTTTCCGGCCTACCCGGCACGCGGTACTCCTTGGAACCTGCCCACCACGGGTGTTCACGTCCCCCGTAAGTGTCGTGCGAAGGAATCCGTCCCGCCTTCACGTCGTCGTAGGCTGATGCGATCATTCATCCCCCTGGGTAGGGGATCCGACAGCTTCCCATTGGAGCAGTTGCTGTTGTGAACCAAGACCGGCGTCTGGCCAGCGAGTACATAGTAGGTGTGGAGTTCGCTGACGGTGAGGTTGTACATGTCCGCGGAGCCGGTGCGCACCTCCACGGCAGTAATCCGCACGTGCTTGTCATGGGTGGTGTTGAGCATGTGGCCGGGCTTGAGCTTGCCGGCCTGCACCCAGGTGTGGGTGGTGTCGTCCCAGAAGGGATGGAGGGAGGTGGTACGGAGCGTCTGGGTCTTCCCGTCGAGGTCCTGTACCTGTACGTCGATCAAGTCGTCGTCGTGGTTGACGAACGTGGCGGTGACCTTGCGTGGGCCCTTGTGCTTTCCGTCATCGGGGTCGCCGCTCTCCACCCGGTCGCCCGGCTTCACCTTGTTGATAGGTTTGGATGTGCCGTCGGCGAGGAGGACGGGGGTGTCGGGGTCGAAACTGCACGGGCCGCCTTCAGCCGACGCGCCTCGCCGGGCCCCACGGCCGGCGACCCGGCCGGCTTGACCGTTACCTCCGACCAGGCCTGCGTTCACTCCAGCAGCCATCAGGTCGGTGGGGTTGAACCAATCTGTCCCGCAATCCCAATCTGAATCGCAGGAGAACATCTTCGCCTTGATTCGCTCGTATTCGGCGAGACCGTCTCCCACCATGCAGTCGTAGCGGTGGGGGTCACACTGGTATTCGACCCAGTGGTTGAATCTTTTAGCGACTTCGTCGAGATGAGGGTTGTCGGCCGGGAAGTAGACGCCCGGGTAGAGCTTGACGTGCCACTCATCGTGGATTTTCACCATGTTGTTTGAGTCGCCATTGGCCGCAGCCGGGAGCGGACCCGGGTATCCCGCCCCGCTGGAGCTGTGACCGCCTACTCCGCCGGCTCCCGGTGGCGCTTTGGTGATTGTTCCGCTGTCACCGCCCACCACGTTCCCCCGCGGCACGCCGATGCCGCACTGATCGGGATGGCAGAGGCCGGTGGGGTCGCTCAGGGTGGCGGGGTTGTTGTTGGCGTAGGCGTAGGCGTTCAGGCTTTGTGGGTCGGCCGGGGCCGTGAGCGGGTCGACGCTGATGAATCGGCCGGTTGCCGGGTCGTATTCGCGGGCGCCGAGGTGGGTGAGGCCGGTGTTTTTGGTGTCGTCGGTGCCTCCTACGAAGCCCTTGGTGCCGGGCCAGGCGGTCGGCTTGGTTCCTCGGTTGCCGCCGAAGGGCAGGGTGCGGCGCTGGGTGAGTTTCTGTGTGTCTGCTGCGATGGCGAGTTGGGCGGTGCCGTGGTGGTCGGCGAGGGTGAAGGAGATGGTGCCATCGTTCTGCTGGACGGCCTGGTTGCCGCCGCTCAGGTCAAAGTAGCGCGTGGCCTTGGGGGTGGTGCTGCCCTTGGGCAGGGTGATTTCGGTGGCGCCGAGGTAGAGGGTGGTTTCGGTGGGTGTGCGGGCTATGAGCCGATTGCCGTCCGGGTCGTACAGGAGAACAGGCCACATAAAGCCCTGATCCATCCTGGCGCCCCGCACCGCCCTCTGATCCGGGAGCTGGAGTCACCATGTGGGCGGACGTCGCTGGTCGTTCGGGGCGAAATGGAAAGTGGCCGGATGTGCGACCTTTCAACCTGTGGAAGCTAGCTCACTCTCCGCCGGCTTTCCCTGCGCGTGCGAACAGTCGTTTGTGTGTCCGTAGGGCAACTCGGTATCACCCGGATAGCGGAACAACCGCACCAAGTCGCTAGCGCATCAGCGGGGATGATTCGTTAGTGCGCTAACGTTCGTCGCTGCCAGCGTCACCTTCCCTGCGTAAGTGCAATGGCGCGACGCCGTAGTTTCACCCATCTTCGCGGTGGTCAGGGCGGCAGCCGGTGCGGTGTCGCCGGCGGGGCGGTCAGTCTCGCGACCATCTCCTCCGGTTCGCCGGGCGGGATATTGCGGGTGGGTCCCCCTCGTGGGCGGACTGGCCGGTGTCGATGTCGTGGGGGTGGTCTCCTCGGGCGGTAGCCTGGCGAGCGGTGGAGGCGTGTGGGTGCCTGGTGGCCCTCCCGGTCTTCAAAACCGAGGGGCCCGGGGATCCCGGGCCGGCGGGTTCGATTCCCGTCCGCCTCCGTTCCCTGCCCGCGTGCCGGCCAGACACGGGCCCGGTGTGGGTGCCGAGTCATGGGAGAGCTGTTGCGCATCCGCTCCCATGGCGAGATGTCATAAGCGGATACCCGGCTCGCCAGGCGGTGAAGGCAGGTTCGGTCAAGGCGTGGCGCGCACGCACGTGTGTGGCTCCGCCCTGTTGCACAGTCTCCACGGTGCGACGATGAACACCCACTCCTGCCGGGTGTTCACGGGCGTGGAGTCGGTACGTATGCGCAGGGGCTTGCCGTTGTCGTCCTTCAGCTGCATCCACCGCGTGGTCTGGTAGGAGTCGGTGTAGCGGAGCTTGATGCCCCACCGGCACGACTGCCCGGGTGGCGCGATCGCGTGCACCTTGACACCGCCCGAGGGCTGGCCGCCTCCGACCTCGAGGTAATGGGTGCTGAAGTAGGACTCGCCCTGTCCCTCGGTCTCGTCGGTCAGCACCGGTTCGCCGGCGAGGGGCGGAATGTTGAGCTGAAGACCTTCGTAGGACGCGCCGCCCTGCTCCGGAAGGATGACGACGGTGCGCCCGGCGCTCTTCCGGCAGGTCACGTCGGTGACCTTCCAGCCGTTGATGACCACCGCGGTGGACCGGGTGCTCATCACGTTCATCTGGAACACGTCGGCGTACCATCCGAGGGCGCCCGAAGCCAGTTGGTCCCTGTACCGCTCGGGGGCGTGTTCCAGCATGGCGCGGTCGGTGAGCAGGCGGCCTCCCCATTTCTTCAGGTACGAGAAGGCGGCCGCGCGGTCGCCGGCGGCCACCAGTTTCCGCTTCTCGTCGAAAGTCAGCACCCGGTCGAAAACCACCGCCCATGTCTCGGGCTCGTCCTCCTCGGGCCGCACGGACACCGTGAACGGCGCCTTGTCGGCGTCGTACTGCGCGTTGGAGTCGTTCTCCCGGGCCACACTGGGACTGATCATGAGGTAGCCGGTCAGCGTGTCCCGGAAGACGGCCACGCAAGCGATCGCGAGCATCACCAGCAGGGTCACTGCTCTGCGCCGCCGGGTGGAGCCGGGCGCCAGACCGAGTGCCTCGGTGACGATGGACGCGAAGCTCTCACGAGGTGTGCCGTCCTCGTCGGCGCCGTTCCGCCGTGGGTGCCGCGCGACCACGGCCGGGCCGGCGTCGGAGTCCCCGCTCTGTCCGGCCTGTCGTGGAGCCGGCTCCGCGTGGATGCCGTCGGCGCCGCCCGGCTGTGGCTCCTGTGTCCCGTCCGATGACCCGGTCGTCGTCATGCCCGTCCCCCTGTAGACCCGCACCACTCCACGCCGCTTCCGCCACGCTTCCGTACCGGGCGGCACCGTGACGTACAGCGACCCGTCGTACGGGGCGTCACTCCGGTGGCACGCCCGTCACGCCCGGACTCCGCGGCTATGCACGTCTCGTCATCCCTCGATACCCATCCTCGGCGTCGACGACGACACGCGACTGCGTCATGGTGTCGACACCCATCGTACGAGGAGCCCAACCCACCGCCCCCACACGCACGTTGGGGACGGTGACCGACTTCCACCGACTTGCGGCAGCAGTTCAGGCGTGAAGGGCGTGAAGGGTGTGAGGGGTGCGAGCCGGCGGTTCAGGGCCGGCTTGATCACCGACCGGTACGCGCCACCCCTACGGCCGGATGTAAGGCCGAGTCATGATCTCCATGTTGTGGCCGTCCGGGTCCTCGAAGTAGGCGCCACGACCACCGAACAGGCTGTTGGTCTGGCCGGCTTGAGTGTGACGGGGGTCGGCGTAGTAGGTGACCCCGACCGCCTCCAGACGGGCGATCATGGCGTCGAACTGCTCGTCGGGCACGAGGAAGGCGTAGTGCTGTGACTGGATCGGCTCGCCCCTCTTCTCGTAGTAGTCGAGCGTCACACCGTTGCCGAGGTCGACGGGCAGGAACGGCCCGAACGGCGCACCGACTTTCAGGCCCAGAATCGCGGCGAGGAACTCGGCGGACAGGTGCCGGTCGCTCGCGTAGACGGCGGTGTGGTTCAACTGGACACCGGCCGACGGCAGTTCGGATGCATGCGGGTACTGCTGGGGAGAGGACATCAGTGGTGGGTCTCCGGTCTTGGGATCCGCTGTGGTGAAGCGCCGCATACGGGCGCGGGAAGCAAAGACGCGGAGAAAGGGGCGGGCCTCTTGCCCGCCTCGCGCTCACGCCGAGGCCGGGAGCCTCACTCGTGCATGGCCCATGGCCGACCCGGCAGTCACCTGACCGACTTTAGTGACCAGCACAGGCTGGGGCAACTTCGTCCCCCACCCTGTGCTCTGGCCGCAGGTGGAGCCGGTGACGTGAGAACACCCCCTGTACGTCGCCGACTTCGGGCGGTCGACCCAGGAATCACTTGACGGACCGTCAGAAGTCGTACGGCTTCTCGGTGTTCCAGTTCAGCACGTCGGCCTCGTTCCAGCGGAACTTCTGGTTCTGGCCCTTCATGACGACGGAGTAGAAGGGGCCGGTGTGACCGTCCGCGCCGCGCAGGGCGATGGCGAGCGTCTGCGCCGTGTGGTGCTTCGAGCCGTAGTCGAAGAGGTTCACCGCGCTGTACACCTTGCCTCCGGGCTGGAGCGTGAGGTGCTTGTCTCCGCCCGGGTTGTCCTTCTTCGAGTGCGGCAGCGCGGCGTTCTCGCCGTTGTCGGTGTTCCAGTCGAGCACCACGCCCGGGTACGAGGTGACCCAGCAGGGCTTGGTGCCCTCGTTCACCGCGGTGAGCAGCAGGTGGTCGCCCTGCTGACCGGCGAACCGGTGCACCGCGGTGACCAGCAGCTCGTCCCCACGACACGGCTGGGCGCTCGCCGTCGCGGCCTTGGCCGCGATCTCCACCGCCCCGCCCTGCGCGGTCGCCGTACGCACCGTCTTCTTGAGGTCACCACCGTTGGTGGCCCGCTCCGTGCCGCCCTTGCCGTCCGTGTCGGACGCGGACCGGCCCTGCGCGGCACCCGGGGCGGGGGCGGCGCCCGACGCCTTCGAGTCGTCGCCGGAGCTGCCGCAGGCGGCGAGGCCCAGCGCCAGCGCGGCGGTGACGGTGGCGAGGGCGGCGGAACGGGCGGTACGGCGGGCGCGGTGCGTGGTCATGATGAAGGCTCCCTTGTGGTCTCCGAGACGCGGCACCTCCCCCGCTCTCGCGGGGCGACCGGCCGCATCGGCTGTTCGCTGCACCCCATGAGACGACGTCGGCACCGGCGTCGTTCGCTCGGTTCTGTCCGTGTTCGGTAACAAGGCAATCGGGCGCGGGACACCGCGGGCGACGGTGCCGGCACGACCGTCCCGAATGGTCGACACGGCCGCTCACCTGCTCGATTCCCGTCCGCCCGTTCCACTCCCCCGCGCGGCAGCGACGCGCCCCGGGTTCCCTCGTCCGCCCATCGCCTCCGGGGCGCCCGGCACGCCGGGGCACCCGGTGGAGGTGGCCGTCACCCGGGTACTCGGCGCCGCATGAGGAACCACGACCATGCCCAGGAATACGACCACGAGCACGAGTCCGACCGCGGCCGGGAGGCCGGGAACGAGCAGGCGACGGCGGCCGAGCGCGCCGCGCGGCGCCGGCTCGAGGAGGAGCGGGAGCGGGCCGCCGCCGAGCCGTTCGACTACCCGTATCCGGAGCGCCGGGCGGGTGTCCGGGCCCGGCGCCACATCAGCGAGGCGGCGGCGGCCGCGGACACACCGCCGGGGATTCCCGGGGGCTACGGCACGACGGGCGGCGGCCAGCCCGGCGCCACCGGTGCCGCCCACCCGCCCACACCCGACCGCCGTGGCACGCAGACGCCGGCCGCCGAACCCGGCAGCGACGACGAGGGGCCGACGAACCGCTCGGAGGGCTGAACCGCCGTACGGGTGAGACCACGGTGCGGACCGCTGCACCCGGGCGCGGCCGGCCGGGCCGTGACGCGCTCCTCGCCGGCCGGGGCCCACCACGCCACCACGCCACCACGCCACCACGTCGACGCCACCACGCCACCACGTCGACGTGCCGCACGAGGTGCGGAAAACCCGTGGCCGGGGTGCGTGGAAAACCCGTGGCCGGGGCGCGGAACCCGTGGCCGGGGCGCGGAGAACCCGTGGCCGGCGCGTGGAAAACCCGTGGCCGGGGCCCGCGCGGGGCCCCTACGGTGCCGGGATGATCCGTCTCGAGGAGATAACCCCGCGCACCTTCGACGCCGCGACCGGCATCCGCGTCCACCCCGGCCAGGAGCACGCCGTGGCGCCGGTGGTCCGGTCCCTGGCCGAGGCGTACGTCCATCCCGACGGCGTCGCCTGGCCCCGCCTGATCACCGACGACGGCCGTCCCGTCGGTTTCCTGATGGCCTTCTTCGACATCGACTGGCACGAGGACGGCACTCTCTTCCGCTCCGGCCTGTGGCGGCTGAACATCGCCGCCGGGGAGCAGGGCAGGGGCTACGGCCGGTTCGCGGTCGACGCCGTCGCCGCGGAGATCCGCCGCCGCGGCGGCACGGAGCTGTACGCGAGCTGGCACCCCGGCGCGGACGGCCCGGAGGACTTCTACCTCCGCCTGGGTTTCCGCCCGACCGGAGAGGTGAGCGGAGGGCAGACGGTGGGCGTGCTCCAGTTGCGGGCCCGCACCGGATCGGAGGGTCCGCCGGAGGCCGTCGGCCGGGAGGGCGGTGCGTCTCGGGAGGGACTGGGGTGTGGCTTGGGAACGGCTGGGTAGGCGTGCCCACCGGATGGTTCCGCGCCGCCCCCCACCACGCGCGTCACGCACGGTGGCGTGATCACCACGGGACGGCGGACCAGCAAGGAGAAGAACCATGAAGCTCACCCGCCGTATCGCTCTCGCAGGCGTCACCGCTCTCATAGCCGGAGGCTCCGTCGTGGCCGGTGGCGGCTCGGCCATGGCAGTGGCCCCCCATCACCACGAGCACCCCACGGTCCAGCGGGCCGCCGCGGACACCGGGCACGGCACCGACGGCCGGCAAACCGCGCGCCAGGCCGCGGACCCGTGGATCGCGGACCAGCTGGCGACGTTCTTCCCCCCGGCGAGCGGGCGTACCTCGGTGTGCGACTCCTGGGTGCGGGACCAGATCGCCTGGTTCGAGTCCACCCTGAGCGACACGCCGTCCAGGTAGACACCCGCGGCACGGAGACCACGGCCGACAGCACCCCTCGCACACGTACCGGGTGACGCTCAGACCGCGCCGCCGGGTGCCCGGCGATCCCTGCCACGGACCACCACGGCCGCTGCCCCCGGTACCGGCGGGCCGAGCGGGCCGCCCTCGATCCGGAAAGACCCGCGATGCGCCTGACCCGTCCGGACACGGACGTCCATCACGACCGCGCCGGCCTGGCTTGCGTGCGCAGCTTCGGAACCCTCCGCCTCCGGGGACGACGGCTACCGGTCGTCCTCGTCCCGGGCCTCGGAGCGCCGGGCTACCTGCTGTCCACGGCCGACCGCTGTGCCCGGTGGGGACCGGCGCGAGTGCTCGACGTTCCCGGATACGGGGATCCGCTGGGTCCGGCGTGCGCCGCGACGCTGGGACCGCTCGCGGACACGGTGGCGCGCTGGCTGGCGGAGGTCGCGCCGGGCCCCGTGGTGCTGGCCGGACACTCCACCGGCGCCCAGGTGGCACTGCACGCGGCCGTCCGCAGGCCCGACCGGGTGGCGTCGCTCGTCCTGCTGGCGCCCACGTTCCCGCCCCGCCTGCGACGAACGGGCCCGCTCGTCCGTGCCTTCGCGCGCACGGCGGTCCACGAGTCGCCCGGCGTCCTGCCGGCCGTGCTGCCCTCCTATCTGAAGGCCGGCCCCCGCCGCCTCGCCGCCTGCGTCCGCTCGGCCCAGTCGGACGCGCCCGAGCGGCTCATGCCCTCGGTGCGCTGTCCGGTCACCGTCGTCGTGGGCGAGCACGACGCCCTCAGCCCGCCGCACTGGGCACACCGGCTGGCGAGCCTCGCCGGCCACGGGCAGGTCGTAGTCGTCCCGGGAGCGCACTCCTTCCCGCACACCTCTCCGGGACACACCGCCGCCGTGCTGGAGCGGGCCGGGGCGGGGCTGCCCTGACCCGCCTCCCGCGAAATCCCGGCACTCCGCAGCTCATGCCCTCGCGGCGGGGGCGGTCACCGGGTGCCCGGCGGGCGCGGGCGGTCGTCGGCGGCGGGGCTCGGCCGGGGCCGGGGCGGCGGGGCCTCGCCCGCGGTGAGGTGTTCCAGCACCTCGACCAGTTCCTGGCAGGCCTTCTCCACCGAGCGCCGGGTGTTGCGCTGTTCGATGATCACGGCGGAGAGCAGCAGCGCGGTCAGGGCCATCGCGCCGTTGAATGCCTGGAGCTTCAGCATCACCTCGATCCGGTCGAGGCCGGTGAACCCGCCGACGCCGTCCGTGGCGGCGATGGTGGCCACCACCGAGGTGGGCAGCGCGCACAGCGCACTGCCCACCAGCTGGAACCGCAGCGCCGCCCAGATGACGATCGGATAGACGAGGAACAGCAGGCTGATCGAGCTGAACACGGCCAGCGGTACGACCAGACACGCGACGGCGCCGAGCGCGGTCGCCTCCTTCCAGCGGCCCAGGGGCAGCGGCCGGCGTGCATGGCACAGCAACAGCAGCAGCGGGGTGACGATCAGCACGCCCATCGCGTCCCCCACCCACCAGGCGAGCCAGACGGGCCAGAAGCCGCGCGCGGGCAGGCCGTCCGTGAGGACGAGGAGGCCGACGCCGATGGTCGCGCTGATCAGCATGGACGCGAGCGCCGCGAGGAACACCAGGGCCAGGCCGTCGCGCAGCCGGCTGAGGTCGGTGCGGAAGCCGGCCCGGCGCAGCAGGAGCGCCGCGCACAGGGGCGCGGCCGTGTTGCCGAACAGGACGCCGAGGATCTCCACGTCGGGCGAGGTGAGGGACAGCACGGCGAAGAAGGCGCCGAGCGTGATGCCGGGCCAGCAGCGCAGCCCGAGGATCAGCAGCGCGGCGACGGCGACGCCGGTGGGCGGCCAGATGGGGGTGACGACGGCGCCCTCGACGGACAGCTCGCGGAGCAGGCCGAGCCGGGCCGCCGCGTAGTAGCAGGCGGCGACGGCCGGCACCTGGACGATGATGCCGCCCGGCCGGCGCAGGTCCTCGATACCCACCACAGCAGCCATCTCACACCGGTGGCCGCCGCTCGGCGAGGCGGGCACGCTCTCGTCCGGCCCTATGGCTGAATACCCGGCCGGAGCGGATGCCGGGCCGGG